>JARCMD010000282.1 GCA_030248885.1 Leptolyngbyaceae cyanobacterium MP9P1.79 | reverse complement strand
TGTTGCGGAATATTGATGCAGAGTGCCAACTACAAAAGATCGATCGTCAGGATTGGATCAAAATGGTCTGCACTGAAAAAATCCGTGAGATTCAAGCTAGTAGAATGTCGAATGCTGTTTAATTCCAGCGTTTACCTAACTCTTTTTTGTTCACAGTTAGGATGAAGTTGATTTTTAGGAGGTTGCGGCTATGACTTCAACATCTAATGAAAAAGCTACGATCGCTCGTACAGAACGGGGATTGTCGATCGCAGGTACACGTATTACTCTCTACGATATTTTGGCTCATCTTCAAGCTCAGTATCCACCCAGGTTTATTCAGGATACATTTGACCTTACAGATAGACAGATTCATGCGGCTCTTTCCTACATTGAGGTACATCAGGCAGAAGTAGAAGCAGAGTATCAGGAAATCTTGAAAACAGCAGTAGAAACCCGCCAGTATTGGGAGGAGCAGAACCGCGAACGCTTTGCCCAGATTGCCGTTGCTCCACCCCGTCCGGGATATGAAGCTGTTAGAGCTAAGCTGCAAGCACGGAGAGCGCAGCGGCAAGCCGAAAAGCAATGATTGTACTGGCTGATTACAATCTGAATCGTCAGGCAATCCTACTTGCTGGAAGTCTTATGACTGGAGGATGGTTAGATCTCGCTCCCATTTGATTAATCACATTTGAAGTGATCGGTTTATCCGCAGATAACAGCGATCGAGTTGTTTGGAGATTTACCCAAACCAATGGGATGCTTTTGCTGACAGCAAACCGGAATGCAAAGGGTAAAGATTCGCTGGAGGAGGTGATGCGTGAGGAAAATAGTTCGACTTCATTTCCCATTGTCACGATCGCTGATCCCGATCGGGTGAACAAATATAATTATCGAGAGCGCTGTGTAGAGAGGCTTGTAGAGATTGTGATCGATATTCAAGACTACATGGGAGCAGGTAGATTGTTTATTCCATGAGCCTCGGAGCGGCTGGATCATCGAGCCTAGTTCGGAGATACCAAAATTAACGACCTATTATCCTCTGTAATTATTAAGGCTGTTAGCATAAGCAACAATACGGCTAAGTTGTTAGATGTTATAGCCTTGATGATCGATCTGCCTCAATACAATTTATGGCGGGGACAGGTTGGAACAGTGGTTGAGATATTAGCGAAGGGGGCCGCGTTTGAAGTTGAATTCAGCGATCGAAATGGACGCACTTACGAGTCTCTAGGGTTACGTCCAGAGCAGATCATTGTGTTGCACTTTGATCCAGTATCGTCTGAGCCGCAAGTTGAGAGGGCTACAGCATAGGCAACTTGACTGAAATGCCCCCAACTACAAGACCACCGTCCCTCAGTCCAGACCCGCGATCGGGGCAAACCCTTGGCGCTGAATGTTTTCAGTAACCACGCGGGGTTCGAGAAACTGGAGCAAGTAATCGGGGCCGCCCGCCTTAGAACCCACGCCAGAGAGCTTAAAGCCACCGAAGGGTTGCCGAGCCACGATCGCCCCGGTGATGCTGCGATTGATGTAGAGATTGCCGACTTCAAACTCAGCCTGCGCCTGCTCAATGTGGGAGGGAGTGCGGGAGTAGAGTCCGCCCGTGAGTCCAAAGAGCGTAGAGTTGGCGATCGAAATCGCGTCTGAGAAATGTTTTGCCCGCAGCACCGTCAGCACCGGGCCGAAAATTTCCTCTTGGGCGATCGTCACCTGGGGCGAAGCAGCCGCAAAGATTGTTGGGCCCACAAAGTAGCCGCCTTCAGGACTGGGCATTTCCAGCAGTAATTCTGCTTCGGTGCGTCCTGTTTCAATGTAGCCCCGAATCCGATCCCTGGAGGCGCGATCGATGACTGGACCAACTTGCGTACTGGGTTTGTCGGCACGTCCAACGTTCAGCGATCGGGTCGCCTCCACCAATCGTTCCACAAACGTGTCGTAGATGGCATCCAGCACAATCACCCGCGAACAGGCAGAGCATTTTTGACCGCTGTAGCCAAACGCAGATTGCACCACACCCTGCACCGCCTGATCTAAGTCAGCGCTCTCGTCTACAATGATGCCGTTTTTGCCGCCCATCTCGGCCACCACTCGCTTCAAATGCCGTTGCCCTGGTTGCAGCACCGCCGCCTCTGCGTAAATGCGGCTCCCGACTTCCTGGGAACCTGTGAAGGTAATCATCTGCACATCGGGATGCTTCACCATATGCGCTCCCACCGTTGATCCCCGCCCCGGAACGTACTGAAACACCCCTTTAGGAATTCCCGCATCCACCAGGATTTCGGTGATTTTTGCGGCAATCACGGTCGCGGGTTCGGCTGGTTTCAACAGGGTGCAATTGCCCGTGACCAGTGCCGCGATCGTCATCCCCATCGGGATTGCCAGCGGAAAGTTCCAGGGAGAAATCACCACCACAATACCCCTAGGGAAATAGCGATACCGATTGGTTTCCCCAGCGATGTCGTAGGCATAGCCCTGATCCAGCCGTTCCATTTCATCGGCATAGTAGTGGCAGAAATCGATCGCCTCAGACACCTCGCCATCCGCTTCCCGCAACGGTTTCCCGGTTTCCAACACAATCCACGCTGCCAGTTCTTGTCGCCGTTGGGTTGCCAAGTCTCCTGCCCGTCGCACGATCGCCGCCCGTTGTGTTGCCGGAGTCTTTTGCCAGCCAGGAAACGCAGCTTTGGCGGCTTGAATTGCCTGCTCTGCCTGCTCGACGCTAATTTGGCCAATCCGGCCAATCTGCTCCGTGGGATCAGAAGGATTGAGGGAATCAATATAGGCTTCCGTGGCAATGTATTCCCCATTGACCAAGGGCTGATAGGTTTTGCCGAGTTGCCCTCGCACCGATCGGATTGCGTCCAAAGCGGGTTCCCGTTGGGCTATGTCGGCATAGTCCGTATCGGCAATGTTGTGAAATCCCGTGCTGCCGGGAAGGGGAGTCGTAGTGCTTTCCATCGTGGGGATCGCCAGCAACTCCTCAACCGGACGCTCCTCTAGATTTTGGCGTAGGAACGAACTGTTGGCGGTGTTTTCTAGCAACCGACGAATTAAGTAGGACATGCCGGGGATCAATTCCCCGTAAGGACAATAGACCCGAACGCGATACCCCCGATCGACCAACGCTTTGCCCAACTTATCCGCCATGCCATAAAGGACTTGCAGCTCGAAATTGCGGCGGGGCACCTTCAGTTCTTGGGCAATGGCGATCGCATGGGCTTGGGAGCGGACGTTGTGGCTACCGATCGCCACATAGACATGTTGGTGGTTCTCCAGCAGAATTTGCGTCAGTCGCTCAAAATTGGCATCCGTCGAAGCCTTTTGACTAAAAACGGGTTGTTGCCAGTCTTTTTGCGCGGCTTTAATGGTTTCCTGATCCCAATAGGCTCCTTTCACCAGCCGGACAGTGATGGGACAACTGCGCTGCTTAGCCCACGCCACCAAACCTTGCAAATCCGATTCTGCATCCCGTAGATAGGCTTGGAGTGTGACACCAATGTCCGTTCGATCGCGGAACTCCTCCTCCATCAAGATTTGCTGCAAAATTGCCAAGGTCAAATTTTTGTACTCATACTGCTCCATGTCGAAATGCACCGCCGCCCCAGCGGTTTTGGCATGGCGCAAAAGTAGGCGAATCCGATCGCTCACCCTGTCTTGACTCCCCTGCACATCCATCGGGTCAAACTGGGAGTAAAACGCCGTCAGCTTCACAGAAACCTGCACCTTGGGCAACAACTCCCCATCGGCTTGGTCAATTTGCCCTACGGTAGACCACTGCTTCGCCGCTTGAGTGAGTTGCGTAATCAAGTCGGAATATCGGTCAAAGTAGGATTGTGCCTCGGCTTCGGTGATCACGGCTTCCCCTAGGAGGTCGATCGTGAAGCCCATTTTTTCCTTGCGTAGGCGTTCGATCGTCTTGATCACTTGGGGCGTGGTCTCACCGGAAATATATTTGTGCGCCAGAGTTTCCACTGCTGTCGAAACCGTGGTTGCGGCCACTTGTCCAGGCAGGGAATCAGGATTGGCAAAGCCTAGCAACCCCTTCAGCGCTCCCGGCAATTCCACCGATGCATCTCCCAAGTATTCTTGCAGGTGACGGGCAATCTCTGCCTTACTACGCAGCGCTGGCAGACAGTCGATGAAGCGAAAGAGTTGAACCCGCAAGCCCGGATTCGCCATCGCCCAGCCCAAAAGCTTGTCGTCCCAACGCATTTGGTCGCGCATTTGGGACAGGAAGGAACGATTTTCTCTAGTGTCTGACAAAAGCTGCTTGGCGATCGTCTGCGTTTGAGCTTCGTAGGAACTGCCGGATACGTGTGCGACCACAGATGATAGACTCCCGATTTATAGCGCTGTAATAGAGTGGTTTAAACAAAACCATGACGAGTTTTAACCCAGATCATCCATTATAGAGAGTGTCTATTGATCTAAATGTTACGGGTCTCCTGTTTTCTTGATCGCGACTCGCCTGAATATTTAGGTTCCAGCGATACGGCTTAGATCAACACTGAGCTTGACAAGACCCTAACCTGGAGTAACATGTTTGCGGATGACGCTTTACGGATTAATCCGATCGGAGCCAGAAAGTAGCCTCAAAGCATCACATAGAGTCTGCACTGATTTTCGATCGCTGGCACTGATAACAAGCTTATTGATTTAGCTAAGTGATTTAGAGGAGTAGAAATTGCGTGTCTATATTATCACTGGTTAGAAAAAATTTTTCTCTCTGGAGCCAAACACTTTTGCTGGCAGGGTTGAGCTTTCTATTGGTTCTGGGGCTAGGAATTTACACAAATACCAGCGCATTAGAAGTCACAACCCGTCAAGTCGCAACGCGTGGAGCTTGGCAGGGAGCTTCTTTCCCAGTGGAGAACTTTCAAGCCTACACATCTCCCTTTGGCTATCGGGGGTCTCCCGATGGGAATCCTGGTCAAGAATTTCACCACGGCTTAGATATGGCCGCTCCTGAAGGCAGCTATGTCCGCAATTGGTGGTCTGGCTCGGTGCTGGAAGTATCGGATGGTACAAACTGTGGCACCTCAGTGATTATGCAATCGGGGCAGTGGACGCACGTCTATTGCCACATGGGAGGACGCGTGGAGTCGATTAACGGGAATCGCACGTTGGTCGATCGCACGGGTGGCATCCAAATTACGGAAGGTCAACGGATTCCTGCGGGGGCTAGAATTGGGCGCGTCGGCATGACAGGGCGGACTACCGGGCCTCATTTGCACTGGGGACTGAAATATTCGGGTAAATGGGTCGATCCCGCCGTGGTGTTGCGGGCAATGTATAGTCAGCAAGCCAGCGCTGGCTCCCTATCCAGCCAATAGTTGGCTGCTGTTATGACCAGATCAACTACAGCACTTTGGGCAAAATTTGAGTGAGGGCAAATCTACTAAGTTTTGTTCGTTTTCCTGCGGGAAAATAGATCTGGGGTATAGCTTGGGTGGAATTATGGCGGAGATGAGGTAACCTGACGCTTCTACCGCTTCAACTGTTGAAACTGGTTAATGTTTATAGAGCAGGAATGTTATCTATCTGGGTTTGCATCGATCGCTGCTCATGATGCTCAATGTTCTCGATCGCCATCCATAACGGTCTTTGCTTAAGTGTCCCAATGCCGGATGGGTTATTCTCAAATAACTTGAATTTCCTTGCCTCATTTGACTCAGGGGCGCGGCAACACAGTATTTCAGCATACATCGTAAAATTTTTCTAGAATTAAGCAAGGTTTAGGTACTTCAACAGCGTTCTCTGGGAAGGTGTTTGTGTGAAAACCTTAGCTTGAGGTGATTCATCTATTTACGACACTTTTGCAAGACCGTTGCAGGCACGTTCCCAGAGGAGGTTTAGGTGGAAGCGGATACAGTCAAATCAACGATCGATCAGATGAAGTGGGTCAATGCTCTCTCCACTCGCCCCTCCTTGGAGGCAGCCGTTGCCGAAGTGACAGAGCAAGCCCAAAAACTACTGTCACTTAAGGCAGATTTGGCGATCGTGTTTATCTCGTCTACCTTTGCCAGCGAGTTTCCGCGCTTAATGCCGTTGCTGAAAGAACACCTGGATGTGCCAATGTTGATTGGCTGTGGTGGCGGGGGAACGATCGGCATGGCGCGATCGGGGCTAGCCCAGGAAGTGGAAGGAAAGCCCGCCCTCAGTCTCACCTTGGCCCATTTGCCAGGGGTCGAGGTCAAAACCTTTCATATTCCCATCGATACTCTCCCCGATCTAGACAGTTCACCCGATACGTGGATGGACTTGATTGGCGTATCTGCGGCGGAGCATCCCCAGTTCATTCTGCTGTCTGACCCCTTTTCGTCTAACATCAATGACTTACTGCAAGGCTTAGATTTTGCCTATCCAGAGTCTATTAAGGTAGGAGGGTTGGCCAGCACTGGGGCTGCATCGAATAGCAATGGACTATTTTGTGATTACCAGCTTTACCGAGAGGGAACCGTAGGCGTTGCCTTAAGCGGCAATATTGTCGTTGAGGCGATCGTCGCCCAGGGGTGCCGCCCGATCGGACAACTGTTTCAAGTTATGGAAAGCGAACGAAATATTCTGCTGAGTCTAGAGGAACATGAGGACAATCCCAAGGCCAAACCCCTCACCCCTCTGGAAGCGTTGCAGAACCTGCTGCCCACGCTGAGTGAGTCCGATCGTGCCCTCGCCCAAAACTCCTTATTCGTAGGAGTAGCGCGGAATTCCTTTAAGCAGAACTTAGAGCAAGGAGACTTTTTGATTCGGGTGCTATTGGGCGTTGATCCCCGCAATGGGGCGATTGCTGTGGGCGATCGGATTCGACCCGGACAGCGCATCCAGTTTCATCTCCGCGATGCCCAAGCCTCAGCGGAAGACTTAGATATGTTGTTGCAGCGCTACCAAGCCCAGGAACGGGAAACCTCGGCAGCGGGGGCATTTATGTTTGCCTGCTTGGGGCGCGGCGAAGGGCTATATGGAGAGCCAGATTTCGACTCGCACTTATTTAGCCGTTATGTCAACCAAGTGCCGATCGGTGGGTTCTTTTGTAATGGTGAGATTGGCCCCGTGGGGGACAGCACATTTTTACACGGTTTCACCACCGTTTTTGGCATTTTTCGACAGCCTTAGTCTTCTCTAGAAAAAGTCCGAGATTTAGTAGGGGAGCCGGATTGAAGTCCCTCTCCCCTCTTGGGCGAGGGATTTAGGCTTCGACGTGAGCGCTCAGCCGAACGGTGAGGGTCTATACTGGCTGTGCAATAGGGTTTCCAGCACCTCCACAAGAACTGTCCGAAGTATTTTAGTAAACATCAGAGGGCAGAGCTTCTGGAGGCAATAAGTGAATGTCTTGGGCTAAACCTGTAGGGGGCGATCGTCTACCTGCTTGCTGGACGGGAATTTCAATCCAAAATTCAGCGCCTTTGCCTGGCTCCGAGACACACCAAAGTGAACCACCGTGCTTCTCTGCCACAATTTGGTAGCTAATGGATAGCCCCAAACCTGTTCCTTGCCCCACAGATTTAGTCGTGAAAAATGGATCAAACAGCCGCGCTTGTAAAGCTTGGGGAATGCCTGGGCCATTGTCGGCAATCAGAATCGTCACATAATCCGGTCGGCTGACCTTTGTCCGAATCGTCACGCGACTGGGATGCTTCCAAATCTCTTCGGGCGATCGTTGGGCATTGTAGGCTTCAAGTTGATCGATCGCATTGGTCAGAATGTTCATAAACACCTGATTCAGTTGCCCTGCGTAGCACTCAATACGGGGGAGATCGCCGTAGTCCTTGACCACTTCGATCGCCCCATGGCCACTTCCCTTTTCCTTCAAGCGATTTTGTAGAATTAGTAGGCTACTCTCCAGCCCCTCATGGATGTCCACAGGCTTCATCTCTGATTCATCCAACCGAGAGAAATTCCTTAGAGATAGCACAATCTGCCGAATCCGCTCGGCTCCTAATTGCATAGACGACAGCATATTCGGTAAGTCTTCGGTTAAAAAATTAACATCAATCTCCTTACTAAGCTGTTGAATTTCGGGGGATGGCTCAGGGTATTGTTGGCGATATAAGTTAACCAGAGTTAACAAATCTCGAATGTATTCACCGGTGAAGGTTAAGTTGCCATAGATGAAATTAACTGGATTGTTAATCTCGTGGGCCACCCCCGCCACCAACTGCCCCAGGCTAGACATTTTCTCAGTTTGAATCAACTGAGTTTGGGTCTGTTGTAGTTCCTGCAACGTCTGCTCTAGTTGATGAGCTTGCGCCTTGGCAGTTTCCGCTAATTCCTCTTTAACTTGTAGGGCCCGTCGTAGTTCTTCTCGCTGGGTGGTCAGTTCTCGCGCCAGCTTTTGGGTCTCGGAGAGCGCTGTATTTTGCACTTCCAGGGTAAAGAGAAAATCCACGACGCGATCGTGAGTCGGGAAATCTCTCAAGTTCAATCCCAGGGGCTGGAGTGCTGTGATATCCGTAACCCACGGAGAACATAGAAAAAAAATCATGTCCTGGGCATCGACAAAAATCATTTGCCCCTTCAACTGCATAGCTGTGTGCAAGGACTCCAGCAGAAATAATGAGTTGGCCCGCCGCCGAATCGTATCAAAATCAAAGGCAATGTTGGGGCTAGTAATACGAAAATGATCTTGAATTTGCGCCCCGATCGATAGATCAGGATTGACACGCTGAAGCACCTCTCCCGTCTGCATCACCTCTCCAGCCCGGTTAAATACCAGATGAAACGGAAAAACCTTCGCAAATAATTGTGGCGGAAGGCTAAGGCTGTGAGGAACCATGATGTGCTTGTTAATTCACATTATTTAATGTGCGATGTTTGGATGATTTGCGGACTATTAGGGGTAACCAATTTATAGACGTATGGAATACAGGCGTGAGAGAGCGTGAACCAATGCATCCAAGATAAACGGTCAATTCGATCGCGAAAAATCGACCGTAGAAGCTTATTGTACGCTGCACCCCGCGTTAACCACTCATCCCAATAACGGAGTTGCAAGACCAACGCTGACAACTCAAAGCCGCTTTAAACCCCGATCGCACCCCAATTCGCACTTTAAACCAGGATAGACGGCGCAGATGCAATAAATAGTTTCGTCCCAGTTCTATTTTAATTCTGATTGGGCGATATCAACCTAAAGTTTAACTCTGTTCACAGATGGTCTAACTAGACATCAACTCGATCGCATCTCCCACTTGCACCACCTTTCCCACCTCTGAACTTGGCGCACTGGTATTCACAGCTAGCCGAAAAAAATGGTTGAAGCGCGATCGGGCCGTCCAACTCGGCAATGTTGCTTGCCGTTGCGTCACAAACTGCCGTTGAAACTGCGACAGCACTTCTCCTGTCTGCGGATCTCGCGTCACCACAACACACCGTTGGCAAGGATTAATGCCCTCAAACTGCACCTCCCCAACCCGAAATGATACGGTCTGATCCGCCTCTGCTGCAAATAACTGGTCTTCCCAAAAGGGTGGCACTCCAGCAATTTCCAGGTTGGCTCTAAATCGGCTCCGCACCTCTTCTACAGTCAGTTCTGGAAACCAGGAGGCGATCGTCTCCAAGGTGCCAGTGCTGACAATGGTCGGCCCCAGAGCATTCGTATCATCGGGAAATCCTCCTGCCTCGTTCTGCTTCAAGTGAACGGGAAACCCAAAGTAAGCGCTCAACCACGCTTCCAACGCCGATCGCTCCTTGTCTATGTGAAAAATCTGGGAGTCACCACCCTGAATTTGCAAGGAGAGAATTCCTGAGTTCCGGTCGAAGCGCGATCGCAAGGGGTGAATTTTGGCATAACGCTTGCCATTGACGAATCCTTTCTCATCAAACAGCGCAAACTCCCGATCGTGCTGCAAGGCTCCCCCTAGCAACACCGTCGATCGGGTCACTGTCACCCCATCCAAAGACTTAATGGGATAGATAGAAATACCCGCAAGGTAAGGTGTTGAAGACATCTGCTGTCACCTTAAAACTGAGTTACCATGAGGGGGAAGCTTTACAAAACAAAATATTATGACTGTTGCCTACCCCCGGAAACTAAATAATACCTTTGGTGCTCGTGAGATTCTGAGCCAAGTGATCCGTGATCGGGAAATTCACCTGCTTACGCTCAACCGCTATCGTTACAGCGAACAGCGCAGTTGCAAAGACCTCACCGATTTAGTAGAAAGATTAGACGGTAAGCCGATAGAGCTAGTGCGTGATCTATCACGGCACATTTCCGATGAAGCCCGTCATGCGGTGTGGTTGACCGACTTGCTCGTCGATCTTGGCGCAGATATTGGAACTCCTCCCGGCTCCTCTTACATTGATGAATTTGAGCGCCTCTTAGATCAAGATGCCCAGACTTCATCAGATGACTTTGTGATCGCGTCCTTAGCTGCCATTAACGTGACTGAAAAGCGCGGCTGTGAATACTTCTCAGCCCACATCTATGCGCTCAAGCATGGCAGCCAAACTGACGAAAATATTAAAATTCGGGAAACGATCGAGCGTATTTTCCCTGAAGAAGCAGGTCATGTCCGCTGGGGCAACCGCTGGTTAGCGCAAATTGCTGACAAAAGTCCAGAACACGCCGCCAAGGTTAATCAAGCCAAGCGGAAGTATGGGGCGATCGAACAAGCTGCCTTTGAATCGGGCATGGACATCACCTTAGGAGCCGAACTGCGCCGCGTGAGCAACCTTCTGGAAGTTGCAGAAACGCTACCCCTCTGGCAACGCCCGCAATACCTGATGGAGCGCCTACCCCAGACTTTCCTTGCTCCCGACTTGCAACAAACTCGGATCGATGTCATTCAACGAGCTTGGAAGCGTGATCCCCAAGCCTTTGTGGAACGACTGATTCCCCTCTTTTTGAACGGAATGCAGCCATCTCAAGCCAAGACAGCCAGAAAATCTGCTTAGATTCCTGAAGAATTCCCTTCAGAAACGATTGAATTAGGGCTATTTTCAGGAAAGACTATACCAAGGAACGTAGGGGCGAAGCATTAGGCAGATAAACCTGTGAATTGATCAGATAGAAATTGCCCGAATGCTTCGCCCGTGCAGGGGTAAAATTTTTTCAGAAATCTCCTAAGGCTATTTCCACCTACCGATGGATTAGCAAATGCGAAGGTAAAGTCTGCGGAAACCAGATACTTTGTCTACGATCGTTGGTATAGTCTATCTGTATTCTAGGAAAAGTTCTTAGTCCAGCCGAAACGTGAGATCATCTCACATCTGCGAGATGACTACCCCCAACCCAGTAACGCTCGATAACTGAAAACTGCTGGAGATAATTTATGAGTCTCTGTCCACCTGAGCCTGAAACTATGTCTACACCAAGCTTAACCACCAGCGAGACAACCTACGAATTGATAGAGCACGTTCAACCTGCTAATTCCGTAGAGGTGATTGAAACAGTCATCTCTAGCTTGGATCAAGAAAACTCCGCCATGGTGAGCAGCAATGACGGTAGCCATCTATGGAAGTTCAAGTATGGCAGCGTTGAAGTATTCGTCCAACTAACGGGTTTGACTGACGAGGATACGTTTACAGTGTGGTCCTCCGTCCTCAAGTTTCCGGTGAAGAACGAGCCGCAACTGCTACGTAAGCTCTTGGAAATGAATTGGTCTAGTACCTTTGAGGCCCACTTCGCCATTTTTGGTGAGCAGGTGGTCGTCATTTCGACTCGTACGGTTGCGGAACTTTCTCCAGGGGAAATTTCTCGAAATCTGACTGTTGTGGCCTCGATCGCCAACGATAATGATGAATCGCTCCAGGGTGAGTTTGCCCTCTAGCCCATCCCCGATTTCCCCATCCTCCACACAGGTCTGGCGATTCATTCCGCCCCTAGCAGCCAGTGGTCAGGTGCAGATGTCCCTCGACCATTGGCTGCTAGAGCAGCACCGTCTTGGTAAACACCCTGCGGTTTTGCGCTTCTACACCTGGAACCCCCCTGCGATCTCCCTGGGTTATCATCAACACCGCTGGCCAGAATCCTGGCAGCACTTGAGATGGAACGGAGATCCTGTGGATTTAGTGCGCCGTCCCACTGGGGGACGAGCGGTTTTACATCAAGGCGATTTAACCTATGCCGTGATCACCTCAGGACTGCTAGGGAGTCGAAGCGAAGTCTACCAGAGGGTTTGTGAATTCCTGATCCAGGGCTGGCGATCGTTGGGACTTGACCTCTCCTATGGTCACTCTGGCTCAAACTATAGCCACAATCCCAACTGCTTTGGGACAGCGACCTTAGCCGATTTAGTGCTATCCAATGGCGTTAAATTCATTGGCAGCGCCCAACTCCGTCGGGGAGATGCCCTGCTCCAGCATGGTTCAATGCGCCTAGAGCCTGATCCCGATTTGCTCAGGCAAGTTTTTGGGGAATCCCTCCCTCTCCCTAAATTGTCATCTAATTTGCAAGGAGATGAATTACATGAGCAAGCGATCGTTGCCTTAACTGCGGCCGCCAGCCAACATTTTGGAGCCGAACTCGTGACCCAACCCCTCTTACAAGCAGAATGGCAAAGTGTTCTCTCCCAACCCTTATTGCAGGTTGCAGACAAGCCAAGGAATCAAAATTAAATAACCTACGCAGGTTATTTAATCCACGATCCTTAGAGACTTCCAACTAATAAATCATTCCGAAGTCTGCATAGGGGCGAAGCATTCGGTAAAAGGTTCTGATTGAGTTACAAAGACTTTCGCTCGAATGCTTCGCCCGTGCAAGGTTTATACGCGGGTACATTACTCATCTGCAAGTCCCTTATTCACGCCATGCTATTTTCGATCGCCCACCGAGCAAGCTCAGTGCGATTGTGTAATCCCGTCTTGCCCAACATATTGCTCACATGGCTTTCGATCGTGCGTTGGCTAACATTCAGTTCCTCAGCAATTTCCCGATTTGCCATCCCCCGCGCCACATATTGCACCACCCGCTGTTCCGTAGGCGTAAGTTCGACATCAAAGGGCACCTGGATTTTTGGCCCCCCTTCTGTCCCTTTAGTTTGATGCTGAATCAGGCGAGAGGCTTGTTTTAGGGAAGACTCCACTTGAGCCACCAACTCTTCTGGCTCAAAGGGCTTGACCATGTAAACATCGGCTCCTGTACTCAAACCCTTAACCCGATCCTGGCTTTGCCCTTTCGCAGATAGAAATAAGACAGGCACCCAGTTAGTTCGCGGATCTTCTCGGACATGCTTTACCAGAGAATAACCATCCATCTCTGGCATCATCACATCGCAAATAATCATGTCAGGAATATCTTTCTCTAAAACTTCTAAGGCTTCCCGACCATTTTCGGCAGTGACTACCTCGTATCCCCGAAATTCCAAATAGTCCTTGACTAATAGAATTAAATTGGGGTCATCGTCAATCAGCAGCAGCCGTTTGTGATCGCCTAAACTTGTTTCCTTCATGCTGGGTTACTGATAGTGTCTGAATCGTTAATTAAAAGTTTATTGTCTACTCAATGCTTAGGAGATTTCTGGCTGGAAAACTACCCCTCAGCTTCCCAAATTCCCTAATCATGAGGGACTTGAACCTCAGAATCTCCAGAATTAGGGGTAAGGAGCTGAGGGGGACTTCGCCGATCGGGTGGTTTCTGACAAGGTTGTTGATATCCGATCTTCTCTACATCCAATTGATTCAGTAGACTTACTGAAAGACGTAAGTATTGATCAGACCACTTCATGTTGATTCTACTGATCAAATCCCTTTGAACGCAACATTAACTTATTCCGCAAATATTCTTCATCAATTGCTTAGCTAACTTAGCTGAATTTTACCTAACAATTGCTCATCAGACCTTAATTGCGGTAAAGGATGGGTCAGAAATACATAATCTTCGACAACTTGGTTGCTCAATAGATGTTCTTGAATTACCCGCTCTACAACTTCAGGAGTAACGCTGTGATACCACACGCCATCAGGGTAAACCACCATAATTGGCCCCTGTTGGCAAACTCGTAAGCAATTCGCCTTTGTCCGAAAAATTAAGGGTAAGGGATTTGGAGCCGCCCGATCGCTCTCCATCATGATTGGATCAATCGCGGGGGTTTCCACAATTGGCACATCCAAACACAATTCCTTTAAACGTTTCTTCAGGTAATCCCACGCCACTAAGCTCGCCGCTTTGTCACAGCACTTGGGCACAGTTTGGTCTGCACAGATAAAGATGTGGCGCTGAATTTGGGCCAGCCCCAAAGCTTGCACACAAGCGGTGAATCCTTCAGACATAGGAGTAGGGCGATCGGACATAAACGGGCCTCTTGATTCAGGTAGGTAGGGTAGAAAGCTGCTTCTTAGAAAGTGTTTGTAAATTAGCGTGTAGTTTTGCACTCGCCCCCAACCCCCCAATTCTGCTTGTCATTACCAACATCTCCTAAGATAAAAGTAAACGAGGTAGGGTTAAATCATGAACCTAGAAAACCTAATAGTGCCTGAGCAATGGGCGAAGGCGCAATGGGGGCGGTGGAATTAGGAGACAGCCGCCGTAACGAACGAGCCGTTGCGATTGGAGCCGCGATAGCAGCGAATCCGAGTGAGAGCTTACCGAAACAGATGGGAGGATGGAACGAGCTAAGAGTAGCCTATCGACTCTTCGGAGAGAGCGACGTGAGCCATGAGCGACTAAGCGAACCACATTGGCAAGCGACACGAGCGCAGGCGAGGCAGCCAGAGAGGGGAGTAGTGCTATTCATCCAAGACACAACCGAACTAGACTACAGTCAGCACAAACGAACTCAAGGGCTAGAAGTGATTGGCAACGGCAGCACCCAAGGCTTGCTGATGCATAGCTGCCTCGCCGTCATTCCACCCCCGGCAATCCCGAAATCTTAGGACTAGCCGGACAGCGAGTGTGGAGCCGGAGTGAGTTCGCTGGTGGTTCAGAGAGCGGAACGAACGGCAAAGCCAAGACCAGCGAAGGAGACAAATGGGCAGAGCTAGTGGAAATGATTGGGGTGGCTCCCCAGCCGTCTGAGCGAGTCTGGGTGAGTGTCGGAGACCGAGAGAGCGACGTATTTTCTTACTTCAAGCGCTGTTCTCAGAACCAGTGGCACAGCCTCGTGCGAGTGAGCCAGAACCGAGTCATCACCACCGCAGAGCAAGAGTGGAGTTACCTGAAGACCTATGCACGGAGTCTGGCTGCTCAAGGGCAGAAATCCTTGTTACTCCGAGGACGCAAGGGCGAAGCTGAGCGAACGGTAACGTTACACCTCGCCTGGGCACCTGTGACGATTCACCCGCCTAAACATAGTTCTAAACCTCAGCAGGGGTGCATCTCACTTTTGCAGATCTCCGAGCCGCCTACCCTTCGGGAAGCAAGCTACATCCCCAACCCTTCTCCCTAGGGAGAAGGGAGCCGGAATTCAAAGTCCCTCTCCCTAGGGAGAGGGATTTAGGGTGAG
>JARCMD010000039.1 GCA_030248885.1 Leptolyngbyaceae cyanobacterium MP9P1.79 | reverse complement strand
GGACATTTTTGCGATCGCTAGCCCTCATCCCCCAACCCCTTCTCCCAGAACGGGAGCAGGGGAGCCGGATTGAAGTCCCTCTCCCCTCTTGGGAGAGGGGGAGCCGGATTGAAGTCCCTCTCCCCTCTTGGGAGAGGGGGAGCCGGATTGAAGTCCCTCTCCCCTTTTGGGAGAGGGATTTAGGGTGAGGGTCTATCCTGGCTGTGCAACAGGGTTTCCAGCACCTCCACAAAAACTGTCTGAAGTATTGGCTTAAGAGATGTTGGTAATGACAAGCTTTGGGCGAGGGGTTGGGGGTGAGGGCTGAGATAATCTCAGGGGACTACCCTTAATCACCCAGGCAACTCCACAATGAATTGCGTCTGGTTACAGTCGCTCTCTGCCCAAATTTTCCCACTCAATTGGTCTACAAGTCTCTGCACCAACGCCAGTCCCAGCCCAGTGCCCCCCTGCTTCCACGGATCACTGCTAGGGAGGCGATAGAACTTATCGAAAATTCGGGACAACTCAGCTTGGGGAATCTCTACCCCAGAGTTACCCACGGTCAGCCGCAGGAAGCGCTGTGGTTCCACTCCCTCTGGCAAATTGGCGAAGCTGTAGGACACCTTGACACTAATCTCGTTCTGCGGTGGCGTGTATTTGCAGGCGTTGTTCAGTAGCTCGGCCAAAATGCGGTCTAGGCTGGGCAGATGAGACCAAATGAAACCAATCTCAGCCGCCACCTCGACGAACAATCGTTGCTGGCGGCTATGGGCCCGCTCTTGAAAGGGGTCCATTGATAGGGTCAGCCAATGTTCTATGGGAATGGGTTCTAATTGCAAGGGTTCAAGAGCGCTCTCGATGCGTTGTAGGTCGAGGAGATCGTTGATTAAACTAATTTCCCGACTGCATTCTGTATCGAGAATTTGAATATAGCGATCGACCCGCTTATACTTTTCCCCCATCACTTCCCCCGCCCCTTCCTCGGCGATCGTCGGTGTCGGTAAGGTTGCTTGAAGCATCCGAATAGCCATTTTCATATTAGACACGGGGGTGCGTAACTCATGGGAGACTGTATTGAGAAAATCATCCTTCAAGTGGCTCAACTCCTGCAACTCCTGCATCCGGGCTTCAAGCTGCGCTGTTCGCTCTTGCACCTGTCCCTCTAGCTGCAAGTTCAACGCCTGCAATTGCAACTCTGCTGTCTTGCGCTCTGTAACATTGATCAGCGTTCCCGCCACACCTATCACCTCTCCTGCGGCATTCAAGATGGGATGGGCAAACATTTCTAACCATCGCACATCGCCATTCTGGGCAACATACCGCACCTCGTATCGACAGGATGCTTGAGTTCGCAGCAATTGCTCAAATCGTTGCCAACTGTAGGGTCGATCGCTGGGATGGACGTAATCCAAAAAGACAGTCCCCAAGGTTGCCTCTACGGTGTGACCCATGACTTCAACCCACGCTGGGTTGAGGAACGTCCAAATGCCCTGGCAATCTCGCTGAAACACAATTTCCTTCAAGTTATTCACTAACTCGCGGTATTTCTGTTCACTTTGGCGCAATGCCTCTTCTGCTTGCTTAATTTCTGTGATATCAAAAAATGCCGCCAGGGTAGTCATTTCTCCTTCAAACATGAGTTGGCACCCCGATAAAGCTCCCCAAAAGGGAGTGCCATCGGCTTTTTTTAGCCGCAGTTCGTAGTTGCGTAAAAATCCATCCTGGGCGACCCGTGCCAATAATATTGGGCGATCGTGCGTGTCGTAGTACAAATCAGGGGAAACGCGACCGAGCATTTCCTGGGCAGAGTAACCAAAGGTGGTGTGCAAGTGCTGATTGGCGTAGACAATCAAGCCATCAGTAGCCCGTCCAATAATGATTGGAATCGGTGTAGCTTCCGAAACTGCCCGAAATCGCGCCTCACTTTCACGCAGGGCACGCTCAACTTGCTTTTGTTGAGTCACATCCTTCAAGGTGCCCAAAATACCGACAACACGTTGCTCCCCCTCATCCCACTCTGGTTTTGCATAGCTCTCCACCCACCTCACCTCTCCCTGTTTTGTGACAATTCGGAGATGGTTCACCGTTAACTGTCCAGAGAGCAACGCCGGGAGTTTTTGCTCAACACTCTCAAGGTCATCAGGATGAACGATCGCTAGCCAATTTTGCGGCGGCTGCATCTCAGCCAGACTGTAGCCACTGGCGTGCAAAAAGCCCTCAGTCACCCATTCCACCAAGATTTGCCGATCGGTTGTCACTGTGGCAGTGTAGGCATAGTCAGAGGCTAGTTCGTAGATTCTGCGATATCGTTGCTCACTTTTCTCCAACTCTGCTTGGTGGAGTCGCGAGGCTTGCAGTTGTTGCCTCACGGTGGCTTCGGCGATCGCCAAATCTTGATGGCTCTGTCGCAGCTCTCGCTCTGAGCGCTGAAGGGCACTCAAACTTTTTTGAATCAATCCATACAGCAGGATGCTGGTCAGTAAGACATAGAGGCAACCCTTAAGGGTTTGTAGCTCAGTGATCGCGGTTGGCTCATGAATGAAATACGACAGCCCTGCATCGGAAAGCCAAACCCACAAGGCACCGATCAATGCATAGATTGCCGTGATTTTCCAAGAAGTTAGCGTTGACAGGGGCTGAACCTTTTTGCTCGGTGCTTTGCTCATAGCAAATTGCGGTGACTCATGAACCGATGAATGAGTATTTGGTTACAAATTCTATGGATGATGAAACTGGTCGTATCAGGTAGACCTATGACTCAGATGTCTTTCGATAGATGCAATCTACTGCTCACTTAGAAACTGTTTGTAAGCACAAATTGCGCCCCGAGCCGCTCCTCAAGTTCCCCAAAAATGAGGGACTTTGAAAAAAAATGGCTCGAAAGCCCCCCAGAATTGGGGGGCAAGTGCAAGACTACACGCTAATTTACAAACATTTTCTTAAGACCTAGTTATTACTATTTAACCTGAATACGCTAAGACCTAACCCGATCGATCCAAATTGAGTTTGATTCTGAACTTCAACCACGCTGCAATGCTAAATACTCTGCCAACCAAAAGCTACTGTAATCGTGATCGTATGGATAATGGTTATCAGCTATTTATTCTGGTAGAAGATCGTTCATGCCTCAACCTCCCAATCTTCGATCGACAATTCATTCACGCGGCTAAATTCGGCGGTGTTGTGGGTGATTAGGGTTAAGTCGTGAGTGAGGGCAATCACAGCAATTTGTATGTCATAGGAGCCGATCGGGGTTCCTGCGGCTTTGAGTTGTGATCGTAATCTGCCGCCAGCCTCCGCCGCTCGTCCATCAAACGGCAAACTCACAAAATCTCCAAAGAATTTTCGCAAACTTTCTAAATTTTCTTCTGCACGAGAGCTATTGTAAGCACCAAGGTAAAGCTCAAATCTTACGATGTCACAAATAGCTATATCCTCTGGAGAATGTGACATGATACGCTGATAGATGTGCAAGCTACGGCGGTTCATGTACTGAATACAGGTATTGGTGTCGAGTAGATAAATCATTCAAACGGTACTCGCTCTGGCTGTTCCTCTTGGGGCGCTCTGACCAATTCACCTTTCCAAGACCCAAACGCACTTAAAAATTCTGGTGACCACTGCCGCTTTTTAGCCTGATGCATCGGTTGATACACCACTACTACTTCTACATCACCGTTCTTAACTTCGGTCGGAATTTCTAGATGAAGCAGCCCATCCTGTCCAATGTGCTGACAAACCTTGATACTTTGCATCACTTTCTCCTAAGTAATCTCTGTACTAAAACTCATCTCCATCGCCAATCACGATCGGATCATCAGCACAAATCCCATAAATACGTTCAAAGAAACCAATGGGACACCCGCGTTCATCAACGCTCTGCGGTGCAATTCTTTGATAATTCACGGTCACGTCCACTTCAGCCTCTTGAATCTCAGTCGGAATCTCCAAATGCAAGATGCCATCTGCCCCAACTCGTTGACGCACTTTAATACTTTGCATAATTTCACTCCTTGTCTAAAAGTTCGTGATCAGATTGGTTACCTTGAGGATGTCTGATAAAAGTTTCATCTTGAATGCAGCCATAAAACTCGTCTTTATGAGGCATTGCAGAAGTAGGCTGAAATTTCTGGATCAAAAATTCAGCAAAGTCTAGAATTTCCTGCTGTTTGTCAGGTGACAGCGATCGTACCTGTTCTAAGATGGCTTGTTCGAGGGTCATAAGATTTCTCCTCATAGTTAAGTTGCATTGAACCGTAGAGATAGCGATCGTGATTTTCAGCCGCATCAGCAATACCGAGCCTAATAGGATCTGAACCTAAGCCCCAAATTGGGTCATCTTCTACAATTGGAGTCAAAATAATTTGATTGTTTTCTCGGCGAATCTCAACCGATCGAACTCCTTCTAAAAGCTCTTTGGGAATTAGCAATCCTCGCTGAGTCACTTTTACTTTCACAGGTTGTCTCCTTTTTCGATAAATTCCAATACTTTCTGTTTTCGCTCAAAAGATGACGATCGTGCTTTTTCTAAAATGGCTTGTTCAAGGGTCATGAGATTTCTCCTTTAATTAGGAAATTGATTAGCTAGTTCGGTGATAGCCATTTTCAATAATGGAATACCAGTCTGAACCGTTGACCATACTACCTTGCTATCCACTCTCCAGTATTGATGAACTAGAATATCCCGCATTCCAGCAACATCTTTCCAGGGAACTTGGGGATACTGCTGACGAAGGTTATCAGGAATCTTTTTAACCGCTTCTCCAGCAATTTCCAAGGCTTTCACAACTGCAAACAGTTTCTCTGGATTGGTTTCAAATGATTCTAATGTGACTCCATCAACGAAGATTTCGAGGTAATTGATTGTTTCTAAAATGTCTTGTAAAACTTGGGAAAGTGAACGTTCTGTCATAAATAAATGACCTCGGACAGAACTCGATCTCGAATTCTAGGCTTTAATCCGTTCTTAGTCACAACATCAACGTCTAATCCCATCAAATCTCTTAGATAATCTCGCAGATTCACCAACTCAAATAGCGTTGGGGCCTGTTCATAGTCAATCAACACATCCACATCACTTTCTTGAGTTTGCTCACCTCTAGCATAGGAGCCGAAGATTCCTAGCTCAGTGATTTGATAGGTTTCACAGAGCCACGACTTGCGTTCAGACAGAATTCGCTTGACTTCATCTAGTGTTTTCATGGAATCTCCCTACCTACAACTCAAGAACCTCTTACCCCAATTCTGTCAGAATTCTCTGAACCTCTGCGATCGTGACAGGTATCGCTTGGGGGTATCAAGCTAGGAGTTGCGACTTGATACCCTCTAATCTCAAGAAACCGAATGCTGCACTGCTGAGAAGTCCTAAAGGGTTAGTGTCCCCTGAGCCACTTCGCTAGATTGGAGCCTAAGCACACAGATTCAAATGGTATGATCGCAGAGAAATCTACGATATAGAGGGCAACGAGTTATGGCGCAAGCACCTGTCTCTCCGGTGGTGCTAGTCATTTTAGACGGGTGGGGGTATCGGGAAGCAACGGAAGGCAATGCGATCGCCCTCGCCAAAACGCCTGTGATGGATAGCCTCTGGGTCGCGTATCCCAGAACCTTGGTGCAAACTTCGGGCAGAGATGTAGGGTTACCCCACGGGCAAATGGGCAACTCCGAGGTCGGACACCTCAACCTGGGAGCCGGGCGTATTGTGCCCCAAGAATTGGTTCGCATCTCCGACGCGGTAGAAGACGGCACCCTTTTGAGCAATCCTGCCCTTGTGGAAACCTGTCAACAGGTGTGTCAGCGGGGCGGCAAATTGCACCTTGTTGGGCTGTGTTCTGAGGGCGGCGTGCATTCCCATCTTGATCATTTACTGGGCTTGCTGGATTTGGCCAAGGCGCAATCCCTGACGGATGTTTGTGTCCATGCGATCACCGATGGGCGCGACACTCAACCCACCGATGGCAAGGAATCGATTCAGCGTCTCCAGGATTACATGGCGCAAATCGGGGTCGGGCGCATTGTCACTCTGAGCGGTCGGTACTACAGTATGGATCGGGATCACCGCTGGGATCGGATTCAGAAATCCTATCAGGTCATGACGGAAGAGGGTGCGGGCGCGGGGAAATCTGCTCTGGATGTGTTGCTAGCATCCTATGGTGAGGGGATCACGGATGAGTTTGTCCTGCCCACTCGCATTGCTCCGGGAGCAGTGAGTCCGGGGGATGGGGTAATTTTCTGTAATTTTCGCCCCGATCGCGCTCGACAGTTAACCCAAGCCTTTGTTGATCCCAGCTTCACGGCATTCGATCGCCCGCTGATTCAGCCCTTGGCGTTTGCTACTTTTACGCAATACGACGCAAAATTTCCCGCAGCCGTCGCGTTTCAGCCCCAGAACCTTAGCCACATTTTAGGCGAAGTCATTGCTCAGCATGGACTGCGCCAGTTCCGCACTGCTGAGACGGAAAAGTATGCCCACGTCACCTATTTCTTCAATGGGGGCATTGAAGTTCCCTTTCCTGGGGAAGACCGGGAATTGGTGGAAAGCCCGCTAGTGGCGACCTACGATCGCGCTCCAGCGATGTCAGCAGCAAAAGTGACAGAACGGGCCATTGCGGCGATCGATAAGCTGCTTTATTCCCTGGTGGTCATCAACTACGCCAACCCTGATATGGTGGGGCATACAGGGCAAATCGATGCCACAATTCACGCCGTAGAAACCGTGGATGCCTGTCTAGGTCGCTTGCTGGCAGCCATTAACCGCGCGGGTGGCACGGCGCTGATTACCGCTGACCACGGCAATGCCGAGTACCTGCGGGATGATCGGGGCAATCCCTGGACGGCCCACACAACCAACCCCGTTCCTTTTATTTTGGTAGAAGGCGAGGGGCTGAAAATTCCTGGTCATGGTGCAGAGGTGGCGTTGCGATCGGATGGCCGATTGTCCGATATTGCCCCCACTATTTTGGAGATTCTCAAATTGCCCCAACCCCCAGAGATGACGGGGCGATCGTTGATTGAATCTGCTAAGTTTGAAGCCCGTGCTAACCGCACCCCAGTGAGAGTTCGGCTGTAACGTCACCCCCATCCAGACGATATGCAACGTTTCTGAAGCACCTGCCAAGATAGCCCTCACCCTAGCCCTCTCCCAATGGGAGAGGGAACCGGAAATGCCCGAAAGCCCTTCTCCCCAGGGAGAAGGGTTGGGATGAGGGTAAATGAGTTGCCCATCACTCATAGCCTTTAATTTTCAACGTTAACTAAGCTAGGTTTTTCACCATGACGATCGCTAATATTTTGCAAGTGATTTGGACATTTTCTGCCATCGGACTCATTATCCTGGTACTCCTCCACAGTCCCAAGGGCGACGGCTTAGCGGGGATCGGTGGACAGGCTCAGTTGTTTACCAGTACCAAAAGCGCTGAAACAACGCTCAACCGGGTGACCTGGACGCTCACCATTTTATTTATGGGCTTGACAGTAATTCTGAGTGCGGGCTGGCTGGGTAAATAAGGGAGTGTAGGTATGCGAGGTGCGAAATTTAGTGCGTTTCATTGTCATCGTGCTTTGCCTCGGCTTCCTGGTTGCATTGACTCAGCCCAGAGTTACCGCTACATCTTACCCAGAGCAACTGCCAGCGCTGCAAAGCCGCCCCTTGCCCCCCTTACTCGTTGCTTGGTCAAACCCCTCAGACACTAGCGACTATCTCGATCAGGTTTCGCCCACTGAAGTGGGGTATCTCTCGTGGTCAACGTTTCCCATCAAAATTTATGTGGAACAGCCCCAAGAATCCTTGCCGCAGGTCGATCGGCGAGTGCAATGGGCAATTTCGGTGCTTCGGGCAGTGCAAGCCTGGAATGCATACCTGCCGATGATCCCAGTAGCACAACCAGAATTGGCAGATATCATCGTTCGTCGCAAAGCGCCCCCGCTACGATCGCTGCCTAGTCGCACCCAACCCCCCACCCCTGCCCAGCGTGTCCGATCGGCTGAAACCCGCTACGAACTGTATACCCAGCGAGATGAGCGCCGATCCATTTCCTACCTGGCTCACCGCTGCACGATCCTGCTCAACCCCAGCCAGGCAGATGCCTATCTCTACGCGGCGGCACTGCATGAACTGGGGCACGCCTTGGGAATTTGGGGACACAGCCCCCTCCCAACCGATATCATGTACTTCTCCCAGGTACGGGACTCGCCCCCCATTTCCCCTAGAGACCTCAACACCTTGAAGCGAGTCTATGCCCAACCCACACGGTTGGGCTGGCCGTTGCCAGAAATGACTCGATAGCAGGGTTCACCAGAGAGACTTGTCCTAAGATGCAGGCAAGGGTAGAAGAACTTAGGTGATTTCTGGGAAAGAAGATATCGCTGTAGGGGCGAAGCATCCGGACAATGACCTTCTGGTTGATTCAAAGGCTGATTTGCCGGTGCTTCGCCCTTCCGGTGCCTGGTATAACTGCTGGACAGATAATCGATAAAACTGTGTATGAAAAAAAGTTTGGGACTGGCTCTGTTAGGGTTTTTTCTGGTGTGTTGGCTGGCGATCGTAGTCAGAGCAGATTCAACAGCGCTTTATGTGGCCTACCCACCCAAGGGTCACAAGACCACAGCAGCGAAGATTTTCCTCATTGGCACTGCTCCGATGGCTGGACAGGTGACGGTGAATGGCACGGTCGTTGCTCGCAGTCCTGGGGGACACTTTGCGCCCAGTTTTCCGCTGCAAGTCGGGGAGAATCTCTTTACCCTGCGCTATCAGCGATCGGAGCCTGGGGATCAGCCCCTCACGATTCGGGTGACGCGCCTTTCCACAGAGCCAGTCGCGCCCGTGGGCATGGCGTTTGGCAAAGATTCCCTCACTCCAGCCAGGGATATTGCCCGATTGCCAGGGGAGTTAATTTGCTTTGGAACCATCGCACCGCCCAAAGCCACAGTTTCCGTCAAGCTAGGCACCAAAACGATCGTCCTGGCACCCCAAACCCAGTCCACTGAACTCCCTGCCAATTCTGCTGTGTTGACGCAACAGAACCAACCCCAGGCATCCCCACCCACCGCCTCGACTCGCTACCAGGGATGCGATCGGGCTAACACGCCGGGATCATTGCGCCCAGAATTCCAGCTAACCGTGGGCGGCAAAACTATTCGCCAAGCAGCACCGGGGCGAGTTGAAGTCCTAGCTCCCGAACGATTGGCGATCGTTAAAGTCATCCTGCCCCAAGGCACCGCCCGCACTGGCCCCAGCACCGACTACTCTCGCCTCACCCCTTTACCCAAAGGCACCCAAGCCACCGTGACGGGACGGGAAGGCGAGTGGCTGCGCTTGGACTACGGCGGCTGGATTAAGCAAAAAGAAACCCGGATGCTATCCAGTGCCGCCCCGCCCCAAACGATCATTCGCAGTATTCGCGCCCGTCAACAACGCGGCTGGACGGAGATCATTTTTCCGCTACAGGTGCCCGTGCCGATCGCCGTCCAGCAGAGTGGCAACAGCTTCACCCTCACCCTGCACAACACCACCGCCCAAACTGACACGATTGCGCTCACCGACGATCGCGCCATCGCCAACCTGACATGGCAGCAAGCCTCCCCTAACCAAGTTCAATATCTGTTCACGCTCAAGTCCTCTCAGCAGTGGGGATACAAGCTGAGGTACGAAGGAACCAGTTTGATCCTGTCGCTCCGCCATCCTCCAGAGGTGAAAGAACAGGCGCAAAAAGATGGGGTGGGCCGATCGCTGGCGGGCATCAAAATCTTGCTCGATCCCGGACATGGTGGCCCAGAAGATTTGGGGTCTAGAGGCCCAACGGGTTACCCAGAAAAAGATGTGGCGCTGATTACAACCAAACTTCTGCGATCGCAGTTGCTCCAGCGGGGAGCCACCGTGCAGTTGACCCGTGACACCGATCGCGACCTGGATCTCGGCCCCCGCGTAGCCATGATCGAAACCTGGGAGCCAACGATCGCCCTGAGCCTCCATTACAATGCCCTCCCCGACGATGGAGATGCCCTCAAAACCCAAGGCGTAGGGACATTTTGGTATCAGCCCCAAGCCCACAGCCTCGCTGTGTTTTTGCACAACTATCTCGTCAAAACCCTCGATCGCCCAACCTACGGCGTATTCTGGAATAACCTAGCCCTGACTCGCCCAACCGTTGCGCCCTCTGTGCTGCTGGAATTGGGCTTCATGATCAATCCCACTGAGTTTGAATGGATCACAAACCCCCAGGAACAGGATAAATTGGCAAAAACGATCGCCGATGGCATCACACTATGGATCACCCAAAGTGGAGCGACTGAGAAGGGTTCGTCTTAGTCCTAGACCTTTTGAAGGATCTTAACTCCCTGTGGTTAGCCTGCTGGTTTGTTGGTAGAGATGTATTTGAAAAGTCATCTATTCGCCTCCAAAGTTAGGTGCCTGTGAAGTTTCCTGAGCAACTTAGGGACGCTCGGTGAGGAAAGCCGTACTTGGAAAATGATGAAATACTCAGCAATGCACCTGTAGGAATATGCCACACACATTTGCACTCAGGTGTATGACAAATGGAGTTTCATCAAGCTCTGTCCTCGTTTTCATCACTACAACAGCTACTTGAAGAACTAGAAACCCTCATAGCTCTTGAATCAGATAGGAGCGGCAATCCCTGGGTTAGCGTGGCTAGGCTTAGTAGATTACTCTATAAAAAGTATAGGGTTTCACTCGAAGAAGTAGCAAAAACTCAAGATTATGGCGATAGTTTGAGGACTCTTTTCAGAAGTAGCAAGCGCTTTTCGATTTACGGTACCCAAAACCCACAAAACTTCTATGTAGCTCTTTTTCAGGCAGTAATCCCTGATTCTTCCGAATCTCAAGCAACTTCAATCAAACATATCAATCGGACTAGGAGACTAGATAGGAATTTACCGAGAATACTGAAGGCTAAGGGTACTGAAGCAATCCAACCTCGCTCATCCCAAAGGGTTTCACAGTCTCAACCAATCTTAGCTCCCAAGATTAAATCAGCAGATGCCTTGGAGATCGCGTTGATAGAAATCATTAAGAGTTCGATCGCAAATTATCCGGAAGAATTTGTGACAATTTCACAGCTAAGTAGAAACTTTTACAATTGTTACAGGCAAACAGTACGGACTGTAGTACGAAGTGTGTATCCTGATCTGAAATTGATTGAGTTACTTCAAACCATTCCTTGCCTCCATGTTCAAAAGGTGGATTATGATTGGCAGATTACCCTACAGCTCATTTAGGGGAATGATGTGCTGAGGCGAAGACTAACAGTTGCCCTACCCCTTGGTTGCCCACTGACCCTTCCCATGAAACTTTTATTTATTCGTCATGCTCAATCCGTGGGAAATCAGGAACGCCGAATGCAGGGGCACGGGGATTTTGAGCTATCGGCGATCGGCAAAGCCCAGGCACAAAGGCTAGCCCAGCGACTCTTGGCTGAATCTTGGGTGCCCTCCAGCATCTACAGTAGCCCCCTCAAGCGCACGGCGCAAACCGCAGAAATTTTGGTCAACCATTTTCTCACGGCTCCCCTACCCAGTGCAGTGAGCGATTTAATCGACAGTGGTGAAGTCAGTTCCCCGACCACCCCAACTCAGGATTCCCTTAAAACAGTCAAAATCCAGTACAGCGATGATTTGAAAGAATTCCAAAATGGAATTTTTCAGGGGCTAACGTGGGCAGAAGCCCAAGAACGCCACCCCCAACTTTGTCAGGCGCTAGAAGCCTCGCCAGATTGGATTCCCATTCCAGGGGCAGAGTCGCTCCAGGAAGCCCGCGATCGAGCCAGACACTTCATTCAGGACATTTTGACCCATCATCAGGAGTCCGATCGCCTCTGGATCATCACCCATAGCTGGATTTTGCAACACTTAGTTGCAGAACTATTGGGGTGCGATCGATCGTGGCGACTCCATGCCCACAACACCGCCCTATTTGAATTCTGGATCGATCGATCGCGCTGGCATTGCACCGATCAAAATCGCCTCAACACCGATCTCTGGCAAATTCAACGCTTCAACGACGATCGCCACCTTTGGGAAAGCGATCGTTAGAAAACCTCCACAGACTAATGTTCCCGGACTTATAGTTATACATTTGTAGAAACTAAATAGTCCGCAGGAACAGTTGACATAGCGATCCCAACCTGAATTGTGAAGTATCATCCTGGAAGATAGCGCCGGAATACCCGAAGAAAGCCCAAACGGTTTGCTGAAAATGGACTCCTAGTGCTCTGTCAAGAAAATTTTGAGGGGTCGAAGACCCTCAAAATTTAACTCCAACTAACCTCCCGGCTTTCAGCTACCCGTCAATTAATGATTGACAGACTAGTAGGGTTAACTGAATGACTTACTCGCAAAACTGCTATGGTAGACCCCATTGATGACATTGCCAGACAAGCCCGCCAAGGTAGCGTTGCGGCAATTATCCAAATCTTAAATGACAAACTTGCGGATGCCAGCGTGAGAACCCGCGCCGTATTTCAACATGGCATACTGCAACTTTTATGTGAAGCCGCCAGCCCAGAACAACTAGAGCAAGACCCCCTCGTCAACCGCATTCGGCAAATCCTAGAATCCATCTCACCTCGAAACATTCGTCGAGTCAAAATCAACAGCCGCCTTGTCCAAGAACAGCAATTACTTTGGCTGGAGGAAGTTGCCCGTGACCCAGCCCACCTGCTTTGGGCAGAAGAAATTATTTTGACGAGACCGACCCTACTGACGCAGATTTCTGAAGACATGAAAGCACGCCGCGTAGACGCGGAAAAAGCAGAATTGATTAAATCTCGTTCTGTGCGTCAGGTGCGAGAGGATCGCCAATTCTGGCGCGGCATTATTGGTGGAGCGGGCTTAAGCGTATTCCTGCTGCTTGTGGGTTGGGCAGTGTGGGGTTGGCTGGGATCACGCCTCAATGACCCCTCCCAGGCAAAAACCCAGCCGACTGCTTCATCCACTCCTACTCCCAGCCCCGTAGCCTCTACCCCCCCCACCCCACCGCCCAAGCCTGTGGTCACCCCTCAACCCAAAGATCCTTTTGTGGAAGCAGTACGCATTGCTGAGCAAACATCGATCGCTGGCACCAAGGCTCGATCGACTTCAGAGTGGCTCTCTCTGGCAACCCGCTGGCAGCAAGCCTCGGATTTAATGGCTCAAGTACCTGTTCAAGATGCCCGTCGCAAAACCGCCGCCGATCGAGCCGTAGCTTATCGCAAAAATAGTGAGGCTGCTCTTCAGAAAGCTAAGAAACCAGGAAGGAATTAAGGAGATTTCTGGGACAAATACGACCGCTTCCTGGTATAACCCTTTCTGCAAATCTCCTTAACCCCAAACTATTCATGAATGACATGACCTTAGCCCAGGCACAGACAACGCTGCGGGCTTTTACCTGTGGTGATAGTGAGCCTGAACCCCATCCCGACCTGTCCTTAGTTCGTCAGGCATTGCTCCAAGTGACCCATCACTCAGACTATCAACTGCTGGGCGTTTGTGCAGACACCGCCGATCGCGGTATTGCTGCTTTGCAGAGTTATCTCAGAGCCTTGGGTTACCCCTCTGAGGTAGATCTCCAGGAAATGCCCGGCTCCGTTTACATTAAATTCAATGGTAAAGTCGGGTCATCCTATCTAGACTCTTACACTGGTACTTATAGAGGAGTTTTGGTTTCTTGCCAATCTCAGTTCGCAGAGGGAGTCAACGAAACCTATGGTCATCTACCCTTAAATTTATTTAACGACGTGCAACCTGTATGAGAAGTATTCCTCTCACTGCATCGCCAGTCCCTACATCACCAAACGCTAATCCCTCACAACACCGTCGCTTAATCGGTTTGACTGGAGGGGTGGGTATGGGAAAAACCACCATCTCTCGCTATTTGGCAACCACCTACCAGTTGCCGATTTTGGATGCAGATATTTATGCCCGTGATGCAGTGAAACCAGGCTCGGAAATTTTAGCTGAAATTATCGAACGCTATGGCACCGGGATGCTGCTTCCCGATCGCACCCTGGATCGTCGCCACCTCAGCCACATTATTTTTAGAAGCGCCGCAGAACGCCTCTGGTTAGAACAGCGCATCCATCCCTACGTCCGAGAGCATTTTGTCCAAGCGCTGCAAAGTATGGGCGCATCTCCCACAGTCGTGCTAGTGGTTCCGCTCCTCTTTGAAGCCCGAATGCGTGATTTGGTCACCGAGGTGTGGGTGGTTTATTGCGACCTAGACCAACAGACTGAGCGGATGATGCAGCGGGATAGTGGGAACACTGAGGGGGGCGATCGGCTGAACCGGGAGCAAATTCAAGCCAGAATTGACAGCCAGATGGCGATCGATCGTAAAATTGCCAGTGCTGATATCCTTCTCTACAACTCCACTACCCCCGAAGCACTCTATGAACAGGTAGATGCTGCCTTACAACTCCCAAAGGATAAAAATTTAACCAAAGTAAGTGTGCAGGCTGTGATTTAAGGTATGGGTTGGTGGGTTGATGGGATGGCACGAAACAATTTTTCAGACCAACTTACGCATCTTATTAAGAAGACTTCTAGAAAAGTTTATGCCAGAAACCGGAAGAGCAAAGCCTTCGGGCAATGACTTTTTGGTTGATTCAAGGGCCGATCTGCCGGAAGATAAGTGCAAAGCACATGCTATACGAACGCCTCTACAGCGGTATTTTCATTTCCCGGAAATCACCTTAACTGGCTTAAAGCTCTCCTAATTTCAGCCGCACAGGTTTTTAGCCAAATAGCATCCTGCCGATTTCCCTGGAGCAGAAGCGTATTTGCCACCTGTTCCATCGTTACCATTAATCCCGCATCGATCAGGGTGCGATCGGAATCCAAGATTGCCTGCTGATGTTGACGTGGATGATTTAATAATGCCTCAATCAACGTGTGGTAGCGCTGAAGACGGGTATTGAGCTGGTCGGCTATGCGGTGTAACCATCCTGAGCGAGTAGCATCACCCCGATCGGATAGCTTTGCCGCCACAACCTGCATTGTGTCAATGAGATCTGCATCCAGAAGATGGATCTGCGCCGCTAGGATGTGGGTTTCTTGACCACTAGCGCATTTCAACAAGCGATCTATCAAGGTGAAATATTTGTTGACTCGTTGGTGGTCCATAGTGGTCGATCAAAAATTACTTTATGAGTTAAAGATCCTAAAATAATAGCCCCTCACTCGCCCTAAACTCATAGGCTGCAAACTGACAAACCAGTAGGGCTACAGGGAGAATTGGCGAGACTTAATTCAAGCTACGATCGCCCTGCTACCCACCATTCTCTGCCCAACCGTAGTATGGTGGGAACCATAATCTTAAGAATTTGTATGAGACCTGTTGTCACTCTCCTAACTAATACGTGGCAAGCTTGGCAAAATTACGCCCTACGCCTGCTTCTATGCATCACCGTGATGGTGCTAACTGCCCAATTGCCAATGGCTTCAGCCTACGCCACGGGCGTTTATGATTTCCCTGCTCTGATTCCAGGAAATTGGATTGTGGATCAAGCTGAAGTGTTGAGCCGTAGTAGTGAAAGCAACCTCAGCACCCGTTTGGAGGAGTTGGCACAGCAAACAGGCAAGGAGGTGCGAGTCGTCACTCTTCACCGCTTAGATTATGGTGAAACCCCCCAAAGCCTTGCTAACCAGCTATTTGAAAAATGGTTCCCCACCCCTGAAGCCCAAGCGAACCAAGTTTTGCTGCTGATTGATAATGTCACAAATGGCACTGCGATTCGGTTTGGCGACAAGGTAAAGGACGTACTATCAGAACCGATCGCCCAAAGCATTGCCCAGGAAACCGTTATGGTGCCCGTGCGCCAAGGTAATTACAATCAAGCCTTTCTGGATGCAGGCGATCGACTCATTGCCGTGCTATCTGGTAAAGCTGATCCAGGGCCGCCGATCGTCATCGATACCATCAGAACAGAAGGCACCTTTAAGACAGCAGCGGAAACCGATACAAACAGCGCCACAATTATTGTCGTTGGCTTCCTAGTAGCTGCTACCGTGATTCCGATGGCAACCTACTACTTTTACCAATTTATGCAGTCTCGTTAGATTCACTTAAAGGGGCTGTCCCTTGGCTGAGTGGATCTAAGCCTCAAATCGATGCAACAGTTCCTCACGAGAGAGACTAAACAGCAACGGTAACCGTTGGCTATATTCCTCGGACGACAGATTCAACAATGGCT
>JARCMD010000281.1 GCA_030248885.1 Leptolyngbyaceae cyanobacterium MP9P1.79 | reverse complement strand
TACGCAAGGCGGTCAGGCAACGTCCCTCAACTCACGCGCCTTCCATCCCGTCGCTCACCCGAAGCGGGTAGAGCGCGGGGCTTCCCGGCTAAAAGCTAAATCAAGTGGAATTCCTTGAGGGCGGGTAGAAAATTATGATTTTCGTGATGGGAACGACTGAGCTTAATCAAGGCAAATCGCTGGTCAGTGGTTAAATTCGCCCAATGGCTCGGTGTGATTTCCACTCCAATTTCCTCAGCTTTTTCTTGCACGCTGGGCGCGATCGACTCTAGGTTTTCCCAAGCAGGATGGGGGTCGATCGCCAAGTCAGTGGCAATTTCACTTGTATGTGCCAGTACCAGACGTTGCAGCAGTTCACGATAGGTACAAATTTCCGCCTGTGTTTCGCAAGGCAAATCCACTAAGGTTTCGCGTTCCTCAGCACTAAAGCGATTCCATTGAGGTAATTTCAGCTTGATCCCACAGGTGTCAAGCTTCAGACGGACTTGCATCGGCACACAGCGGAGCGATTGCACAAAATCTGCCTCGAATTGAAAAAACGTTGTTTTCTGAGTCATAAATTGAAGTTATTTTGAGTCCTTGTCAGGAGCAACACTCTAAGCGTGAACGAAGACGGGAACGCGCTTGTAAGCGGGTGTGCCCGATCGCTCTTCAGTTCTAGCCTTAAAGATCGCGTTCACCTCTGGATAGAACATGAATGCGGCTCCCGGTCGAATAGAACCATAGATAATTTCAACGTTCTCCATTTTGCCTGCATCTCCCTGCACAGTAACGGGTTGATGGTCTTGCAGTCCGGCACTTTCTGCATCGAGCCGATTCATCAAAATGCAGTTCCGGTGCGGCATTCCCCGATACTGATCGCCAATTTTGTAAACAACTGTATTGAACTGAGAATAGCTGCGTCCCGTGATTAATGCCAGGACAACCCCCTGAGTAGACTCAGACCCGCCAAAATCTTTGGCATCGGGCAGCGTCAAATTGGGCAGCGGCGTGACAAACATGGAGGCTTTGCCAGAAGGCGTAGGAAAGCCGGGTTCCGTTAAGATGCGTCCGCCGATCGTGAATTCTTCCTTGGTGTCATCGATCGTCGCCATCTTTTCAAACCCAGGAATAGTTTGAGCGATCAAGTGCCGCACATACTTGGGGTTTTGCAGTTCGCGCCAGTCCACCGGATAGTCGCCCAGCAGCCGATGAGCCAACGTACTCAAAAACTCGACTTCTGCAATCAACTCGGCATTTTTCAGATGAGTTTCACCCTCATCACTCAGCCGAATAAAGTTGTTGCCCGACTCGGTGGTGATTTTGTAGGGTTGCTCAAAGCGGTTGAGTACAGGAAGGACGATCGTAGTTTTCTTCGCCAACCCGTGAAAATGTCCCAAATTAGGTTTGGTAGCGAGATAGATGATTGTTTCAATGTTGCTCAAGGCGCGTTTGGCTTGGGTCAAGTCAGGGTTCGCGGCGTACAGGTTGCCACCCAAACACAGCAGCGTATCGACTTTGCCAGCCTCTGCCGCTTCGATCAGGTGGCGCGTATGATAGCCCTGAACGCGACTGAGGGGACGATCGAGCAGCGTTTCGAGTGCCTGTTGAATTTCGTGCCGCAGCTCTACGGTGACACCCATTGAGCCAAAGCCCTGCACATTCGAGTGTCCGCGAATCGGCATCACCCCTGCGCCTTCTTTGCCCATGTTGCCGGTCATCAAAGCCGTGTTAACAATGGCGCGAACGTTATCGACGCTATTACTGTGCTGAGTGATCCCCATTGCCCAACCAAAGACAACCCCTTTTGAGGTGCCAATGAGGGTTGCGGCAGCTTCAATCTCCGCTCTAGAAACGCTACAGGTTGCCGTAATCATTTCCCAAGGGGTCGATCGCGCCTGTTCCAGGACGGCTTCCGAACCCTCGGTGAGGAGGTGCAAGTAATCGGATTTGATTAAATTCTGCTCAATCAGGGATTTCTGAATTCCCACCAACAGCGCAACATCGCTGCCGGGAATCGGTTGCAGGTACAGCGAAGAGATATCAGAGCCAGTGAGCAGAGACTTGAGCGGAAAGGCAGGAGAGCCAAATTTGACTAGCCCAATCTCCATGATCGGGTTAATCACGATGATCTTGCCGCCATGCTCCCGGATTTGGATCAACTCATTCATGCAGCGGGGCTGGTTGTAGGCTGGGTTGGAACCAATCAGCACCACGCAATCAGCGTGCTTCAAGCTCTCCAGGCTGACCACTGAGGTTTTTGTCCCCAGCATCTCGTACAGCGCAGTGGTCGATGGCGCGTGGCAGAGGTCTGAGCAATCTGCCAGGTTGTTGGAACCGATCGTTCGCATCATCAACTGCAACAAGTAAGCCGCTTCATTGGGAGCGCGACCAGAACTGTAGGATGCCACTCGTTCTGGCTGCTTGCGAAAGGCAGTTTCGGCAATTTGATAAACCTCTTCCCAGGAAATCCGCTCGTAATGAGACTTGCCTTCTCGCAAAATCATCGGAAAGCTCAACCGTCCCAGCCGATCGCACTCCATTGAGTTGAGTTGCTGAAGCTCAGTAATACTCCGCTGCTCGAAAACAGAAGCAGGAACAGCGGGTTTGATTTCAGCCGAAATTGCCTCAACGCTTTTCATGCAGCGTTGAAGCGTTTCTCCATCCTCATTGGTGAATCCTCCTTTCTGTCCGCCAGTCCCCCAAGAACAGCTTGGACACGCGCTTTTGTGAAATAGCGTTTTCCAAAGTTTGGGACCTTCTGGGTTCAACGTATGCTCTGCCCAGAATTGAATGACGGGTAAGCCGCCACCGATCGCGGGTGTTTCGTCATTCTTCTCGTCAAATGGCGGAGTGGGTTGGATATTCTGCTGCGGATCTGTGCTCATAGATGCCTCTTAGTTAGTTTGCTAAACAGTTGGTGTAGTAGTTCAAATCCTGCCTGTAGACGTACAGTATTGACACTGAAGATGGAGAGCGATCGATGCGGCTAATCCCAAGATAATTGACTAACTTCGTGATTTATCTCTATCTCTGGTTACTTGTAGGAACAACTTGAGCATAATTAAGCGCAGCGACTAACGACACTTCACCAACAATATTGCGTTAATAGCTTTAATTTTTCTTCATCATCTAAAGAATAATCAAGTAGTTTTGAAGCTCTGATCTGATGCCTCTTTTGAAATCGTGGTTTCTATTCTCTGATCAGTGGCGAAAAATTCGTAACGTTAATAAAAAAACAGCCGCCCATTTTTAGGACGGCTGCTTCAGGAGTCTCAATCTAAGCGATCGTTATCCAGCAGAACTGGCTCTCGCAAAACTAGGCATCATAACTACGCATCATAGTAGAGCGAAAACTCGTAGGGGTGAGGACGCAACCGCATTGGATTCACCTCATTGTCGAGTTTGTACTCAATCCAGGTATTGATGAAGTCCGCCGTGAACACACCGCCTGCCAATAAGAACTCATGATCTTCTTGCAACGCCTTAAGCGCCAGTTCCAAAGAACCAGGGGTAGAGGGAACGCCGCTCAACTCTTCTGGAGTCAGGTCGTAAATATCCTTATCCAAAGGCTGTCCTGGATCGATTTGGTTCTTGATGCCATCCAGACCCGCGCAGAGCATCGCAGCGAAGGCTAGGTAGGGGTTAGCAGTGGCATCGGGGCAGCGGAACTCTAAGCGCTTTGCCTTGGGATTCGTGCCAGAGAGCGGAATCCGAATTGAGGCAGAGCGGTTGCCCTGGGAGTAGGCCAGGTTGACTGGAGCTTCAAACCCAGGCACCAAGCGCTTGTAGGAATTTGTGGAGGGGTTAGTTAGGGCTAGCAGGGCTGGGGCGTGCTTCAGCAAACCACCGATATAGTGCAAGGCCATTTGGCTCAAATTCGCGTAGCCGCCTTCACCCCAAAATAGAGGTTGACCGTCTTTCCAAATCGATTGGTGGGTGTGCATCCCAGAACCGTTGTCGTTAAACAAAGGTTTGGGCATGAAGGTGACGGTTTTGCCGTGGCTCTTGCCGACATTCTTGATGCAGTATTTGTAGGTCATCAAGTAGTCAGCCGCTTTCACCAAGGACGCAAACCGGAAGCCCAACTCACACTGTCCACCCGTGGCTACTTCATGGTGGTGTTTTTCGATCGGCACGCCACACTTCGCCATCGTCAACAGCATTTCAGTCCGAATATCTTGCAAGGTATCCGTTGGTGCAACAGGAAAATATCCTTCCTTGTAGCGAGGTTTGTACCCCAAGTTGCCGCCTGCTTCTTCCCTTCCAGAGTTCCAGCGTCCTTCAACCGTATCGACGTAATAGAAGCCCTTATTTTCGGTCTGGTCAAAGCGCACATCATCGAATACGAAGAATTCCGCTTCTGGGCCAAAGAAGGCAACATCACCAATGCCTGTGGAGATCAGATAGTCCAGCGCTTTCTGGGCAATGACGCGGGGGCAGCGGCTGTAGAACTCGTCAGTGCGGGGTTCTTTGATGCTGCAAATGATGCTGAGGGTTGGCTCTGCCATGAAGGGATCAATCCAGGTGGTGGTGGGATCAAGCACCATCGTCATATCGGATTCATTGATTGCTTTCCAACCCCGAATGCTAGACCCATCGAAGGGCACGCCCAGGGTGAAGCTGCTCTCATCAATTTGATCTTGATAGACCGTCAAATGCTGCCACGTCCCTGGCATATCAATAAACTTGAGGTCGATCATCTGAATCTTTTGTTCTTGAATGAGATTCAAAATGTCTTGTGCGGTCTGAGTCATGAGTTACTCCTTAATGTCTGAGCAAATGAATCTGAGTAAATGAGGTTGAAGGGGCTGGAGACCTTTTGTAGCAAGCAGGAAACTATAGCGATCGAACTTAGGTCGTGAGCAAGATTTCCGTTAAAAACCTGTTTCACCAAGCCTCTCTCTTTCACAAATGATTTAAGACGGCTATGGGTGAACCAATTGAGAAATCGAGGGCAGACGACTCTGCTTGCCTACACCCCCGTGATCCTAGAAATAGGGCTGGGGTGGTGTTGTATCTGCGGCTACTAAGCCTACTAGGAAGCGATCGTCGTATCTTTACAACCTTGATTGCACGCTCACCTTGGCTTCAACTCAACTTAAACAGAAGCAAAACTGTAGCAAGCTTTACATTTGCTCACTTTTATCGTGGATGGGGAACGGCAAAAGTATTCAAAGCTACAATTGACGAGGCGAGGCATTAGTCAGAGACACAGTTAAGCTGCTAAAAAGGTCAAGTCTAGTTGGGTAGGATTTTAAGCGAGTCATGACTCACAGTCCTATTGAGGGGTGAATCAAGTCCGAGGAGACGATCGCATTCGTTCAGCTACTTTACCAATGCATCACCTATGGCAGATCAGGTTTTTCGTACCTGCGATCGAATAAACAGACAGTCCACACAAAATTTAACAACTCAAAGGGCATTAGTCCCAGTCATAGTGCGACTTAGCCTGATCCGGGCGTGATATTGTAGGGTCTGAGATAGTAAATCTTTTTGTGATAAAAGCCTTAGGAGAGTGAGTTCATGCGGGACGCAGTGACAAGCCTGATTAGAAACTATGACGTTGCCGGGCGCTACTTAGATCGGAATGCCCTCGACACGTTGAAATCCTACTTTACGACGGGGACATCGCGGGTACAGGTTGCGGCGGCAATCAATACAGATGCAGCAGCGATCGTCCGCAAAGCTGGGGCCATGCTATTTGAAGAAATCCCTGAACTCATTCGTCCCGGTGGCAATGCTTACACCACTCGTCGCTTTGCCGCCTGTCTTCGCGACATGGACTACTACCTGCGCTACGCCAGCTACGCTTTGGTTGCCGGGGACACAGATCTGCTAGACGAACGAGTTTTGGAAGGACTGCGGGAAACCTACAATTCTCTCTCAGTGCCGATCGGCCCCACGGTTCGCGGCATCCAGATTATGAAGACCCTGGTGAAGGAACTAGCTGTCTCAGCCAACATCGCTGATACAACATTTGTAGACCAGCCTTTTGACTACATGATCCGTGAACTGAGTGAAAAGAATATTTAGGCGAGATTTAGGGCGTGTCATCAATTCAGCCAAATCACGGTAGCAGCCAGGTAAATCGCCCCTAGAAAGTTGACTGCCCGCTTATCGTAGCGTGTTGCAATCGCCCGGTATTGCTTTAGCTTGGCAAAGAAATTCTCAATTAAGTGCCGCGCTTTGTATAAATCCTTGTCATAGTCTCGTGGGTACTTGCGGTTGCGCTTAGGGGGAATGACAGCCGTCTTGCCTTGGGACGCTAGGAGTTCAATCACCCGTTCATCCGCATCGTAAGCTTTATCAGCTAGCAGCGTATCTGCAACAACCTGGGACAACAATGCGTCGGCTCCATCCAGGTCACAGGCTTGTCCAGGGGTGAGGTGAAACCCCGTTGGATTTCAATAACGCATCCACCGTGGCGTGAATCTTCGTGCTTAGCCCGCCTTTGCTCCGACCAATTGCTTCGGAGTTTGGCTCCCCCCCCTTTGCCCCAGCACTGTGCTGGTGGGCGCGCACAATTGTGGAGTCAATCATGGAGTATTCATTGTCCGCATCCTCGGCTAAGACCTCAAACACCCGCTGCCATACCAGCAATTCTCATTATGGAAATTCCTGTAATGCAAATGTATTGCTGCCACCCAATTAACTAGCTGAAACACCGATTCTACCGTTCAAGAATTTAG
>JARCMD010000280.1 GCA_030248885.1 Leptolyngbyaceae cyanobacterium MP9P1.79 | reverse complement strand
GGTAAACTCACCCAATCCTGATGGGCTGTGGCGAACGCCTCTACTAATTCTGGTGATAAATACCAGCTATCCATCAACACTGTTGTAAACGGTAATTCTTGTTCAATGGCTTGGGTGAGTAATCCCTTGACAATTTCCACCTTGCTACGAAACTGTTCATGTAACCGGGCAAATTCAGGGTCTTTGAGTAATTCTTTGTCCAATTGCTTCTGCAATGGCTGACGAGCTTTGGCAGTTGTCGCAATCACCTGCAAAGGGAAATGCTTCCGGACAAACGACTCCCATTGCGTCACTTCTTCATAACGTCGATACACCTCGAAATCCACCGGAAATCGCACTGCTCCACTCAGATAATGGCTGATGACCAAGTTATGGGCTAATGCATATCTTCCCTCATAATGGTCATAATAGCGCTCTACATATTCGAATAAATTCCCCACATGTTCACACAACGTATCGTCAAAAATTAGGCATGACTCTTGGGCACTCAGCCTCACGGCTGCCGTTTTCTCAAAAATATACCTAATTCTAAACTGATTCACCTCAATTGGATTCCAGGGTGATTCACTCATAAACCGCGATAGATTCGTCTTGTCTGCACTATCAAGAATGCAGCGACTAATATTTGCAAGGCTCTTGTTCTCCAATACAATCAACCCCGTCAGATAGTTCTGAAAATGGTTGAATTGTCGAACATCGTTGAACAGATGGCGAAAGGCTTGAGCATGGGTGCTCACAAGTGGAGCAGGAGTTACTATCGGGAGTCGCATATGTCCCTCTCTGGAGTTATCTGATGCCTTAACTTGATTATCTTCTTAGCCTGTTGCTAGAAATTATACCTGTTTATTTCTGCGAGAGTATAACACTCAAGTCATTACGTCAAGGAAGCAGTACACCAGATCTTCTTTTCAAAGGGTTGTGAGGAGATGTCTAACGGTGTAGTTCAACGATGGTTAGCGACTTTGGCATCCCCACCAAGATCTCTGTTCCACCCGTTGCAACACAATGTTATGCAGCGGCGCTCACAGAAACGATCGCACTACTTAGCCATAACTATACGCCCGACTCTTATGCTTTGTCATGATCGCGATTCACCGCCAGAACGATCGCACTACTGAATCTCTCTGAGTTACCAGTAACGATCACAACGATGGTCTCGCAGCAAAGCGGTATAACTTCTTTTTAACCTGCTGAATGTGGGTAGTAAAGAACTTTGAGTGGACATTGGAGAATGGCAGGGCAAAATTCAATCTCTGCTTTATTAGGCTAATGCTAAGGTGGATTGCTGCCTCTCTATAGATCTCAAATGGGTTCTATATTGGCATATATATTGACAGCGACAAAAGTTTTTTAACTAAAATCTTTTAACTATAAAGATTTATCTTGAAAACCTCACGCAAATTAAATTAACGTAGCTCAATAACGTGGTTTAGAATAGCTTTAGAAAAGTCAACACTAGTTGTATTCACCTTTATGAAAGCTTTTTGGACATTAGCAACGATCGCCAGCTTAATAGGTGCAACTGCGAGTTGCAGTTTTCAAAACAGCAAAGATGCATCTCAAGCTCAAGTACAGAGCCAAAAACCAGCGATCGCCGTAGATGTGGCGATCGCTACTTTAGAGGCTCCTGAAGGTGAGAATGAATATACAGGTACGACTGCTCCCATAAGGGAAGTATCCGTAACATCCCGTCTGGAAGGACGTTTGCTCAATCTAAATGTGGATGTAGGCGATCGCGTTGAAAATGGACAAGCAATCGCCCAATTGGATGATGCAGTTCTATCGACAACTGTGCTAGAGGCAGAAGCAGAAGTTGCAGCAAGGGAAGCAGAAGTCTCTCAAGCCAACGCTGCCGTGGGTAATGCTCGCGCTCAAGTGGAACGGGCAAGATTGCAATACAAGCAAGCCCAAGCCGATGCTAATCGCTTCACCCAATTGGCTAAAGAAGGAGCAGTTACTTCTCAATCGGCGGAAAGTGCGATTACAGAAGCGCGATCGGCGGAACAAGCATTGCGATCGGCGGCACAACAAGTTACTTTACAGCAGCAGACAGTACGCGCAAGTTCGCAACGGGTTTTAGCGCAAGAGGCGATCAAATTAAGGGAGCAGGAGCGTCAATCCTACACCACGATTACAGCGCCGATTAGTGGCGTTGTCCTAGAGCGCGTTAGTGAAACTGGCAATCTTCTATTCGCAGGTAATGAAGTTGTCAAGTTGGGAGATTTTAGTCAAGTTAAGGTGATTGTCCAGATTTCGGAATTAGAAATTGGTAAGGTGCGTTTAAATCAATCAGTAGATGTTCGGTTTGATACTTTACCAAATCAAAAGTTTACGGGAAGAGTTAGACGGATCTCGCCAGTGGCCGATCCTGTAGCACGATTGATCCCTGTGGAAGTGGTGGTTTCAAATCGGGCCAATAAACTTGGCAGTGGTCAATTAGCAAGGGTACAGTTCACAGGAAGACAAGAACGCCAAATTGCGATCGCGGAAACGGCGCTAGAAGTAGCAGGACGACCGACTCAGCCGCCTACAAATAGCAACAATTCCTCCCAATCCGCCAAGTTGGAAACAGATACAAAATCTAGTGCTAATACTGAAGACAAGGGCGAACCAAAAACTGGCACGGTGTTTGTAATCACGGGTGCTCAGAAAGAGCCAAGAGTGTCAGCCCGTGAAGTTACGCTTGGCGATCGCCGTGATGGCAAAGTTGTGATTCTCTCTGGTTTAGAAGAAGACGATCGCATTGTAATTAGAAGTGGTGGCAAGTTACAGGATGGTGATGCTGTCAAGCTGAGTGCGATCTCGGAAGTAAAATAACTCACCCTATGTAGAGCGAAGATAGCCCCCTCATCCCCCAACCCCTTCTCCCACATGGGGAGAAGGGGAGCAAGATTAGTTTTCTGGTTCCCCTCTCCCATTGGGGGAGAGGGGCTAAGGGTGAGGGTCTTAGCAACTGTCAAATAAATAGTCATAGGGCTTTACCCGTAATTTTAGGATCATTCAGAGGTAATTTATGAGCGCCCCGAATTCCCCCATCCCGAAGCCAACAGGATTTAGTATCAGTGCGATCGCAATTCGTCGCCATATTGGGACTTTGATGTTAACGCTTGCCATCTTTGTGATGGGAGCCTTCTACATCAGCCGATTGCAAGTGGATTTACTGCCGTCCATTGTCTATCCGCGTATTGGTGTCCAAGTAAATATCCCTGGGATTACCCCAGAAGTGGCGATTACTGAAGTAACCAAGCCTTTAGAAGAAGCCCTCGCATTGACAGAAGGCGTAAACCAGCTTTTTTCACGCACTCGCGAAGGTCAAGTGCGGGTCGATCTGTTTTTTCAAGCGGGGAGTGATGTTAATCAGGCTCTCAATGATACGGTAGCTAGTTTTAACCGTGGGCGTAGTCAGTTACCTGACGACATAGAAGATGCGCGGATTTTTAAATTTGATCCATCCCAGTTTCCCATCTATGAGTTTGCGCTGACATCACCTTCGCGATCGCTATCAGATTTACGGCTATTTGCGGATGAGGAATTAACGCGGGAACTATCGATTGTGCCTGGTGTGGCGGGTGTTGATGTGGTTGGCGGTGTCAGAGAAGAAATACAGGTCAATCTCGATCTCCAACGCTTGCAGTCCGTAGGTGTAAATATTAGTGATGTTCTTAATGCCTTGCGCGATCGCAATGTCGATGTATCGGGTGGAAGATTGCGTGATGGAGCAGTGGAACCCCTGACCCGTGCGATCGGCAAGTTTCGCAATGTTAAAGAATTAGAAGGATTATCTTTTATTGTCAGAAATCCTAACACTAGTTCCAATAGCAGTTCTAACACTAATACAACAACCGCACCCAAACAGGTTTATTTGCGAGACTTTGCCGACATTATCGATGGCACTGAAGAGCAACGTATCTTTACGACATTGAATGGACAGGAAGCCGTGCGGTTATTGGTGACCAAACAGCCCGATGCCAATACCATCGAAGTCATCGATCGCGTTAAGGCAAAGATTGAAGCTCTGCAATCTAGTGGTTTAATTCCCAGTGATGCCGAATTAACTGCAACCCTTGATGAGTCAAAGCTAATTAAAGCTTCGGTGGCTAACGTTACCTTCTCAGGAATTGTTGGTTCAGGCTTAGCTGCGATCGCTGTATTTCTATTTCTCGGTTCGTTACGTCAAACTTTAATCATTACTCTCGCCATTCCTTTAGCTACCCTAGCCGCCATAATTTGCATGGGTATTTTTGGATTTTCTCTAAACCTATTTAGTCTCGGTGGACTGGCGTTAGGGGTGGGGATCGTTGTGGATAACTCAATCGTGATGTTGGAAAATATCACGATCGGTATTGAGAAAATTCGCAAACAGAAAGGTGGTGATCCTGATTTTAACGAGATTATCGATCAATCGCAGGCAAGCAGCACCGAAATTGAATCAGCATTAATCGCTTCTACTAGCACCAACCTCGTCGTTATCTTTCCATTCTTATTACTGGGCGGATTTCTATCGCTATTATTCAATCAACTCATTCTCACCATTAGCTTTGCCGTACTAGCTTCGATCGCTGTCGCGGTAACAGTAGTACCAATGATGGCTTCGCGACTATTAGCCATTCCTTGGTCGAGCCGTTTAAATGAAACTTGGTTTATGCGTGGATTTGAGCGTCGTTTTGCGGCGGCGACCCTTGGCTATGCAGGATTTTTAGCGAGGATTATTCAGTATCGCCTGTTGATCGTAATTGGTCTTTTCGTCTTGCTCGGTGGCGGCGGATTCCTCATGGGGCGACAACTTCCCCAAGAAATCATTCCCCAAGTTAAAACGGGAGATGTCAACCTCAATGCTCAATTTCCCGCAAGTACAACCCTTGCTGAAAATCGGAAGGTCATGACAATAGTTGACGAAATCCTGATTAAGCAACCTGAAACCGCCTATGCCTTTACCACGGTTGGCGGTGGTTCCTTTGGGAATAATGTTACTTCCAATCCACTCCGCAGTGGTAGCACGATTACCCTCAAGCCCAATGCTGACCTTACGGGCTTTGTCAGTCGCGTTAATCAGGAAATTGGGCGCTTAAATTTAGCAGGCGTGAGGATAAGGGTTAATCCTGGGCAAGTGCGCGGAATTATCGTCAATAATTCCCCTGTGCCACGCACCGATATCGATGTGGTTTTGCAGGGTTCTAACCCCGAATTATTAGCTCAAGCGGGTACAGAAGTTCTCAGTGCCATAGAGAAGTCGGTCAAAGGGGCCAACTTCCGTCCTGACACCGATGCTCGTCAGCCTGAAGTCCAGATCATTCCTGATTGGGAACGTTTACAAGCATTAGGATTATCGACACAAGCGATCGGTTCGACTTTGGAAACTGCAATTACAGGTTCCGTTCCCACGCAGTTACAACGTGGCGATCGCCTGATCGATGTGCGCGTCCAACTCGATCCGACCTTGCGTAAAAATGCTTCGCAATTGCAGCAAGTCCCATTATTTGTCAGCAATAATCGTCCTGTCCGCCTCGCTGATGTGTCCACAATTCGCGAAGGTCGCGCTCCTAGCGAAATTCAACGGATTAATCAGCGTCAGGTCTATTTGCTGCTCGGCAGTCTAGAGCGCGGGGCGAGTCTCAGTGATGCGCTCAAACAAACGGAACAGGCGATCGCATCTGTAGATTTACCAGATGGTGTAACAGTGTTACCCAGTAGCGCTAAGGAAGCCAATGACAATCTATCTGGCGCGTTTGGGGTCTTAGGTTTGCTTGCTTCTTTTTTAGTATTTGTAGTAATGGCAGTGCAGTACAACTCGTTGCTCGATCCCCTGGTGATCATGCTCACAATTCCCTTAGCATTGGCTGGCGGCATTATTGGACTATACGTCACCAATAGCTCAATCAATGTGATGGTGGTTATCGGTGTGATCTTGCTAATTGGTATCGTTGTGAATAATGCGATCGTGCTGGTGGAACTAGCAAACCAATTGCTAGAGGAGCAGAAATGTAGTCGCATTCAGGCGATGCTACAAGCTGCGCCCACCCGTTTACGCCCGATTCTGATGACCACGATTACGACGGTAGTTGGTGCTTTCCCATTAGCTCTAGGTGGCGGCGATGGCGGCGAGTTCTTACAACCCCTTGGGATTGTGATTTTCTCTGGTTTAGCCCTTGCGACAATTCTGACATTGTTCCTCATTCCCTGCTCCTATGTACTGATGCATGAGTTGAGCTGGGCTAAAGCTAGAAAGTTAGTACCAATCAAAATATCATCTAGAAATAAGAGATTAACCAATAGGTAATCTAAAGAGAGGAGCTAGTAGTCCGCTGCACCCGAATTGTTATGCCGAGTCACGACGACTTTGTCGAGGCGTTAACTGGAGTCAAATGGTTTTTGATTTGATATAACGGTTCCTACACAGGTGAGGTACGATCTGCTCCAACTGGTAAGGGTTTCAGGGCTGAAAGTGTATCTCACTCAACCAAGAACCGCTATACTCTCCTCACCCAATATTGGCAATCCATTCTGAAAAACCAATCATTTTGCTTATTTAATTGATAGTGTTTCTTCCTATGACCAGATCAATATCGTGGCGAAACTTTTTGCTCTCTAAAACAGGCACACCATCTTCTGAACCGGATATGACCGCACAAACGTCTATGGGAATAAAATCTCTCCTATAAGAACCATAGACTTGCCCCCACTCCATATCTAAAAACAGAGTCTTCATTTATCCTTAGCAAAACCAAAGGTCTCCTTATACTCATCAGAAAAAGATTCCCAAGAACCGCTCCAACCGATAACATAATCGGCACAACGGTGAAGTTGTGCGGCGGCAGATCGATCCGAACGGTAAACTAAAAGGCTTTAAACTGTCCGCTCTAAACGGGTTGTTAGACCGTGCCCCAACGAAGTGGCTCTCAACTACAAGCGCTAATCAAAGCACTCAAAGAGAAAATAGAGCTAAGGAATATAGACCCGACCCACTCCCATGTAATTGCCGATATCAAACAGAATCTCAACTAGACGACTGGTGCATTGTTCACGATAACTCTGCTCGTCAAGCCTCTCTTTGTTACCGATTGTCACAACGGGAAGCGATTGCAAGGTATTGTTTTCCCGGGTTACTTGCTCCAAGGAATCGTCACCCTTCATGTTTCGATTTGCGGTCAGGATGATCATCTGATTGGCTTGAGCAACCTGCCACACTAAACGATCGCTACTGTTTTCGAGTAAGCCAACCTCCTCAAATCCAACAAAACGAATTGGTACGATTTCAAGCCACCCTTCAGCCGCGATCGTGCCCCATAGTAAAGTTGCCTGCCCTCGTAAGTTGTAATCGATCAAAAAATTCATACCTTGAACTCAAGCCTGTCTTTCCAGGCTTGAAGTTTAGCACGGAGTGCTTCTTGATCTGATTTCGGAGGCATCGCAGCAAGTCGAGCAAAGTGTTCACGGTTGCGTTCTTCCCAATATTGCCGATTGTCTTCCGCAAGTTGCAAAACTTCTTGATACTCAGCTTCTACTTTAGCCTGATGAGCTTTGATATAAGAGAGCGCAGCATTAACTTGAGCATCTGTGAGACAAAGCTTTTCGCGAATGAGTTTGGCGGGGTAGGCAGCCGTAAAGTAATCCATCACGTCATAAAGCGTGATGCGGGTGCCTTCGATCGTCAGCCCTCGATCTGTCCGAATAATAACAGCTTGCCCATTGGATAGTGGAGCCATATCCATAGCCTCAGAGGATTTATCTCTATAATATCTTACTGATAATCAAGCAGAACGGACAGTGCTCAACGCTCTAGCTTGACTCAGAGTTAAAAATTAGGGAGCACCTACGTACTGCGCTCTACCTAATGAAAATGAAATGGTTTGTCCATCTCTAGCGGCAAAATCTATGCATTCAATCCATCGCCCTTGCTTGTTGCTGAAAGTGTTGTCAGCCACCATACAAGCCTTGTACGCTTGTCCAGCCTTCAATCTATCGGTGACTAAACGTGTTCTATCCCAATTCATCGTCACATTTGAGTTCAAGACATTGATATTTGCACACCCTCCAGTCCGTTCGTTAATGTTGAAATTGGGATCAGAGCAGATGTTAAGGTACCGCGCCACCTGTAGGTATAAAATCCCAAACGAACCTCATTTTTACCACCTGCTGTGCTTCAGCTTGCTCCATGTTGCTCGACAGAGACATCAATAGTACAGAACTTGATAGAACAACGAATCGTGCAAGTTTGACTAATTTCATAGGGTGGTTCACCAGAATGTAATGCTGTCCGACTACTGCTTGAACTGAATTAAACCTAATCTCCGCGCACCTGATTTGTCAGCCGGATAGAGTCAGGGAAAAGTTGGAGAAAAGTCAGATGCACTCCAAAGACAATCTGGCAACTGCACTTTACAAAAGACAGATGTGCAGCTACTCAGCGATCGCACCCCACCGATAACTTTTCGACTACACCTTAATCAATGACCTAGCGGTCTAACGTTCCCATTCAGCGGCGACAGATATGATTGAAACGAAGCGCAAAGACTCTGTATGTCCGCTGCAATGGGATTGTTAGACCGTGTCCCCAACGAACATTATTGATTTACCAGTCCGTGCAGTTCGTTAATATCGATGTGGATTCCTTGACGCTTCAGATATTGGCTCAAGTTGATCTGGATGAATAAATCTTTGAGTTCTTCCGCAATCTCTGGGGGCGGATTGCCGGATAATGCGGTTGCAATTAGGCGTTCTGCGGCTCGTAATTCACCGCATTCGATCGCTAGAGATGCCGCGCTGCGGTGGAGTACAGAACGAGTGGGTTCGGCATCAAGAGTGCTAGCGATTAAGGTGGCGGCTTGGGTTTCTTGTTCAAAGGCTTGGCGAGTCAATTGTGCAGCCTGTTCTGGAGCGCCTCTTAAACGGGCGACTGCTGAGGCTTCGGCTAAATCCATTGCTTGCTGGTGGAGCACTTGAATCTGGCTCATTGGAGTATGGTTCCTTCGGGGTTATGCTTCGCACTAATGATGGAAATTGGACGGCTGAACTCTACCACAATGATATACGCTGGCAACCCTTGTGCATCAGATGCGCGGGTTTGTTCAGTTTTCTGCTTGACTCTGGCGTTGATTTGACTTCGGTTACCTTTACGAATTCCAGAGACTTCCAGGCGTGCCATTCGCTGAAATGGCAGCGTGGCGGTTGAATCTTGAATTCCTAGCCAGTAGTCAAACCCAGTGCCTTTGCGAGAACGTTCAATTACCGTGAGACTTGTTAATTGAAGAATTAACAGAAATGCGACTCCATAAGCAGCTTGCTCGGTCGTGTATTCTTCGTCATTCCAACATCGCCGTGTTTGTTCCGTAACTGGCTGCCAATCCAACTTGAACGTGGTGGAAAATTCTCCCTCAACTTCAAGTGCCAATCCTGGTTTATGCGCTTCATCAGTTAGACAAATCGCACCTGCTTCTGCGATCGCTGCTCCAAAAGCGGGTGTAATAGCGGGAAGTCCTTGATTAAGGCTCTGTAAGTTTAAGACTTGAATCCGGCTCAAAACGGTGTTGCCCCATAAAAACTAGAGGCTCAATTTTACTTTTAATCGCTATGGTTTGAGTTGATCGCCACAACTTTACCATGGTTACCTGCTTCGACTCCTGATTAGCTCTGTAGCTCTGCCAAAAAGCTAATCGGGAATCCAAGCAGCAACCGTGGCTACTTCACACGGACTGAGATTGCAACGTAACCGTTACTGATAGCCCCTTCCATTGAGCCAATATTAGAAACAATCAACGACTTTGCCTGCGTGTAAGATATCCCAAGATTTTTGGACATGAACTCAGCGCCCTTTGGAATAATCCACTCTCTGAGGCTTGCATTATTAATCGTAGCAAGTTGGGTATTAATGTCAGCACTGATAGCTCCTCTATCAACAAAAAGAGGTATGAGAGAATCGACGATAAGTTGATACTATTTATCGGCGGAGCGAATTGAGATAGTATTAGCCCTGATTTTGAATCTGTCGCCCACTAAAGCCACGCTAAAGGGTTGCGAGAAGGTTCCACTTACGGATGTCCAGGGTGTGTGCTTGCATTTGCCAGCGATACACCCAATACGCTCACGATGCTGCATCTGCCAGTTACCATTCACGGTCAGTCCACCATTCTGAAAGGACACACGCAGACCGCTGATGTCAACCCTGTTGAACTCGGTATCTTTTTGCCGACCAGCATAGCCTGCAAGCATTTGATTGATAGGTCCCTCAAAGTAAAAAACTGGAACTCTAAGAGTTAACCATCGACCCTTTAGTTCTAGCTCTGGTTGGAAGTTAGATATGTTAACAGCGACTAACTGAGATTCTCCGGTAGGGAAGCTCTGAGCGAGTGTATTAACATCTCCAGTTAGAGGTAAGTAGCTAGGTGCAATTTGAGCAAAAGCAGTCAGTGGAACAAGTCCTAGCAAAGTGCTGAAAGCAGTCAAAACGGTTGCATGAGCGATCTTACGCATTGAAGTAATACTCCTTAAATGTTTGATGTTTGCTTGAACTGATCAACCTTAATCTCCGCCTACCTATTTCGTCGGTCGGAAAAAGGTCTGGAAAAAGTCAGATGCACTCCACATACAATTCAGCTTCTGCGTTTTTACAGCGAATGAGCAGCTACTTGGAGATCGCATCCCACCGATAACTTTTCGACTGCACACTGACAGAAGATCTAGCGGTCTAACGTTCCTGTTGAGTGGCTGCAAGCAACCTTTGCAGCCGCTCAACGTCTCCTAGCAGTCCGCTCCAACAGGGTTGTTCGACCGCTGGCATATTTTATTGTTCGTTCATAGCTCAATAAGCCTTTGAAGAAAACTCTTAGCCTGATCAATGTCAACAGTTTCGCTGTAACCGGATAAAAAGATAGACGAGAGATCTCCTGTCAACTGAGTTACGCCTTTAGAGTTACGTCCTGCCCAATGAAATTGAATTCTAGTTGCATTTAATATTGAGGTATCTAATATGGAAATCAAGCGGCTAGATAAAGTTTGAGCTTCAAGGTTTAAACCTATAAAAAAGGAACAAAAAACAGTATTTCCTGTGCTAAGGCTTCTGAGAACCTTGTCAATATTGTAGCCTTTAGGGCTAGAAGCAAGGGTCAGGATTTTAGTTTTTATATCAACCAGTATCCTTGAACCAAGGCTCAACGTGAAACTCAGATCCTCGACACTGTGAAAATTGCCTGCACTCGTAATAATTTGCTCGATTCGATTGCCACGTACATTAATATTGTCAATTTCACCTGCCGCTAGGATTGCAGCTTGATTCTCTGCTACAAGCTGACTTAAGGTTATACCAAGGGATAGATACTCAGAATTAGATGAAAGAGCATGGGCAATTTCAGCAGATACCAGGATATTGCTCTGCTCTTGTGAAGTAGGCACGTATCGGCTGCCAGATGGAACAATATTGTTGGTAGCCTCAACTAATCTGAGCAGATTTTCATCCCAAGTGAACTCTTTGTGAATTAGAAACAGCTTTTCAAAGTTTAGAGGAATATTTGTAATACCTTCGTATTCTCGTAAAATATCATGACCTAAAAAGCTGCCGCGTGCATTATCCAGTCGAAGTTGTTGGGAACTGTGACTGATTTTTCTCAAAAACGTGGAGTTCGCTAGAAGTAATTCGATATTATTTGATCTAACTACACAAACAATGAATGGAATTTGATCATAACGTCTTAGTGTTGCAAGTCCTAGCACAGTATTTGAAAAAGAGGAACCGCTTGCTGTAGAAAAACGAATTGCAAAGTGTTTGTTGTAATACACTGATCTGTTTTGTGATAACACAAAACGATTTTTAACTGAAACAGCGATAGCTTCTTTTGAAAAGGGAGAATTCTCTTGCTCATACTGGTCGAGAAACTCAACCAATTCAGCAATTGAGAAGATGTAACTGCTCTCGGTTGGATTTGGCATTGCTTGGTGTTCCTTTTTGCTGGATAGCAAGCGTATTACGCTCCCAAAATACGCCGTCGGAGAAACCTTGAATCTCAGGCTCAGATTCCGCAATTTCTAATCTTTTTTCAGCAAGTAAGCTGTATTCCTCATCCAACTCAATACCTAAGTACTCTCTCCCGAGCTTCTTGGAAACTACTGAGCTTGTGCCACTTCCAAGGAACGGATCTAGAACGAAATCGCCAGAGTTAGTACTTGCTAATACCAGTTTTGCAATAAGTTTTTCACTCTTTTGAGTAGGATGGTCGGTATTTTCTGGCATTGACCAAAATGGAATAGTAATGTCAGTCCAAATATTTGAAGGATGAGTATCTCGAAAGTTACCTTCTCTTGTAACTTCCCAATCTTTGGGTGTTCCATCCCCATTTCTATAAGGAGCAAGAACTTTTCTCCGAAGCTTCACATTATCAACATTGAATGTGTAATCTTCTGACATGGTACAGAACCAAATATCCTCACTGGAGTTCTTCCAATTAGATTTAGCTCCTCGACCTTTTTCACGTTCCCAAGTAATTCGATTTTGCACAACAAAATGTGACGAAGCAACTGTAAATATTGAAGCTGAGGAAAGCCAATCACCACAGATGTAGATAGAAGCAGTCTTTTTCAATAAGGGTTTCAACGTGCAAACAACTTCATCTAGCCAAGCTGCATATTCATCAACCGTGCATTTTGAGAATTTCCGACCGTTGAAACTTTTATTAAGGTTGTAGGGCGGATCAAGAACAAGAAGATCCACGAAATTCTGAGGCAACAATTTGGCTACCTTAAGACAGTCACCTCGAATTGTGCCCGTAGGTGGAACCGAGAAGGGTTCTGAAGGTAAATTGTGGAGGATTTGAGGAGCTAACCTGACTCTATCGTGATCATCCAGCGTGAGGGTACGATTCATTGGAGCACGTTGCTTCTCTTGGCTGGGTTGAATCGAGCTAGGCATTTGTACCATCCTCCTTATAAAGCTTTGCTGAGTTTTACTTTGGCTCAACAAAGATAATCTACTTATTAATAGTACAGCCGACCTATCAATATTGTTAAGTTCGACTAGAACTTTAGCTACTAGAGAGCCTGAGTGCAGATTATATACGCTTTTGCTTCAGAAAGAGGCAAGATTTGGACTTTCGTCAGTGTTGGGGTCTTACCAAAAGGCTTTAGCTACTGCCTTAACCAGGCGATGAAGCGGTCGAACTT
>JARCMD010000279.1 GCA_030248885.1 Leptolyngbyaceae cyanobacterium MP9P1.79 | reverse complement strand
TCTCCCAGTGGGAGAAGGGGAGCCGATCTAAGTCTTAGCCCCTCTCCCCTTCTGGGAGAGGGGTTGGGGTGAGGGCGGTTCGGAAAAGTTGCACATCGCTTAAGGATTGTGAATTAAATAAGTTCAAGATCGGGTAGGGGCGAAGCATTTGGCAGATAAATATTGAATTGACCAGAAAGCCATGGCCCAAATGCTTCGCCCTTCCGGGCGCAGATCATCCGCTGCAATCTGCAAAATGGCTAAATGCAAAATATTTTGCCCAAATGCTTCGCCCTTCCGAGGGCTGTGATCTGATATTTAACCCACAATCCTAACGATCGGACTTCTCAAACCTTCCCTCAGTGTTCCGCAATTGGTGCTTAAACCTGTCGGTGCTTCCCAAAAAATTGACCATTCCGCCAACCAAGCCATTGACACCCAAACAACACAATGAAAGCAGGATTATTCACGAGGTAGCGTTGCCAGAGCCTTCGGGGTTCCGCAACGAAGCGATACAGCCACTCCAAACCCACTCCCATCATCCAGCGGGGAGCTTGCTTCACCTCACCACTGTAAAAGCTAAACGCAGCCCCCACCCCGATCGCCACGGCGGGTAATTTTCCCTGTTGCCGCGCCATCCACTCCTCTTGTTTCGGGCACCCCAAACCTACAAAAACAACCGTGGCACCGGATTGCCGGATTCGCTCCACATCTGCGGCTTCTTCAGCCGGAGAAAGGGGACGAAAGGGTGGTGCATGGCTGCCCGCGATCGACAGCCCTGGAAAGCGCGTTTGCAAAAAGGACTGCAATTTTTCCAGCATGGCTTCAGTGCCGCCATAGAGGTAGATGGGCAAGCCGATCGCCGCCGCCCGACTGCACCACGCCGCCATCAAATCGGGACCATAGACCCGTGACTGCGCCACCACGCCCAGCGATCGTAGCGCCCACACCAGCGGCATTCCATCGGGGGTCACCAGTGCCGCCCCATTCACCACCTGTTGATAGGCAGGTTGCCAGTGCGCCGTCATCACCACATGGACATTGGCCGCCACAATGTAGCAGGAGGTTTGAGTTGTTGCCCACGCCTGAATCCGATCGCAGGCATCGGCGTAGCTTGTCGCATCCACACGACTCCCCAAAATGACTCTAGAGTCAGAATTAGACATGGTTTCCCCGCATTCCCTTTCTCGTCCCTATGCCCTTCGATCGCCTTGCTCCCTTTATTCAAGAATACATTTATCAGCAAGCGTGGACTGACATGCGCCCCGTCCAGGTGGAAGCATGTCGGGTGCTGTTTGAAACCAATGCCCATTTGCTAATCAGCGCCGGGACTGCTTCTGGCAAAACCGAAGCCGCATTTTTGCCTGTGTTGACGCTGCTTTATGAAGATCCCCCGACAACGATCGGGGCCCTGTACATTGGCCCCATCAAAGCCCTGATCAATGACCAGTTCGATCGCCTCACTGATCTATTGGAACACGCAGAAATTCCAGTCTGGGCGTGGCACGGGGATATTGTGCAAAGCCGCAAAGCCCAAGTGTTGAAAGATCCCAGAGGCATTTTGCAAATCACGCCCGAATCCCTGGAAAGTTTGCTGATCAACAAAAACGCTGAATTGGTGCGGTTATTTGCTGATCTGCGTTTTGTGGTCATTGACGAAATTCATGCCTTCATGGGCACCGAACGGGGGGGACAGATTCTTTGCCAATTGGGGCGGTTGGCGCGTTTGACCCAAAATCATCCCCGACGGATTGGTTTGTCTGCCACGCTAGGCGATTACTCCCTCGCCGAAGCGTGGCTCCAGGCAGGCACCAGCAGACCCGTGATCACTCCCCTGATTCAGGCTGATCCCCGCCAAATTCACCTGGCAGTGGAGCATTTTTGGCGATCGAAGCTCCTCGTCAGAGCCAAGGGCGACACCAGGGACAGCACCTTCAGTCCCGATCGCCTGCATCTGTTCCACCAAAGCCAAGTTCACAAGGGCTTAATTTTTGCCAACGGTCGCCCCGAAACCGAAGCCTCGATCGCCTCCCTACGGCAAATTGCAGCGGCGAAAGGCTTGCCTGACATCTACCACGTCCACCACGGCAGCATTTCCGCTGGCTTACGAGAAACCGCAGAACAGGCGATGCGCGATCGCACGATCCCTGCTGTCACGGCGGCAACAGTCACCTTTGAAATGGGCATCGATTTAGGGCAACTAGACCGGGTGATCCAGCTAGAATCGCCGCCCTCGGTGTCGAGTTTTTTGCAGCGGTTGGGGCGATCGGGGCGCAGGGGTAATGCCGCAGACATGCGCTTTATCTGTGTTGAAGAAAAACCAACGGGGGGCGAATTGTTGCCCGACAAAATTCCCTGGCAACTCCTGCAATGCATTGCCATTATTCAGCTTTACTTAGAGGAAAAGTGGATTGAGCCGATTCACCCCGTCCACTATCCCCTCAGTCTGCTCTACCACCAAACCCTCAGCATCCTAGCGGCGGGGGAACTTTCTCCAGCGGCTCTGGCGCAACAAATTCTCACCCTGGCTCCCTTTCGGGCGATCGAGCCAGAGGATTTTCGGCTCCTCCTGCGCCACCTGATCGAGCTAGATCATGTGCAAAAAACTAAGGAAGGCGGCTTGATGATTGGGCTGGCGGGGGAGCGCGTGGTGGGCAATTTCAAGTTTTTTGCCACCTTCCCTGACAACGAGGAATACCTGGTGATGTGCGAGGCGGTGGAACTGGGCAGCATTGTCTCGCCGCCCGCCACTGGAGAAAAAATCGCCCTCGCTGGCCGCACCTGGGAAGTGCTGGAGGTGGATTCGCGCAAAAAAACGCTGTCCGTCAAGCCCTCCCTCGGTGAAGCCAGTATTTCTTGGCACGGCGGCAGCGGCAACACCCACACCCGGATTCTGCAACGAATGCGGCGGGTGTTGACCGAAGACACGGATTATCGCTACTTGCAACCGGGAGCCAAGGAGCGTTTGCAGCAAGTCCGTAAGCTGGCTAAACGATTCAAGCTCGATCGCCAGTATATTTTACCTTTGGAAGACAATGCCTGCTGTGTTTTTCCCTGGGCAGGAACGATCGCCTTCCAAACCCTGGTCAGGTTCCTTCGGCTCCATTGCCGCGAGGCGCTGAAGGTGAAGGGCATTTTTGGCCGATCGCCCTACTACTTAATCGTCCACCTCGGCAAGTGCAAGCTCGACCAGCTTCAGTGCGAGTTGGAGTCGATCGCTGAAAGGCAACTTGATCCAGCCGATTTATTGCGCCCCGATGAAGTGCCCAATCTGCAAAAATACGATGAATTTATTCCTCCCGAACTCCTCCGCAAAGCCTTTGCCTGCGATCGGCTCGATCTGAAAGAATTAGGCGACATTCTGAGTTCTAAGTAGTTAAAAGTGTCAACTTTCCAATATCAGACTTGATAGAAATTTCCCAGATTGAAGCGATCGTCGAGTTTGGCATGAAGTTTGCGGCGAGCTTAGTGCTGGCTGGCATTGAGAATCGTCAAACCCACGATCGCTTCTGCCTCGTCGTAGCGAATCACAATATCACCATCGGTAAGTTCGCTATCTTCAGCAGATTGGGGTGGATTGCTGAAGTCAATATAAAGTACGTCCGCTTCAGCATAAAGTACGTCCGCTTCAGCGTCGTAGACGATGAAGAAAGGTTGTTTGGGTAGGTCTTGTAGAAGAGGTAAAAATTTTAAGTAAGTCTGGGCTTCTTGATAGTTCGCTAGGGCCATATTTGTTGTCTCTGATTGAGTGAGTTGATTTTGCGGGTTGAAAAAGCAGTGACAACGAATCCGTCTGCTTGCTCTTCTTTGTAAATCACAACCAACCATTTTCCTGGCTTGATTTCCTGGATAGCCATAAGCGCTCCATCACTGCCTGCTAGGATGCGGGTTGGCGCTGAGATCGTTTGCAGGAGTAGTTCTTTTTGATCGGCGATGTCTGCGTGACGTTGAGTAATATGGTGCTACCTTCCGTCAGGCAAGCGGATTGTGAGGCCATTGATTGAGGTGGCTGTAGTTGTCATGTTTCTGCGTTGGCGGGTGCCCACTGCCCAACTACAGACTCACCTTGCTTTTCTTTTTCTGCCAATTCTAGATTGAGGCTGAGGAGTTTTTCGAGCAGGTCATCGTTTGAACTGGGGCACTGCAACTGCATCCAATAGGTGACAGCTTGGGCGTAGTGCTTGTTGAGGTCTTCGCCCCGCTTCTTCATCTCAATCAGCAAATGTGGCTTCCACGCCAAATCCGCAAAGCCCGTATTGCCTTTTTTGCTGCCCTTTTTCACCCGTTCTTCCAGCGTTGCCCCAGCTTCGATCGCCCCTTCATGCCCAAACGCCTGAAAGAAGCGATCGAGAAAGTTCTGCGACTCGCCTTTTTCATCGCCTTTAAGATGCTGCTGGCAGTAGCGGACAAATTTTTGGAGACTTTCGGGCGTTGACGGCATAGGACAATTAACGAGTAGCAGCACAGACAGAAGAACAACCCTTGAGGAGGTAATGCTTAGGCGTGGCATCCATTAAATTTAGAGGCTATTACAACCTCAATTGGCTCTGCGGTGAGATGAGAATTATTGGGGCCCATGCTCCCAAAATGACATCATGCTTGGAGTAGATGGGCATACACATCATCCTCAGCATTGTCCCAAACTGCATCAAGCGATGTTTGACTTGCCTTTAGCCAAAACTCAGCTTTGTCATTAGGTAAAACTGTTACCAGTACCCTTACCCCTTCTGGTAATTCTGCTGACTCCAATAGCTCAATTTCCCCCTGCCGAACCATAGCCCAAAGCGTTCTTAGCATATCTATTGTATGAAATCATGCTTTAACTTTATGCCGTAATTTTTATTTACGCGTTGGATCAACTGCTTGGCTTTCTCGTTTGGATAGTACAGCAAGGGAAACCCTAATCCATGTCCCCGATCGATCCCCATCAACCCTATACCTACAGCAAATATTTTGAGCTACGGATTGATCCGATCGACCTGTGTGAGTATTTTGGCTACACCCTAGCCCTGACGGAGCTTTCGTTAGAGCAGGATTTAGGGCAGCTTGCAGAACTGGCTCACCTGCAATCTCGCCTTTCTCGCATCTCCACCCGCTTAATTTCTCGCAATGAACAGGCGAAACGGGAAATGCTAGTCGCTCCAGTCGTAGAGTTCGTGGCCGATGTCGCAGATTCTCTCGTTCGGATTGAGTACGCCGTCAATGTCTCACCTCAGCTTCAAGGAACCGTTGATTATCTACTCTCAATCAATAATCTGCGGCAACTGCTGGTGATTGAGGCGAAGCGGGATGACCTTGACTATGGCTTCACGCAACTGATGGCGGAACTGATCGCCCTGGATCAGTGGGAGCGCTCCCCTACGGTAGACGAGCAACCTGTTTTAACCGGGGCAGTCACGACGGGGGTAATCTGGCAGTTTGCGCGGCTCGATCGCACCTCCAAGCACATTCAGCAAGGCGTAAACAGTTTCCGTGCGCCAGAGGATCTAGAGTCGATCGTCCGCTTTCTCGTCCATACCCTAAGCTGGGAGAAGGATTGAAAGGCGATGTGCAACTTAAGTCTGCCCTCATCCCCTAGCCCCTTCTCCCCCAGGGAGAAGGGGGACCGATCTAAGTGTTAGCCCCTCTCCCCTACTGGGAGAGGGGTTGGGGTGAGGGCGGTTCGGGAAAGTTGCACATCGCCTATTGAATTGAATTACCCGCCAGTTTTAATGACAACCCCGAACTATGCCCGATGTCCTAGACTCTACAACTAACAGCACCGCCTGGAATTTAGCCCCCAGTATTCCTTCAGCGCCCCCTGGATTTAGGTCAGGGTTTGTGGCGATCGTCGGTCGTCCCAATGTGGGCAAATCCACGTTGATGAACCAGTTGGTGGGGCAAAAAATTGCCATCACCTCCCCCGTTGCCCAGACCACGCGCAATCGGTTGCGGGGCATCTTAACTACGCCAGAAGCCCAGATTATTTTTGTAGACACACCAGGCATTCACAAGCCTCACCACCAGTTGGGCAAAGTCCTAGTGAAAAATGCCCAGATTGCCATTCGATCGGTGGATGTGGTGCTGTTTGTGGTGGATAGCTCGACGGATGCGGGGGGCGGCGATCGATTCGTGGTGGAATTACTGAGCCAGGCGAAGGTTCCCGTGATTCTGGGACTCAATAAAGCCGATCGGCAGTCCCAAGGTGAAGGAGAGGAAAATCGGGATCAAGCCTTAGCCGATCGCCTGGATCAAACCTATACAACTTTGGCCCAGCCCTACGAATGGCCGATGGTGAAATTCTCTGCGCTGACGGGAGATGGGCTGGATGACGTGCTGAAGTCGCTCATCGATCGCCTGGAACCAGGGCCCTATTACTACCCGCCAGATTTGGTCACCGATCAGCCCGAACGGTTCATTATGGGAGAATTGATTCGAGAACAAATTTTGCTGCTGACCCGCGAGGAAGTGCCCCACTCGGTTGCCGTGGCGATCGATCGCGTGGAGGAAGACACTACAATCACGCGAGTCTTGGCCACAATTAATGTGGAACGGGATTCCCAAAAGGGCATTTTGATCGGGAAAGGCGGTAGTCTTTTGAAGGCGATCGGCACGGCTGCCCGTGAGCAAATGCAAAAGCTCATCGCCGGAAAGGTCTACCTGGAGCTATTTGTCAGAGTGCAACCTCGCTGGAGACAATCCCCAACGAACCTGGCTGATTTCGGCTATCGCATCGAAGAATAAGCAGTATCGTGAAGACACCTCTATTTCACCCCTCCAACGCTATGCACCGTCGATCGTTTGTCGCCCCGCATTTTGTCGCCCTTCGTATGGCGATCGTCACCCTGCTCTGCGTCATACTCTGGGCTTGTCCTGCCTATGCCGCCAATCCCCTCACCAAGCGGGTTGAAGAGCAGATTTTGCAAGTGATTCGCGACCATCCAGAGGCAATTATTGACTCCGTGCAAGCCTATCAGCAGCGGGAGCAAGAGCAACTTCAACAGGTACAGCAAGGCATTCTGCAACAGATGAAGGCTAACCCAGCGGGGATGATTGGGCAGTCGCCCACCACTGGAGCCACAGAACCCAAAGTGGTGTTAGTTGAGTTCTCAGATTTTCAATGTCCCTACTGCGCTGATGCCCATAAAGTTCTGAAAAAATTCATGGCCAACCATGGGAATGACGTAACCTTGGTGTACAAGCATTTTCCCCTAACCTCCCTGCATGATGAAGCTGCGCCAGCCGCCCGGGCCGCGTGGGCTGCGGGTGAGCAGGGCAAGTTCTGGGAATACCAAGATGCCCTCTTTACCCAGCAGGACAAGCTAGGGGAGGAACTTTACACAAGCACCGCCCAGAAACTGGAGCTAGACCTGGAGAAATTCAACGCCGATCGCCAAAGTGCAGGGTCGGCAGCGCAAATTGCCAGGGACATGACGATCGCCCAGCAATTGGGCATTTCTGGCACCCCCTTTTTCGTGATCAATGGCGAAACCTTCTCTGGGGCAGTTTCCCTCCCTAACCTTGAGCGGGCCTTCACCCGCGCTAGCAGTGCCGTGAGCTAAGAAAATGTTTGTAAACACAAATTGCGCCTCGATCCGCCCCCTAAATCCCCCTTTCTGGGATGCCCGAAGGGCTATATTCTGGGGGACTTTGAACAAAAACGGCTCGAAAGCCCCCCAGAATTGGGGGGTTGGGGGGCGAGTGCAAAACTACACGCTAATTTACAAACACTTTCTAAGGATCAGGTGACTTGCTAACCTCAGCCTCCCCCTTTCGAGTTTGTCTAACCCTAGGCACCCGTCCCGAAGCGATCAAAATGGCTCCGGTGATTCGGGCCTTCCAGCGATCGGCTCAGTTTCACACCCAGGTCATCCTCACGGGGCAACACCGGGAAATGGTGGAGCAGGTGATGCAATTGTTTGAGTTGCAGGCCGATCGCAACCTCGACATCATGCAGCCCCAGCAGACCTTAACTGACATCACCTGTCGCAGCTTGCAGGGATTGGAGCGCCTCTTCAAAGAGATTCAGCCCCAGCTTGTCTTGGTGCAAGGCGACACCACCACGGCCTTTGCCGCCGCCCTAGCCGCCTTCTATCAACAGATTCCTGTTGGACACGTAGAAGCCGGACTCCGCACCGACGACCTGTTTAATCCCTATCCAGAGGAAGCGAATCGGCGGCTGATTTCCCAACTGGCCCAATTTCACTTTGCCCCCACTACTCTGGCTGTAGAAAATCTGCGTCGTTCTGGAGTTGTAGGAGAAATTCACCACACAGGCAACACGGTGATCGATGCCCTGCTCTCCGTTGCCAGCCAGCAGCCCCGGTGCCCGATCGCCAACCTGGATTGGAGTAAATACCGCGTCCTCTTAGCCACAGTGCATCGGCGCGAAAACTGGGGAGAACCGCTGCAACACATTGCCCAAGCGTTTTTGCAGATTCTCGACCATGCACCCGACACCGCCTTGGTGCTGCCCCTCCACCGCAACCCCGTCGTGCGAGAACCCCTTCAAGCTTTGCTGAGCAGTCATCCCAGAGTCTTTTTGACAGAGCCGTTGGATTATGCCGAACTGGTGGGCGCAATTCAGCGCTGCTACCTGGTGCTAACCGATTCGGGCGGCTTGCAGGAAGAAGCCCCCAGTTTGGGCAAACCTGTCCTGGTCTTGCGGGAAACCACAGAACGCCCAGAGGCGATCGATGCTGGCACGGCAAAACTGGTCGGCACCAACACCGCCTCGATCGCCTCTGCTGCCCTTGCCCTCCTCACCAACACCGTTGCCTACACCACCATGGCCACCGCCATCAATCCGTTTGGGGATGGACAGGCAGCCGATCGCATTCTTCGGATTGTGGAACGGTATGCCGATCGGTAGGGGTGGGAGGCAGAAGGTGAGAAACCGGGGTTCTGCGAAAATTGGGGGCATTGTCCTTAATTTCCAACAGAACCCCGGTTTCTGGCAGTGAGATGCAGAGACTTGAAACCCATCGTCCATCACTAGAACTATGAATCCCGATCGCCCATGCATGTTCTGACAACCGATGTTCTCATAGTGGGTGGCGGCACAGGCGGCACCGCCGCAGCCCTGCAAGCCGCTCGCCAGGGTGCCCAGACCATTTTAGTCAGTGAATTTTCCTGGCTAGGGGGAATGCTCACCTCAGCCGGGGTCACGGCTCCCGATGGCAACGAATTAGCCGCCTTCCAAACGGGCATTTGGGGTGAGTTCCTGCGAGAACTGGAGCGCAGGCAACCGGAGGGACTGAACCATGGATGGGTCAGCTTTTTTACCTACGATTCCCGCGTGGGCGCACAGATTTTCGCCGATTGGGTCAAAGAATTGCCCACCTTGCAGTGGATCGCGGGGTACGTTCCCTTAGAGGTGAGTCGGGAAACCGATCGCATCACCGGGGTCAGCTTCTCAGATTTTACTGTTCAGGCAAAAATCATCATCGATGGCACAGAATTAGGGGATCTGCTGGAACTGGCGGCAATTCCCCACCGTTGGGGCTGGGAACTCCAGTCAACCTGGCACGAACCCAGTGCCCCGATCGCGCCCACACCCTTGACCCAGCGCTATCC
>JARCMD010000278.1 GCA_030248885.1 Leptolyngbyaceae cyanobacterium MP9P1.79 | reverse complement strand
GCCACCGATCGCCCCCAGAACTGTTCCAAGGGTGCATAGCCACTGGTGCCCACCACCGTGAAAGTAACTCCCGTGACCGCTGCCTGGGCTTGGACGGCTCCAAAGTCCACCAAATAAATCTGGCTATCCTCTCCCAAAATTAAGTTGCTGGGTTTGATATCTCGGTGCAGCACAGGCGGACTGAGTTCGTGGAGGTAGGTCAGGATTTCCAGGACATCGATCGTCCTCTGGTTAACTTGGGGTTCTGTCCAGCGGGTGCCCTGCTCCAGTAAATCTTGGAGGGAGGAACCAGGGATGCAATCTTGGACTAAGCCAAACCAGGGCAGACCACCGCCTGCTTCTTGGTCAAGGGAAAAATAGTCTCGGTAGCGAGGAATGCGGGGATGGCTGAGGTTTTGCAAGACTTTTGCCTCGCGCTCAAACAGTTCCAGTTCTTGCCACTGCATTTGGGGGCTGAAGGCGAGGAGTTTGACGATGACAGATTCTTTCGTCTCTAAGTCGGTGGATAGCCAGGTTTGGCGACCTGCGCCTGTGCGCCCCAACTGTTGTTGCAATTGGTAGCGGGTGCAGAGGGTTTGGGCTGGGTGCAGCATTCGCTTATGGAAGTTTGTTTGGTGTTGCCACAATTGTAAAATAATTGTCTTTGCTGGGGATGCTGCACTTTGGTCTGGGAACACGGTGTGAATCTGGGTTTCCGACCCAACCCGACCCTTGGGGGTGATCCCCCAAACCCCCTTCTGGGGGAAGCGTCTCGTCCCCCAGACCCCCTCCGACGAGGGTGATTGTGGGAGGAAGAAAGCGCTTCGCTTTGCCGATGATGAGCGGGCCGTGACTGTGTGGGGTCGATCGTCAAAAAGTTATGCCAGGCACCGGAAGGGCGAAGCATCCGGGCAATGACCTTCTGGTTGATTCAAGGGCTGATTTGCCGGATGCTTCGCCCCTACAGCGCTCACATCTTTCTCAGAAATCTCCTAATTTCATCCACCCATCCACTCATTCACCCATCCACCCATTTACCCACCCACCCATCCTTCTACACCAAAACGATCGCCCCTCCATCCACTTCTCTAGACACCACACGGGCGATCGGTTGACTGCGGTCATAGCCCAAGGCTTTGAGGGCAGCGAGGCAATCGTTGGCTTGCTCTAGAGGGAGGGCGGCGAGGAGTCCGCCGGAGGTTTGGGGATCGCAGAGGAGGGAATAGCGGGGGTGATGACTGAATTGGGCGGAGTTTTGGATGTGGCGGGCGGCTTGGTGGTTTGCGGGGTGTAGAGAACTGAAAATGCCGCGTTGTAAGGTTTCTAGGGCACCATCTAGGGCGGGGATCGTGGTTAGGTCTATTTCTACAGACACTTGGGAGGCGTTGACCATTTCTAGCAGGTGCCCGATAAGTCCAAAGCCCGTGATGTCGGTGCAGGCGGTTGCGCCGTGGTTGAGGAAGCAGGTGGCCGCCGCCTGGTTGGATTGCAGCATGGAGCCGATCGCGCCATCAATCCAGTGGGGGTTAGTTTGATGCTGCATTTGGGCAGCGAAGAGGGTTCCGGTGCCCAAGGCTTTGGTTAAAATCAGCACTTGTCCGGGCTGCATTCCGCTTTTTCGCAGCAGGCGATCGGCCACGGCTAACCCGTTGCAGGACAGCCCAAAGGCTAGTTCTGTCCCTTCTGTGGTGTGTCCCCCAATTAAGTCGGCTCCGGCTTGGTGAAGGACTTTCACGGCACCAGAAAGCAGTTGGTAGAGGGTTTCCTCGGTTTTGGCGGGCAAGGCATAGGGCAGGGTGACGATCGCCAAAGCACTGTGGGGAGTGGCTCCCATCGCAAAAATATCACTTAAAGCATGGTTAGCGCTGATTTGCCCAAACACAAAGGGGTCGTTGGTGAGGGTGCGGAAGTAGTCTACGGTTTGCACGAGTACCCGATCGCTGGGGATCTGCACCACGGCGGCATCATCTGGGGCATTCAAGCCAATCAAAATCAGGGCTGAGGTACGGTTTGGCTGGGTGGGAATTCGGGCTAAAACGCGCTCTAGGACGGAACTGCTCACCTTGGAGCCACAACCCGCGCAATACATGGGGGCAGGGGCGGTGGCATCCGTTACGTTCATCGAAGTCATAGGCGGAAAGTCTCGAAACCGAGCCATAAATTGGCGATCGATGCGGTCTTTCCAGCGCCACAACCACCGGGATTCCCCAAACAGGAACCCACGGGAGACGATCGCCGACTCGTCGCTGGTGCCAATCAAGTTCAGGTAGCGCTTTTGGGGTCGATAGGGCTGGAGCGGCTTTCCCAGCAGCGCATTTTGCAGATTCTGATATAAAGGTTTTCCTTGACGCACAGCAAATACCCCTGCCTTGGGTCGCGGCTGCTCCACCATTGCCGCAATATCGCCTGCCGCAAACACCTGGGGATGGGAGACGGACTGCAAGGTCTGATGCACCTGAATGAAGCCGCGATCGTCCACCGCCAGTCCCGCCTTGCCTAACCAATCGGTTGCGGCAGCCTGGGTCACCCAAAACACATAATCACAGTCCAGCACCAACCCAGATTGGCACCGAATCTCAGAGCGATCCCCATCGCTTTTCACCTGCTCCACCTCTGTCCCTACATGCACCTGAACTCCGCGCTCAGCCAAAATCTGCTGAAACCGCCGCTGCACCCAAGCGTGATGACCAGGTAGCAAAACCCGATCGCGCTGTACTAAGTGCATTTCTAGGTTTGACCTGGGTTGTCCCGTACTCTGCAAAATGTGTTGCAAATGATGCTGAATTGCCAAGGACAATTCCACGCCGCCTACGCCACCGCCGACGATCGCCAATCGATAGAGCTGGGAATGCTGGGTAATGCGCTCTACAACCTGCTCCCAGCGTTCCAGAAGCTCGCGAATCGGCTTGGCGGGAATGCTAGAGGCTGAGGGAACAGCCAGCGCGGGCAAGGCTGGGGTACTGCCGATGTCGATCGACACCAAATCAAATCCCACGGGGGGACGGTTGGCACACAGGACTTGATTCTGCTCCAAGTCCAAGCCAATGGCGCGATCGAGGTACAACTGAGCATGGGCAAATTGTGCCAACGATCGCAGGTCAATGTAGCACTCCTCTCGGCGATAGAAACCCGCTACGTATCCCGGCAACATCCCGGTGTAAGGCGTATCTGAGGCTTCGGTAATTAGGGTCAGCCGCACTCCAGGCAAGGGGTTCATGCCCCACATCCGCAGGACGATCGCATGGCTGTGCCCTCCCCCAATCAACACCATATCTTTAACGATCGGCTGGGGCGTTTGCATCCTAGCTCACCTTCCTTTAAAGATGTTCTTCTGTATGTGGTTCTCTTTGGGGATTTCTTACTAAAAAACCACCCTTCAGAGCTTCTCTTAAATCTCTAAAATTGGGGAACTTTGACCTCAGAACCCCCAGGATTGGGGGCAGGGGGCTTCGGGGAATTGCGCTTAGCTGGTAACTTCTTTACTGGAAATGACCTTAACCAGTCTTCAATAATTATCCAGGGAGTTTTGTAGGTCTTTGGTTCGATTCTGCGTGACTCTAGCAATGCAGTATAGATAGCTATAAGTGGCACCTGTGCCTCCGTCCCAGCGCTCAAAGGCGCAGGCTGTATCTCGGTACTTAATCCATGCGAGTTGCGCGGTGATGAGTTGCTCCAACTTTTTCGATCCCTTCAATCGGGCGGTCAAGCGTTGGTAAGTTTGATTGAGCTTTCTATCGGCCGCACTAGCGTCTTGTTGAGCGCAGACGTTCAGTTCCGCAGTGGCAGATGCTTTTTTGCAGTCGATCGCTTGGCTGTGTAGTACCCCCTGAGCCAAACCGAAGGGCGCAACTAAACCTGTGCTTAGAGCAAATACTGCAAAACTGGGGACAATCGATCGCCACTTCATAAACTCAATCTCCAAACTGTTAATCTTCAAACATCAGCAAATAGGCTGCACTTCGTATTTAGACTGGGTTCCGACCCAACCCGACCCTTGGGGGTGCCCCCAAACCCCCTTCTGGGAAGACGCTTCTCCCAGACCCCCTCCGAAGTGGGTGATTGTGGGAGGAAAAAAGCGCTTCGTATTGCCGATGATGAGCGGGTCGTAACTACAGAAGGACGATCGCCACGGGTGCATCTCACTTTTGCAGATCTCCGATCCGTCCACCCTTCGGGAAGCAAGCTACATCCCCAACCCTTCTCCCTAGGGAGAAGGGAGCCAGAATTCAAAATCCCTCTCTCTAGGGAGAGGGATTTAGGGTGAGGGTGGATCGGGCGGTTGCAAAACTGGGATGCACCCGATCGCCACTCTCCCACTCTCCCACTCTCCCACTCTCCAACCGCTCCTGGGACCTCTGAATCGCGTGCCGAACTTGCTCAAACCCAGTG
>JARCMD010000277.1 GCA_030248885.1 Leptolyngbyaceae cyanobacterium MP9P1.79 | reverse complement strand
TAAACCTCTTAGAAGTCCCAAATTGTCGCCCGAACCGCCCCCCTGCCCCCAATTCTGGGGGGTTCTGAGATCGAAGTCCCCCAGAATTGGGGCCTTAAATCCTTTCAGGCATACATGAAAAGGGAGCAAGTGCAAGATCTAAAGCATTTGTCAGACACTCTCTAAGCTTTTTAATAGATGTTGGTAATGACAAGGATTGGTAAGGGGTTGTGGAGGCTTCAACCTACAAAATCATTCTTGACAGACCACTAGGATTGCTATGTTTTTCCTGCAAAATAGCAATGGCTGGATAACAGAATCTATTAATCTGTTGTAATTCTTAGTGCAACATTAAGTTAGGTTAAGATAGTAACTGAATCTGATGTTTCCTTCTGCTTATATAGCAGTTGCATGGCTGTTAATTCTTATACTAAAGACTATTAATGTTAGATCAGTTTTTAACCGCGTTTGCCCACCTCAAGTTTGATAGTCTCCTGGTATTGCCTGTGCTAGTCACGTTGGAGGCTGTGCTTTCTGCGGACAATGCGATCGCCCTAGCTGCCATTGCCCAGGGACTGGAAGACAGCAAGATGCAGCGTCAAGCTCTCAACTTAGGTCTGGTTGTTGCGTTTGTTCTGCGCGTTGGACTGATTCTCACAGCAACCTGGGTGACTAAAATCTGGCAGTTTGAACTATTGGGGGCTGCTTATTTACTCTGGCTAGTATTCCAGCACTTCCGAGATGCAGGTGAAGAGGATGGTAACCACCATGGGCCAAGATTCTCTTCTCTGTGGAAGGCGATTCCGGCAATCGCCTTCACCGATTTAGCGTTTTCCCTCGATAGCGTTACCACTGCGATCGCTGTTTCCGACAAAACTTGGTTGGTGATCACGGGTGGCTTAATTGGGGTCATTGCCCTACGATTCATGGCCGGACTGTTTATTCGTTGGTTAGATGAGTTCACCCACTTGGAAGACGCTGGCTACATGACTGTAGCCTTAGTTGGGCTGCGGCTTTTGTTTCGAGTGATCAAGCCAGAACTGGTGCCGCCGGAGTGGGTCATGCTAAGTTCGATCGCACTTATATTTGTCTGGGGATTTTCACAGCGGACGCAACTCCAACCATCAGAAGCGAGTCCCGAAATGGTGTCCTCAACTCCTACTTCAGATTTACAGGATGAGAGTTAAGGAGGTTCCTGAGAAAGATGTTACCCCCATAGGGGCGAAGCATCCGGCAGATAAGTCCTTGAATCGCAGAAGGTTATTGCCCGGATGCTTCGCCCTTCCGGGCAATAACCTTTTCTGGAAATCTCCTAACGCAAGTCAGCAACATTTTTAGGGGCAGGTCTATCAAAGTCACGGCAGTTACTGATGTTCTACCCCAACTTGCCGATCGCTGCTACAAGGGGCTGAAATGTAGAAACTAGTCCTCCATGGCTGACTACTAGCGTTGGATAGGGGCGACGATCGTAATCTTGACCTGCTTGTAGCGGAAAGATTGGGTCAGGTTCCAGAGGCACCCAGACGGCTCCTGCTGCCTGGACGATCGCCCACACAGCGGCAATATCCCAGACCTTTGGTGTTGCTTCCACTCCTCCGGTTGCCACTCCTGCTGCGATCGTCAGAAAGTTATAGGTTGTAAGACCCAGTATTCTAATTTTGCAAGGGAAGGAATTCTGCAAAACCGCTGTACTGCGAGTACACAGGTTGAACAAGTGATTGGCAGTCATCGTTTCTGAACCGCTATGGATTGGTTGCTGGTTCAAGAATGCCCCTGTCGGGCCGCTGAGTCCTGATGCTCCATACCAAAAGCCATGAAAGGATTGGGATAATGGGGGTATCTGCACATACCCAAATACGGGAGTGCCTTTGTAAAGCAATCCGAGGGAAATGCCCCACAGAGGCAACCCTCGAGTGAAATTCGTTGTACCATCTAGGGGGTCAATCACCCAACACCACTCGCGATCGGGCAATGTGTGCGTTGCTTCTTCACTAATTACCCCATGATCAGGAAAGCTGCGGCCGATCGCTTCTCGAATTTCCCGATCGGCCCACTGATCTGAGCGAGTGACTAAGCTGCCGTCTGCTTTGCAGAATGACTCTCGCGGCTGCCCAAAATCACTGAGCAATCGAGTCCCAACGTGTTCCGTTATGCCTTGAGCAAACTGAAGCACGGTCTGCCAAAAATCTGCCATCATTAAACCTCAAAGTTTGGACAGTGCTGATTTAGTAGCAATCATAGGAGGTTCTGCGAGTCAAGTTATGGCTTTTTTCACGAGTTTTCCTCCCTTTTCTGGCAAATGCTGGGTCAGACCCCTCTTGCTCTCTGAGGCAGTGCTTGCGATTATCACTCCAGTGACGATTTTCAGGAACTCCAGTCCCCATGCTTTTCAGTATGGGGACTTTTTGTTTTCGGAGCATCTTAGTCAACGGTGTTGACCACAGCGACTCACAGCTTCAGCCTTGGCGGTACAGCCACATAGATGAAACCCAATTCTACAAATAAGGGATCATGTACCAAAGCCACAAATCGCTGGAATCCTTGCTAATCAAGCATTCTCGGTTCCAAAGCTTTGAGAAGGTAGGTAAAACTTCTCACTGCAAGCTTGTGGGAAACCTGTCCAGCGATATACTAATCCTGTGTGACAGGCGAACCGTAGACAACGTTATTGTTAGGGCAACCGAGTATGGATTCAGGAATCGATCTGCAAGGAAGTTTCATCCAAGCGCTCATGGACTTAGGATTACCTGCTGATCTAGCTAAGGTAATCTGGATACCTCTACCCATGCTGTTGATTATTGCTACAGCGACATTTCTGGCATTAGTTAGCACGTGGCTAGAACGAAAAATTTCAGCGGCAGCACAGCAACGAGTTGGTCCTGAGTACATGGGCCCTTTGGGAATGCTGGTTCCTGTTGCAGATGTAATCAAGCTTCTGATCAAAGAAGATGTCATGCCTGCCAAAACTGACCCGTGGTTGTACACTCTGGGGCCCATTTTGGTTTTCACACCTGTCTTCTTGTCCTATTTAATTGTGCCGTTTGGTCAGCACCTGATCATTACGGACTTGGGAATTGGTATTTTTCTATGGATATCGCTTTCCAGTGTTGTGCCGATCGGTCTCCTGATGGCGGGTTACTCCTCGAACAATAAATATTCCTTGCTGGGAGGACTGAGGGCCGCCGCACAATCTATCAGCTACGAGATTCCCCTAGCCCTATCTGTGCTGGCGATCGTCATGATGTCCAACAGTTTGAGTACGATCGACATTGTGCAACAGCAGTCTGGGTACGGCATCCTGGGTTGGAATATTTGGCGACAACCTGTGGGATTTGTCATCTTTTGGATTGCAGCTTTGGCAGAATGTGAGCGCCTCCCCTTTGACTTACCTGAAGCAGAGGAAGAACTGGTTGCAGGCTATCAAACTGAATATGGCGCAATTCGGTTCATGCTGTTCTACGCTGGTTCCTATGTCAACCTGATTCTCTCCTCGCTGATGGTTGCGGTTCTTTATCTGGGTGGATGGGAATTCCCAATCCCAGTGGGAGTAATCGCTGATTGGTTAGGCATCAGTGAAACAACGCCTTGGCTGCAAATCGTCACGGCTACTTTGGGAATTACGATGACCCTGCTGAAAGCCTATTTTCTACTTTTCCTCACTATCTTGCTCCGTTGGACAGTCCCCAGAGTCCGTATTGACCAATTGCTAGACCTCGGCTGGAAGTTCCTGCTCCCTGTCTCGCTCGTTAATTTGTTACTCACTGCGGGATTGAAATTAGCCTTGCCTTTTGCCTTTGGCGGCTAGGTTGCGACTTGACGGCTCTACGCGTCGCTCGTCTCCAGTTAGCAGAAAAGTATCTGTGAAAGGTTTCACCGCTGCACGGGCGAAGCATACCCTTCGGAAAGCAATCTACAAGCAGCGATCTTTTAGTCAATTCACAGATTTATCTGCCGAATGCTATCTGCCGAATGCTAAGTACAAAGCACACACTACGCGCTCACCCTTGCATTTCCTGTATAACCTTCTCCGAAAATCTTCCAAGTTTTGTGTTCTAAAATCCCTAGCCTGATTCCTTAAACATCTCGTCCTATGCTGAAATTCCTTAAACAAGTTACTGACTATTTGAAGGAAACCCGCGACGCTGCTAAATACATTGGGCAAGGTCTTGCGGTTACCTTCGACCACATGCAGCGTCGTCCTGTTACGGTGCAGTACCCCTATGAAAAGTTGATTCCTTCAGAGCGGTTTCGGGGCAGGATTCACTTTGAGTTTGACAAGTGTATCTCCTGTGAGGTTTGTGTCCGCGTTTGCCCTATCAACCTCCCTGTGGTTGATTATGAGTACAACAAGGAGACCAAGAAGAAAAAGTTAAACAGCTACAGTATCGATTTTGGGGTTTGTATTTTCTGCGGCAATTGTGTGGAATACTGCCCGACTAATTGCTTATCGATGACTGAAGAGTATGAACTCTCGACCTACGATCGCCACGAGTTGAACTATGACAGCGTGGCTCTGGGACGGCTTCCCTACAAAGTGACTGAAGACCCGATGGTGACTCCGCTACGGGAACTGGCCTATTTACCTAAGGGCACGATCGACCCTCACAATTTACCAGCCACTGCTCGCCGTGCAGGTCAGCGTCCAGAGGAAATTCTGGAAAAAATGGAAAAAGAAGGGGCTGGCAAGTCCTAGGGGTTAACAACTCATGCCCATTCCTGACACCTTGATACTCTGAACAGGTTTTCCAGGCGATCGTTATTAGCTAGTCCACAAATTAATTCTTTTCTATCCGTTATTCAGTGCTGGAGTTTTCCATGTTGAATCAGTTAGCCGCATTGTCTTTGCCCACAAGAAGCCTGGCAGAAGGGGTACAAATTGTCACCCTCGTCATCCTGGGCTTAATGATGCTCGGAGCCGCCCTTGGTGTAGTTTTGCTGCCGAGCATTGTCTACTCAGCCTTCTTACTGGGAGGCGTATTTATTAGCATCGCTGGACTCTACATTCTGCTGAATGCTGGATTCGTAGCAGCAGCCCAGGTTCTCATCTACGTGGGAGCTGTAACCGTCCTCATTCTGTTTGCCATCATGCTGGTCAACAAGCAACAGGATTTTGCTCCTGTTGCTAATGCTTGGATTCGCAAAGGGGCAGCGGCTCTAGTTTGCCTGGGTTTATTCGCATTACTAAGTACGATGATTGTGGCGACTCCTTGGTCGCTGTGGACGGGTCCGATCGCTGGAGATAATGCCATAGTGGTCATCGGGTTACACTTTTTCAGCGACTTCTTACTACCTTTTGAGTTAGTCTCCGTGCTACTGCTCATGGCGCTGATTGGGGCCATTGTCCTAGCGCGGCGGGAGTTCCTACCCGAAGACAGGCTGGTGCAACAGCAGGGTGATGCTGCGCTGACATTACCCGAGCGTCCCCGCGAAACAGCGGCTTTGACTGGCAGTACCACTCCTCGCCCATAACCTTTGCCCATAATCGTTGTAATTAACCTGCTCTAACTTAAAGCTATGCAACTGCAATATTTTCTCCTTTTAGCCGCCGCTCTTTTTTGCATTGGTGTATATGGGTTGGTGACGAGCCGCAATGCGGTGCGAGTGCTGATGTCGATCGAACTCCTGCTGAATGCCGTGAACTTAAACTTGATGGCTTTTTCTAACTTTCTTGACTCCCAAAGTATCAAGGGTCAAGTTTTTACAGTCTTTGTGATTTCGATCGCGGCGGCTGAAGCGGCTGTAGGACTGGCGATCATTCTGTCTATTTACCGCAATCGGGACACGGTGGATATGGAACAGTTCAACCTGTTGAAGTGGTAAGCCTCAAGGACAGCGGCTTTGCAGTGATTAGTTGATGGATTATGGGACGGACAGTCCACTGATTTTGAGCTGCCTATGTAGTGTGATTAAAATGCTCATCCAGCACTGCAACCTAACCACAACATGCTTGAACTCCTGTTAGTCCGCCGCAGCGGACTTTTTTGTGACTTTATTTTTTGTGGCTTCATTCAGAGCAGCATCGTTAAGAAAATCCTACGCTTCGTCATGTACCTTACTGTCTTGCCTGCTTCGTCACGCTTGATGGCTCTAACTTGACCTGATCGAATACTTGAAGCGCCGATCGCCAAACTAGATAGCCTTGAGGACTCAGATGTAACCCGTCTGTGGTCAAATTTGTGCGAAGATCGCCTGCTTTATCCGTGAATAAAGGATGTAAATCCAGGTAGAAAGCTCCTTGTTCTGTAGCGATCGTTTCTAGCTGCTGATTCAAGCGACGAATTCTGCTATTGGCAATTTCCTGCAATCGCCCCTTACCCTCCCATGTGGCACGGCTGTCAGCATGGGGCAGGATGGATTGCACTACCAGTTGAGACTTGGGATGAACTCGGCGCAGGTAACGAATAATTTCGGCTTGGTTAGCCAAAATGGTCTCATCCGACACCCCTCGAATTAAATCATTGATGCCAATGAGCAAAAAGATGGTTTCAGGCTCGGTGCGATCGAATAAATTCAAGCGCTTCAGTAGACCAGCAGTGGTTTCTCCAGAAATCCCCTGATTCAGCCAAGAGCGTTCTGAGGGCAGCAGATCAGGGGGGAACCAAAGGCTCAAGGAGTCTCCCACCATCACTGTGAGACGCTTAGGTTGTTTGTCTGCCACCACCTCTGCCTCTCGTTGCAGGAGCACAACCCATTCGTTGTAGGAGAGTTGGTGACGAGGGCCCAGTTCTGGTGGAGGCAGAGGAGCCGCTTGTACCCGGCTAACCTGCACCACCGAGGAAGTAGCTTGGGAAGCAGGAGAGAGTCCCCGATCGCGTAGGAGCAGCAACACGATCACTGATAAAAGTAACCCATTGACCGCTAAAGAGCAGCCGGTTAAGAGAGGGGGGAATTTCGATCGGATACGCACAGAATCAGAGATAACAAGGTTTAAATCAGATTTTAGTGGCAATTCTGCGTGAAGACTAGAGCTAAGGTCTCAAAAGGCAACCTATTCATGCTCTTTGGCTTCGGAAGGCTACAGAACATCGCCAAGATTAATGTGGCTAAGCGTCTTGATCTGTATCAAGAGATATAGAACACTTGGCAGCGATCGTTTAGTCACAAATATTCCTATAGATTGACCTTTCTAAACACTGCTTCTTGAAAGATTCTGTTATATTGGATACAGAAATGAATG
>JARCMD010000001.1 GCA_030248885.1 Leptolyngbyaceae cyanobacterium MP9P1.79 | reverse complement strand
TCTGGGGGGTTCTGAGATCGAAGTCCCCCAGAATTGGGGCCTTAAAGCCTTTCAGGCATACATGAAAAGGGGGCGAGTGCAAGGTCTAGGGCATTTATCGGACACTCTCCAAGCTTTTTAAGAGATGTTGGTAATGACAAAACATAAAAGGGGGAGTGGGGGCTTCGGCGTGAGCGTTCAGTCGAACGGCGTTGCCCCCAGGCAGGGGGTTCCACCCCCAAAATCATCTTTAGTTTAATTGCACCCAGCGACTTACCAGCTACATAAAGCGAGTTAATTGCACTCGATAGCGGTCTTTTTTAGTGACAGCAATTTCTCCGACCTCCACCCGTCCTTTGCCCCGAATTGCGATTAAATCTCCTGCCTTGACCAAGTGACTCGTTGAAGCGGTGTCCTTCCAGTTCACCCGGACATCGCCGCCATTGATCAGGTCTACCATTTTGCTGCGGGACATGCCGAATCCGGCTGAGGCAACTGCATCTAAGCGCAGGGATGCTTCAACGGTCACCAGTTCTTTTTTCTTCGGCTCCCTAATCTTTAACTGACTCACTTCAATGAGTCGGGTTTTGACGGGCACCGATCGCACCTGGTTCAGGTTCATGATGAAGAACTCTGCAAGTTCTGGCACAATTGTCGCCTGCGCCCCTTGCTCGCCCAGCACTAGCACATCGCCCACTTTGTCGCGCACGATACCGTTGCCTAGGAGTGCCCCCAGGAAATCTCGATGGCTGGCGGAGTCAAACAGAAAGTTGCCTGAGATTTCCAGGGCAGCGATCGGGATGCTATTGGGTTCCAAGGACAATTCTGAGCGGGCGATCGAGAGGCGTTGTCGTTCTGCTTGGGGATAGCCGCCCCAAGCTAGCAGTTGCACTTCCGTGAGCCGCATAAAGGTGCGCTGAATTTCTATTAATTCAGGAGGAGAAAGAAAATCCGTAACTACAGGTTCCCAAGTTCTGATGGCTTGTTCAGCGCAGTCGATCGCCCGTGCCACACTCTCTCGATCTTCTACTCCCTTAAGTAATTCTTCTCTGGGCAACATTGTTGATGGTTCTGGGGTATTAGCTTCATTGTTACTGATTATCCCTCTGCACTGCCGATCGAATCCCTCGCTGAGGTTCATTGAAGCAGGTTTGGCACCCTCCTGTTGTTAACATGGGGCGGAAAAGACAGCGGACAGATTGACAGTCATACTCATAACGAGTACGCTTTAATAGTTCGATCGCTACCATTGGATAAGTCACGGAGCCAAATTATGTTGCTAAATCGAGAAGGACAAAAAGTTCCTACCGTTATGTTTAGGACTCGCCAAGACAGTCAGTGGGTGGATGTGACTACGGATGAGTTGTTTGCAGGTAAGACTGTGATTGTTTTTTCCCTGCCTGGTGCATTTACTCCCACATGTTCTTCAACTCACCTACCGGGCTATAACGAATTAGCAGATGTCTTTCAAAAGAATGGTGTCGATAGCATTGTCTGTGTCTCTGTTAACGATGCCTTTGTGATGAATGAGTGGGCAAAGGAGCAAAATGCAGAGCATGTGACCCTGATCCCCGATGGCAACGGAGAGTTTACAGAACAGATGGGGATGCTAGTGGATAAGGCAGACCTGGGATTTGGCAAGCGATCGTGGCGCTATTCCATGTTGGTTAAGGATGGGACGATCGACAAAATGTTCATTGAACCCGATGAGCCTGGCGATCCCTTCAAGGTATCCGATGCTGACACAATGCTGCACTACATCAATCCGCAAGCAACCAAGCCCCAACGGATTTCTCTGTTCACTAAAGTTGGTTGCCCCTTCTGTGCCAAGGCAAAAGCCCTGCTCACACAGCATGGTCTAGGCTATGAAGAGATTGTTTTGGGTAAAGATGCCTCGATGCACTCTCTCCAAGCAGTCACTGGCGCAGCGACCGTTCCCCAAGTTTTCATTGATGGTAAGTTGATTGGCGGTTCTGAAGCGCTGGAAGCCTACTTTAAAGCTGCATAGTGGCTTCTCCAAAAGGAGCTAAGGTTTCGCTATAAATCCTTAGTTCGTTGGGGCCTTAGTTTGTTGGGGAGTCCGATCGGTTTTTCCCTAAATTCGTGGTAGTGCTTAGAGGCGCTGCCACGAATTTGTTTTTTAATGCTAAAGAAGAATACCTGAAAAATAAAAAGATGGTGAACAACGCAGATATTTAGTCTCAAATTCGGAGAAATGCTTCCAGATAAGGATAGAACTTATAGAGACAGAGTTAAGCACTACAATCCTGGCATCTTTAGAATGATGAGATTCCAGTTCAGGAGAATTGAGCCGTAATGAGAGCCGAGCAGTTATCTATTCCTGGCAAAGATGGGTTTACGCAGAAGCTACTGCGGTGGGTCAATCTTCGCCCTGAAGAAAGCGAACGCACGGTTTTAATGTTTGCTTTTTATACAGTCACCTCGATCGGCTTGCTGTGGTTTGAGGCCAGTTCTGTAGGCTTATTTTTGCAAGGATACGGCGATCGTCCTGGCTTTGGTGCCGAAAAACTGCCTTGGATTTACATGGTCGGGGCTGCCTTAAGCTCCGTCTTAGGATTTCTCTACTCTTGGCTGCCCAGAATCATGCCGCTGCGACAGGTGATTGTCTTCATCCCCGTGTTTCTGGCAGCGCCCCTACTTTTATTTCACGTTGGCTTGCTCTCCCCCGATGCACCCATCATCGGTAAACTAACTGTCCTGGGAGCCACAATCCTGCTCATGCGGCTGTGGCTAGAAGTTGCGAGTGTCTTGAACGATCTCAACACCTCAATCACAGCCAACCAACTATTCAACATCCGAGAAATTAAGCGCTCCTACCCACTGATTAGCAGTGGTGTTCTCGTTGCAGATGTGGTTAGCGGATTTTCCTTGCCCCTGCTGCTAAGGCTGTTTGGACTCCCAAACGTGATTTTAATTGCCTGTGTGGTGATGGGAGTTGGAGTTGTGATTTTGCTCTACCTTAGCCATAACTACCAGCAGTTTTTCCCCGATGCCCGCCGCCGCATGACAGAAGATGACCCTTCTAGTTCTGTAACGCGTCGGGTTCAAGGGCCCTTGCGGAATTACATGGTGTTGCTGTTTACGTTTTTCATCTTGGCACAGGTTCTATATTTGCTCGTTGACTTTCAGTTTTTGAGCCAACTAGAGATTGTGCAGAAAGGAAAGCCAGGGGGAATTGCGAGTTTCATCGGATATTTCAACGGCACCTTGGGAATTTTTGAGCTAGCCATGCAGTGGTTTGTTTCCAGCCGTTTGATTGAACGAATGGGGCTATTTGCGGCGGTTATGTTCTTGCCAGCAGGCATGGTTTTATTAGGCGGACTTTCCCTGCTTAGTTCTTTCACGGGTGCAGCGGCAAGCGTGGTATTTGGTAGCTTGGTGACCCTTAAGTTTTGGGATGAGCTATTGCACTTCACGCTATTTGCTAGCACGGGGCCGGTTTTATTTCAGCCCATGCCTGATAGCGTGCGAAATAATCTCCAGTCTGTGGTTCGGGGCATAGCTGAGCCATTGTCAACGGGGGTCACGGGGCTGGCGGTGCTAACGATCATTTGGGTTTACAAACAAACTGCTGTGGAAGACCAACTTCAAAGCAAGACGTTTGTGATGTTGATTGTGTTGCTAGCGGGAGCTTGGCTGCTAACGGTTTGGTTGTTGAGAGCTAAGTATGTTGGGCTGCTGGTGTTGGGGGCAGAACGGGGGCAACTGAGCATTTCTGATGTGGATTTGCGAGAGCTGAAACGAGCAGTTGTGGAGGCGCTAAACCGTCCCAGCAGTGAGGCAGATAAGCGATCGTGCATCGAGTTGCTCACCCACATTGACCCCCAAAACGTGGGTGAAGTGATGTCCCCAATTTTGGTCAATTTGCCGCCAGCCCTTCAACGGCAAAGTCTAGAGGCAATGATGCCCTACCCCAATGTGGCCCACCTTATTCATATTCGTGCCCTCATTGACCAGACTCCCCAGCCAGAGGTATTGGCGGTGGCTTTGCGCTACCTTTGGCTAACTGAAGCAGACCCAGATATCCGCCAACTCCGCCCTTATCTTCGCTTTGAAGTCGATCCTGTTGTGCGGGGAACCGCCGCTTCCCTAGTCCTACGCCGGGGCACGCCTCGACAAAAGGCAGAGGCTACTAATACTCTACGACAGATGCTCACCCACAAACGTGAACGAGAGCGAGTAATGGGCTGTCGGGCATTGGGCGAGGCGGTTTACATGCAAGCCCTGAGGCTACATATTCCCAACTTGTTGCAGGATGAATCCTTGCGGGTGCGCTGCGCCTTGTTGGAAGCGATCGCCGCCACCCATCTGGAGGAATATTATCCATCGCTGCTCCGAGGGATTCACTACAAGTCCACTCGTGAAGCTGCTGTCCGGTCTTTAGTGCGCTTGGAAAATGAAGCCCTGTCGATGTTGACTCATTTGGCAGAGGACACCCACAAACCCGATGTCGTGCGGTTGCATACCTGGAGTGTCATTGGTCAAATCGGCACAATGGAGGCCCAAAATATCTTGGTCTCTCATCTTTTATCCGCTTGGGGAGCCACTCGGCGCAATATTTTGAGTATTTTGCTGAAAATGCCTCAGGAAGCCGGAATTAACGCAGTTCTAGACCGGCTGGGACGAACTGGGGTGGAGACGATGATCGACCACGAGTTGTTGTTTATGGGACAACTCTATGCGGCGCTGATGGATTTGCAACCCGAACTTTTGGAAAGCCGGGAGGCGGATCTGTTAAGACGATCGATTCACGATGTTCTGTCTGATACGGTCGATCGCTTATTTCTGCTCATGAAGTTGCTCTATCCCCTAGAAGCAATTCAAGCCGCTGCCTTTAACCTACAATCTAACTCTCGAACCAATATGGCCCGAGGACTAGAGATTCTGGATAATACCCTGGACATTGCCAGTAAACGGATCTTGCTAGCCATCCTCGATCGCCGCCCTGACCAAGAGCGATTTCAGGTGCTATCGCAAGTCGTGCCCTATCAACCCATGACTCCCAGCGATCGATTGCGTCACCTGTTAGAACTCCGCCATTTTCTCTCGGATTGGTGCCTCTCCTGCTGTTTTCACTTGGCTCGGAACTATCTCTGGAGCCTGACCCCAGACCAGACGATCGCCTGTCTTCGGCATCCTACCGGATTTGTCCGAGAGGCTGTGCTATCGTACCTGAGAGTTGCATCCCCCCGCGCTCTAAAGGAACTACTTCCCTTACTGAAGAGCGATCCCGATCGCCTTGTAGCAGCCCAGGTTGCAGAAATTGCTACGGAATTGGGAATCGATCTATCCACGGTTGTCGATCGGAGAAAGCGAAAGTACAACCGACGTAGCACCGATCCCAGAGAGTAGATGCTAAGAAATGGCTCCAGATATCCTATTAAATGACTGCGAAACTCATGTTTTTGCGCCTTCTAAGGGTAAGTTAGAGCAAATCAGTGCAATAAGGTTTCAATTTTGAACCATAGGCAACTAGAATTCTGAGCATAAATAGCCGTTGGTCTTGTTATTCTCAGATTCTGGGATGCTTTAATCTCGTGCCCTATGCTAACTAGTGTCGATCGCCTACTGTTTGTTCGAGGAGTTCCGATCTTTAAGGAATTACGGGATGATTTTCTCGTGAGACTAGCCTCCATCATGGATGAGCTATCCTTCCCCGCAAAACACCCCATTTTCACCCAGGGACAGGAAGGACGATCGCTCTACATCGTAGTAGCTGGGAAAGTACAGGTTCACATCAACAAGCAAGAACTGGCGCAACTAGAAAAAGGAACCTGCTTTGGTGAAATGTCGCTGTTTGATGCCGAGCCTCGGTCTGCCTCGGTCACCACGATAGAACCCTGCGATTGCCTAGTGCTGACCCAGCAACAACTCTACGATGCGATCGATGAAACCCCTGGCATTGCGGTTAATATCATTCGGTTGCTCTCCCGCCGCATTCGAGAACTCAACACCAAAATCAACGCCCACGAAGCAGAAAATAATAATCGGCAGCTACCCAAACACATTTTAGGTAAACTGGCTGAGCTTCAAGAGGGTGTATCGTGAACGCTTTTCTTGTATCAATACTTCGGACACTTTTAGAGATGGTTTGCCCTCATCCCCCAGCCCCTTCTCCCAAAAAAGGAGAAGGGGAGCCGGATTGAAATCCCTCTCCCCTTTTGGGAGAGGGATTTAGGGTGAGGGCAAAGGCTAACGGTACAAAGCGGGTTTCCAGTACGTTCATCAAAACTGTCCGGAGTATTGTTGTATGACTGAGAGGTTTTAAGGCTGCAACTCTGAGGGATGACCTCAGAACCCCCAGAGTGTAGCTCTTTAAGCATTTCAAAGCGGGAGCAGAGTGGCGATTCGAGCAGTAATTTGCCCCTTCTCAAACACCCTCTAAGCCAAGTTTATTCCCGAATTAAAAGCCTATAATCACGGCGCACTCCTGCTGTTGGGGCACCTACCCAAACTTTATACGTTCCGGCCGACAACCCTAAAGCTTCGATCGTCGTGTCGCCACACCGCACTGAACCGTCAGGAGCCTGAATTAACAACGTCGTATCTCCCGCTTTATTCTTCACCTGAAAACGGAGTCGAGGGAACTCTTTCTGCAAAACCACAACATAATCTGGAACCTCAGGATCGCCAGCAAACCCCAAACACATATTGTTGTTCCGATCGCGATTCTTAATAGCAGACAAGGAAAAAGAGCCTCCCGTATAGCCCGTTGCAGTGCCACTAGGAGCCGAAAACCCAGGACTCAAGCTAAGCGTGGCAAAATTAGCAGAATCAGCCAAAGCAGATCCCGCCCCCAAAACGACGACTGCCACTAGCCAGTTAAGTACCTTCATCGATTTAATTACCTTAATTGTCGTTTCGGATTTAATCCCCGATCTCAATAATTTCACAGCTTCCTCTTCAGAGATTTAAAATAAGACCAACTCATTGATTTCCATATCAGCATTGACGCAAGTCTTTCTGCATTGGTGCCAGGTTTCAAGGGATATGCCACTAATGTGTCCTCACTTCTTACCTTTCACCCTTCAACATCCAAACCAGGGTAGCCAAGCTTGAGCCTGGGACTACGAGTGCAGATTGGTCGCAGTAAGTGAGCAGCACTCAAAACTCAAAGGTAGAAACGTGAGATTATCTCGTACCCATCCGAACCCCCTCACTCTAGCCCTCTCCCGAAGGAGAGGGAACAAAACCTGGATCGACTCCCTCGCCCTCTGGGAGAAGGGTTGGGGGTGAGTGTTGAGATAATCTCAGGCGACTACCAACTCAAAACTCAAAACTCAAAACTCAAAACAACCCCCCCACCTGGTCATAAACTTTTACCAAGCTGCACTCTGGCAGTTCTAAGCTCACAGTTCCACATATGGAAACATGCGGACACAGTTTCGTCCCTCATGTTTTACTTGATACAGTGCTGCATCAGCTTGATAGAGCAGCTCTTCGCTATCCACCAAGTTACGCTCACTCATGACTGCGCCTCCCACACTTGTCGTTATAGGAATGAGCAGTCCATTAGTCACGCGAATTGGATGCCTGGCGATCGTACTACAGAGAAACTGCCCATACTCAAAGGCTGTCCTTCGATTCAATCCAGGAGCGAGGCAGATGAACTCTTCCCCCCATACCGGTAGAGCATTGCACCCGGACGAGAACTAGTCTGGAAGCGACCCCAGCGACTCTCATTATGACGGAGACCTGTTCAAAGCCTGAAGTTGCGAATATTGTAAGGACATCTGAATGAGCCAACAGAGCTAAAGCCGTTGAAGCAGCCAAGGTTGTTTAGCAAAATTGTGGGTTTCTTTCGCCAGGTGCTGTCATCGCTACCGGACAAGCGGACAGGGAAAAATAGTCGTTATGGGATGGAAGATGCCCCGTTAAGCGCATTTAGCGTGTTCTTCACCCAAACAGCCTCGTTTCTGACATACCAACGTTTGATGGAGGGCAACAAAGGACAGAGCAACGCTCAAAGCCTGTTTGAAGTGCATCAGATTCCGAGTGACAACCATATTCGTCACCTACTGGATGCCGTTCAGCCCAAGTGTGTATTTCCGGTGTTCGATGAAATCTTGCAGGTGTTAGAGCAAGCGGGGGAGTTGACCAGATTTCGCTCCTTTGCAGAGACGCTGTTAATGGCGATGGACGGCACAGAGTATTTTGGTTCGAGCCAAATTCGCTGTCCCCAATGTTCCAGCCGCACTTTGAAATCTGGGGAGACGCACTGCTTCCACAGTATGGTGACTCCAGTCCTTGTCTGCCCAGGGCAAGCTCAGGTGTTACCCTGGGTTCCTGAGTTTGTAGTGCCCCAGGATGGGCATGACAAGCAGGACTGTGAGAATGCCGCCGCGAAACGGTGGCTATTGCAGTATGGCTGCCGATACAGTGGCTTCAACCTAACTGTTTTGGGGGATGACCTCTATTGCCACCAACCCCTATGCCAACTGTTATTAGCCCAGCAATTCAACTTCATTTTGGTTTGCCGCCCAGACTCTCATAAGCAGCAATTCTCATTTTGAAACATTTGCACTAATTT
>JARCMD010000276.1 GCA_030248885.1 Leptolyngbyaceae cyanobacterium MP9P1.79 | reverse complement strand
TGTTAGGAGTGGCAACTCCCCAACGCACCTGGCTTTCGCTGCCGACTGTGCCGTAGCTGATGTTGCTCCCACCGATCGTATTGCTCCAAGTGCCAGAGGAACTGCCTAAGGTCAGGGCGTTGGCTGAGGCGGCAAATAGCCCTGTGGTCAGGACGATCGCAGCCGTTGACATAAGTGAAACAGGTATAGTGAATTTCATGGCTCAGCTCTGTAAAGGAAATAAATTACTATATCTATATTTAGATGAAATTACTGAAAAGTACATCCGCCAACTACGCAGACTTTCTCAGTAATTTGGCTTAGTACTGCCCGTAACCGTAGCTCTACTGTGTAAAAAATCTAACCCCAACTAACAATACTTCGGACAGTTTTTGTGAAAGTGCTGGAAACCCTGTTGTACAGCCAGTATAGACCCTCACCCTAAATCCCTCTCCCAAGAGGGGAGAGGGATTTCAATCCGGCTCCCCTTCTCCCAGAACGGGAGAAGGGGTTGGGGGATGAGGGTTAGCTATCGCAAAAATGTCCGGACTATTGAGCTAAGGATCATGAATTTAATGAATTGATGATCCGTAATGCGATCGTTAATACTGTGAAGCAAATGCTTTCTGAACAAACCTGAAGCACTATCTACTGAGATCCCTGCCCCAAGCTCTGTTCCTAATTTAATGCGATTTGTCCTGCACCCGTTTCTGCGAAGCTGCCAGGAAGACCTATTCTAGGTCAGCGATTCCCTGTAAGAGAGGCTACACCAACGGCTCAAAACCCAGCAACGCCTCAGTCCGTGGTTACAGAGGAGCGAATCATCAACTCCAAAATTGGCTGCATGGTTATGCAGCGCCAGTGACAGGTGAAGAGATCCGGCACTTGCACGCCCAAGCTGGCGATCGATGGCACAGCGGGAAAGGGAAACAGGCGATCGAAGCAAATGGACTGTCCAGTGGCGAGACCCGTTGGGCGATCGGACTCCTGGATACCAAACTGCATCAGGTAAACCGCAGGCGGAGCCGCCAAGGACTTCAGCAACCAGTGCGCCAATTGATAAAGCGGTTGGCGCAAAGCATCCGACAGGTGGAGCGGCTGCGTATAAGACTGGGTAAATAAATCAGTGCTGGGTTCCAGAGTAGACCTGGACGGCGATCGGGCGATCACCTCGGCATAAAGCGGGCCCTTAGCTGTCAGCACCACAGGGAGCCAAAAATGACCTGACCCTGTTTTGAAGGGTGGAGTTTGCGCCACTCGCTGGCGCAGACCTGCGACATCTTGGCAAGCACGATAGAGTGCGGCTTCTGCAAATGCCCAGGAGGGTGGCAAATTCAAGGTGAGGGGACACAACACAGCGTTCGATCGCGCACCAGAGCTAAACTCAGGGGAAATTAATTGCTTCGTTGTCACCACCTGCACGGCGATCGGCGATTGGGGTTCAGTAATCACCGGAGAAATAGTGGTAGATGCAGAGTCAGTGATGGCGTGCTTCAACGCAGAAACCATCTGATTTAACCCTTGAGTTGCGGTAGGAGAAGCAAGGTCGGCTTCATCCACCACAATCCAAACCTCAGACATTTTTGAAGTTAGGCAAAGATGCTCCGGTGCGTGGGAAGCTGGGCAGATCAGGCTCAACAGCACGACGGCTTCTCAACGCCAACCGATAGCTAACACTTTGTAGCTCTGCGTGGAGTTGACGATTTTCCCGTTGCAGTAGGGATACCTTTTCCTTCACTGGCACCATGCGCTCAGAGAATTTTTGCCGATAGACCTGGGGCAACTCCTGAACAACCTGCTCCAACATGCGAGAGCGATCGGTTAGCTCCTGCACAGTCTGCCGCAATTGGTAAATCTCTGTATCGCGGCTAGTAATTTGCTCTTGATAAAACGTCACCTGCTGCTCCACATTCTGGAGTTGCTCTCGTAACGATCGCATCTCAGCTAAATGGCGCTCTGACATCTCTGGGTTGGGCATAAAACCGGTATTACCCTTCACCAAGCGAAATAACTCTTGGGAAAGTTGCTGCACCAACTGGTCTCGCATTTGCAGCTCTTCACGAAGACGAGCCACTTCCTTTTGCAATTCTTGCAAGCTGAACGTATCAGGTTGAGTCACGGTCACCACTCCATTTTTTACTGTCCTTATATCACCGATCGCCACTAGCGGTAGAAACTAGCCAAGATTCCGTGGCACTGGACTAACACACCTTAATCTGCGTCAACCCAATTCACCAGAATTAAACTTTGAACCGTAGATTAAATAAAACTGACGTGTCCCTCATCACAACATCCTCCCCAGAGAGAGGCAAAGCCTTGTTGGCTTTTTCTCCAGAGAGAAGAGATAGAGGGTGGGGAAAATGGCTGAGCCGTAAACCGACCACGTTAACAGGTTATTTGATCCACGATTCTTGGAGTCAACCGCTAAGGTTTTCCTGCCATCGACGAGGAGGGGATTGCCGCCGGATCTCTCGCCAGATTGCTGTTGCAGCTAATGTACCATCTGCGACAGCAATTGACACCTGATTGATCCCGTCTTTTAAATCTCCAACAGCAAAGAGGCGAGGATGAGAGGTGCGACAGGTGGCTGAGTCCGTGATGAGATTATTTCCCTTCCACTCTAAATCCAGTCCTCGCAGGTACTCACTGTGGTAGTGAGACCCCATGGCAATGAGACCCACGTCCAAGGAAATCGTTGAAGAATCCTCCAGTTCTACCCCGGTCATTTCGTGATGATGACCCATAAAGCGTTTAATCGGAGCCTCAATCAGGGGATAACCATGATCTTTGAGCTTCTGGCGCATTTCATCTCCCACTTCAAACAGCCCCATTGTGAACACGGTGATGTAGGGAGTGAACCAGTTTAAGACAAATGCCGTATTGATTGCAGCCTCAGAGCTAGGAAACAGCCCGCACTGCTTGTCCGCAATTTCATAGCCATCACAAATTAAGCAGACATGGAGATTGTGCCCAGCGTAGTCGTAGACATTCTGCATGTCTGGTAGCTGGGGCAACTTGTCAATAATGCCGCTGGCTGCAATCAGGTATTTGGAGCGAAGTACAGGGTAAGTGCTATCTTTTTTGCCCACCTTTACTTTGACAGCAAAGGTTTCGCCCTCATCTCGCACATCTTCAACAAAACCGGGAAGATAGTCGCCCTGCAAGTCCTGAAGGTAGTCTTGACCTTGTTGCAGAATGGTTCTGCCGGGAGTGGTTGGAGGCAAACCGAGGTAGTTGCGGGTGTCCTGCATCCAGAACGATCGCCCCCGCCCTTTTTCAATGACTAAACAGGAGAGGCGGTACCGTTGCAAATAAATTGCGGCTGACAGTCCGCCCATGCCGCCTCCAACGATGATGACATCGTAGAGGTGTTCCGATCGCTGATCCAGGGTTTTCTTAGAGAGCTTCATGTGTGTAGGGAATTACCTACCTTCAATTATGCCCAGTTTTTCGGGGGCGTGTAGAAGTACCTGGATGCTATCTACTCCTCATCCACAACGACTTCTGGTTCCTTGGGAATTTCTACCTTAATAGTCAGATAGCGGATGACCTCATCGCTGAGCCGCATGGCCCGCTCTACAAGGGCGACTAATTTTCCCCCACCTGTGTAATTCATCTGAACGTAAACCCCTTCCCGGTGCTTGCCGATTTCATAGGCGAGGCGGCGTTTGCCCCGGTGCTGGGTTTCCAGAATTTCTGCTTCGTTATCGCGCAGAATAGTTTGATACTTGGCGATCGTCTGATCAACGAGTTCTTCGCCCAGATCAGGACGCAAAATGTACATCGTTTCGTAAAGGTAGCTCATCATGACAGAATTTTCCTTGTGGACGGCAGGGCTTCTAATGTAGAAGCAAGGACTTATAATCTTATACCAGTCTGCTATTCTAGTCTCTCTTAGTTCAAAAGCAAAACCTTTGGTGCAAAATTCAGAACATAGGTTGACGATCGATCGCTGCGATTTTTACCTCCCCTCCTTATTTTTTTATCCCCCTCTTACTTTTTTATCCTCTTAAAAGATACTCAGCAATGCTATGGCACAGCGCTATGTTCGAGTCCGGTCAGTAGAGGGGCAGATTTACTATGGTCTGTTGCTGTTGAGTCGATCAGTGCAGGTGCTGGATGCTCCGCCCTGGCTCAAAGGTCAGCCCACAGCCTTGCACCTAGAACCAGAACGCTATCAACTCTTGGCTCCCTGTTCACCTTCCAAGATCGTAGCCGTAGGCAGAAACTACGCCAGCCACGCGGCGGAAATGGGCGGAGCGGTTCCCCAGCAGCCCTTGCTGTTTCTCAAACCGCCTACCACCCTGCTTGAGGTGGGCGGCGAGATTCACTACCCCCCGCAATCGCAGCGCGTGGATTATGAGGGGGAATTGGCGCTGGTGATTGGCGATCGGTGCGCCGATTGTGCCCCAGAACAGGCCCAGACAAAAATTTGGGGTTACACGATCGCCAACGACATCACTGCTAGAGATTTGCAACAACAGGATAACCAGTGGACACGGGCTAAGGGGTTTGATACCTTCTGTCCTTTGGGCCCGTGGATTGTCCGTGAACTGAGTCCTGGGGCCCGCCTACAAACCTTTTTGAACAATGGGCCAAATCCGGTGCAATCGGCCACGATCGACCAGATGGTGTTTGCTCCAGAGGTGCTAGTGTCCTACATCAGTCAAATTATGACCCTGCTGCCGGGGGATGTGGTGTTAACGGGAACTCCAGAGGGAGTCGGAGCGCTGCAAGTAGGGGATTCTGTGGTGGTGGAAATTGAAGGCATTGGGCGACTGGATAACTCCGTTGCCACACGTCATCTCAGCCCACAATACGATAGACTGCGTTAGAAATCACAGGCATTTCAGCGTACAACCCCTTCACTGCCTGGATAATGGAGTAGATTACTGCGCCCAACACCACAATGAAGATCAGGGTCATGATCGACTGCCAGAATAATCCCTCAACAACAGATGTGGGGATACTAATCAAGGCTCTGGTGAAGCCAAGTAGGTCAATAAGGGCACCACACAGGAACACAAAAATGGAAAGCAAGAGGGCTTGCATTGTGTGAAAACGCAGGAAATGACTCAGCTTGGAATTTCTAACTACCCCTATGAACAACCCGAAAAATATGGCAAAGCTGACGAGTGGGAAGCCGCGATAGTTAAAGGCATAAAAAGGCAATACAAGTATGACGGGGAGAAACAGAATATTCAGGAAGGGCAACATCTGGAATAGGGGCCCGGCAAATCCATGAATCAATAGATCCAACATGGGCACAATGTAGACCAGGCAGGAAAAAATCCGATCTTGTAAGGTATTAGAGCCACGCCAGACCATTGTCGCCTCTCCTTGAAAACGATCGTCAACTCATAGCCTTCAGGATAACTTAATCTATCAATATCGGGAGCGCTGCTTAACGGCTGCTAGCTGGTTTAGCCAGCATCTGCTGGTACATCCATAAATATTGATCATACAGAGAACTCCAGTCAAATTTCTCTCTAGCATGTACTTGATTCCAGCTTGCTTGCTGCCTGCGTTCCTGGGGATGCGCCTCAAAGTAAAGAACTTGATCTCGTAAAGTGTCCGGGCGACCCATATTAATCAATCCCCGATTGTCCATACCCAAAATCCACTCCGTATTAAGAGTACGGTGGGCGATCGTCGGAAGTCCTGCTGCCATAGCTTCGATGTAGACTAGCCCAAATCCTTCTTTCAGGCTGCACATAGCAAAGTAATCTGCAATTGCGTAAACCTCTGGCATCCGTGCGTAGGGCACAACATCAAATGTATAGGAGCCTGGCTTGAGCATTGCTGCTGCCAAGTCCTTCACAGTTTGTGTCTCCGCTTCGGGTTGACCTACTATCCACAGGAAAAATTTTTTAGGGTCAAGCTTCGAGAATTCTGTTACTAGCCAGTCCATGCGCTTATGACCTGTGTTGACGGCTCCCACAGAGAGAATGAGCGATCGGTCAGTGGGTAAATTCCAGGCTTGGCGCTTCAGGGCGATCGTCTGAGAATCTAGCTGTTTGGCAAAGAGTTGGCAATCTAATCCATGAGTCACTAGGAAAAGATTTTCCTTGGGATAGCCTGATTCCAGCGCTTCTTGATAGTAAGTAGGAGTCAAAGTTTGCACATAGTCATAGCGTTTGTAATGCATCGGTAGTAAGGGCGCACCATTACACAACAGGAGCCGAAACCGGCCCCCGAAACGCCGTCGCAAATGATACAAGACATTGGCAGGAACACTTTCATTAAAGTGGATAATGTCACAGGGCTGGCTATAGCAATGTAGCGCCAAAGGAAGACTAAAAATAAGACTTTCAATCCAATAGCTTTTGGGTTTAAATCCACTGAATAGACGGCAATCGTAGAACCTTGCATTACGTCTAGGTGCCCAAACTTTGGTAGCCCCCTCTATTAATTTACCTGCGCCTTGAAACAAGGTTACCTGAAGATCTTGTTTCTGAGTCAACACTTTATGGAGTTTGCGAGTAAACGTTTCTCCACCACGATTGATGTACCCTAAACCCGGTGAATATAAGAGTACATTGCCCTGATTCATACGACCTCTTGTTGATTAGATTATGCTCATCAATGCCTATATAAAATTTGCCCCACCCAACTAAGTGGAGTCTCTAGTTTGGTGTCTTAACTAACAGAATCAGCGTTTGTTATGAATTGGATTTGCCACCTCTATTGATACGATCGATCGCACCGAAAAACTTAACTCACTAATTGGTAATAGGTTCCAACCGTTCTTCCCATAGGACTTTCGGTGAAGAACTTCCTGAAAAATAATATTTCCTTTCAACCCCACCAAAATATTCTTGTTCCATATTTAGTTTTGCGTAAATTAATAACAGCAAGGGTTCGGTTAATGGCTCCCAAATCATAGTTCATGATTCATGAAATGAAGAACACTAGAGCAAAAATCCGTATCTCTATTAATTAGATGTATCATTCACAACTAAAACTGAATAGGTCAAAATGTGTAACCGAATTCTATGCAGGCGCACCTGCAATAGTTGTTCAGCTACTCATGCTATTGAGTCAGTTCTCTTGTTACTGTGATACGTGATCGATTTGACTTAGACCTTTGCTAAAAACCGAGATTAATAACCGCGATCAACAATGTTTTTAATGAAGACCGAACTATCTTAGTTAGCATATTTAGCCTGACAAGCCATTAGAATTCACAAATATAGATGCTCCAACTCAATCCAAGAGGAATTGGATCTCAGAACCTCTTTTTATAGGGCAGTAAAGTTGGTGTACTCAAGTGGCTTTTCAAATGGCTTTCTAGGTACTATGCATGGGATTACAGGTTCTTCCACCTAATAACTGCTCATTTGACCCTTTTTAGTCTTGGGAGGTTCAATGAAATAGAGATGAAAAAACTATTTTCAAGAGCGATCGATTTCCGTTCCCAGAAAAAGTAGGTCGAGGATAATTATTGAGTAGTCTGTCAGTCAGTCAATCAACTAAATCAACATGACAAAGCAGTGCGAAGATCTCAAATCTCCACATTGTTTTTCTGTAGCAAATCTTTATTCGCTCCGATCGCGGCTGACTCTGCTGAAATTCTTCACGACTCAATTTCAACAATGCGGAAGCCCATCTGACACTCGTATTGTTGGGGGATCTGCTGGCTGAGGTTGGTGATTGCTTGCCCACAGCGCAATTTTCCGTGTTCCCAGCGGGGTTGTCCGCCCTCATTAGCCAAGAGACATGTCGCGCAGATCTGGTGCGGCGAGAGTAGTTGATCTTCCATCACGACCACTAACATCTAATACCTCTAGGATTAAATATCCCTAGAACACTGTTGTACTTAACTTCTATTTTAGTTATGACGAAGTCAGCAGGAAAAAGATGTACATCTAATTACAGTTGGAGTTCAATGCCACTGACTTAATGAGCCGCTTCTGACAAAACCAATAATTATTGTTGAATATCTATTCTCTAATTGGATTAAGCGATCTGATAGAATTAATTTTCTATTAGGTAAGTCAGTTAAGTAGCTAAATGCCTAGTTTTACGTATGAATATTTCTCTGATTGAATCTGCTGGAGTTGGGTTGCTGGGTCGGATCACAGGACAGAAGCTTCGATCGCAGGATATTACGCCAGTAATGGTGTTTATGGCGGTGCTGGTCACTGTGCTTTTGGGCGTGATCTTCGCCGATCGCAGCGTGACCCCCAAGGAAGAACAGCGATTACAGAAAAACTTGGATGCCTTTTTACCTAAGGATGAAGAGGTGCGGCAATTGGCCCAGATGATGATGGGCGGCATTGAGTGGCATCATCTTCACAATAAACCCGACGAATTGATGACCCTAGCCGTTGCCTTTGCTCCATCCGAGCGATTGTTGCTGATTAGTTTGGGGTATGAGATGTCTGCCTCTGATGGGGTGATAGACGAACAGGAGCGATCGTACTTACAGGCCATTGCGAGTTACCTGAGCATTCCTCCCAGACATATTGCCGTGTTAGAGGCAGGTTTTAGCCCTACGGGTGCGGCTGCTTCAGCCGCTTCAGCAGAGGTGCGCCAACTCCTCAACCCCGCTCAATTTGCCCTAATTGATGACCCTGCCTTTGCCAAAGTCGCCACCCACATCCTTTCCGTTTTACCCTTTCCCCCTAATCGTTAAAGTTTGTTTCTGTCGTGTTTATGGTTGATCTCGCACTAAGGGTGAAAATTAATCTGTTCAAGTATTTATTAGAGTATTTAGGCTCCCTAAGAACTGCCCTGATTACACCTGTCCTTTTGCACTGAGTTGACAGGTCACGGTCTTGGGGTTTGTTAAGGATAGGGTGCAGGGATTCCATGGCTGGGGCCTCGTCGCCACACTCCCCGTAAAATTCAAATTTATAGGCTGACATAGAACCAACGTATTATTGATTCGGCTAAATAAATCCATGACTCAATCCGATCGCCACCTGGGGCAACCGAACTGGCAACTTGTTAAAACCTACGAAGATATCCTTTATCACAAAATAGATGGCATTGCACGGATCACCATTAATCGTCCCCACAAACGAAACGCCTTTCGTCCTAAAACAATTTTTGAATTGTACGATGCGTTTAGCCATGCCAGGGAAGATCAGACGATCGGCGTGGTGCTGCTTACAGGTGCAGGGCCACACACTGATGGCAAGTATGCCTTTTGCAGTGGTGGCGATCAGAGTATCCGGGGGGCGGCCGGTTATGTGGGTGAGGATGGCGTTCCCCGTTTAAATGTGTTGGATCTTCAGCGCTTGATTCGCTCCATGCCTAAGGTGATCATCGCCTTAGTTGCGGGGTATGCGATCGGTGGGGGGCATGTTTTGCACCTACTTTGCGACCTGACGATCGCTGCTGACAATGCCATCTTTGGGCAAACTGGACCCAAGGTGGGCAGCTTCGATGGTGGGTTTGGGGCCAGCTATCTGGCGCGAATTGTGGGACAGAAAAAGGCGAGGGAAATCTGGTACCTTTGCCGCCAGTACACCGCGACCCAAGCCTTGGAAATGGGCTTAGTAAACTGCGTTGTGCCCATAGAGCAGTTGGAGACAGAGGGTATTCAGTGGGCGCAGGAAGTGCTGGAGAAAAGCCCGATCGCAATCCGTTGCCTCAAGGCAGCCCTGAACGCTGACTGCGATGGGCAAGCTGGGTTGCAGGAGCTAGCTGGGAACGCCACCCTGCTCTACTACATGACCGCAGAAGGTACAGAAGGAAAGCAGGCATTTCTAGAAAAGCGCCCCCCCGACTTTCGTCAGTATCCCTGGTTGCCTTAACGGTAATTATTTTAAGCAGCTACAGGCTAAGCTTTGCACTGAGGTAAGACGCAACTGGATTAAGGACTTGCAAGGAGATAAAGTACCAAACGCGATCGATGAAATGGGGATGTTTTACTTTCCCCATCCTACCCAGATGGTATTTTATTAAACTGCAACTCCCTAGGGTAATGAGGGCAGACCCGATATTACCCTAGGAGTCTGAGCCGTTACGCTGGCAAGCAATAAATTCCCTTTAATTTTGAGCCGATTTATTGTAATCTAGCTATCTGCATTACTCTCTAAAACACAGTAATGTAGTGACATTACCCTAAGTTTTTACCCCCGATCGCCTCTCGTTGCTTGCTACCTCTTGTTATCTGGTAATTAAAGCTTATCTGATAATTAAAGCAGTCACTCTAAAACTGAGAGTGGAAATGTCATTGGTCAGAGAGTCTTGGCATCTGTAGGAATCAAAATATGATCATTACTCCAGATAGCAAAGTATTAGTGCAAGGAATTCTGGAGCCGTTGGGTGCCATTTGTACTCCTCTCATGCAGGCTTATGGCACCCAGATTGTAGCTGGGATCAGTCCTGGGCACGAAGGTAAGCAGCTAAATAGCATTCCGATCTTTGATATGGTCGATCGCGCCCTAGCGAGTGTGGGCGGAGTGGATATCACAATTATTTTTGTCCATCCCTACCTAGCCCTGGATGCTGCCCTAGAGTCGATCGCCGCTGGCATTCGCCAAATCATTCTCATCACTGAAGGAGTGCCGCCGCTAGACGTGGTGCATTTATTGCGAAAGGCTGAAGCCACGGAAACCCTGGTCATTGGCCCCAACTGTCCCGGAATCATTGTCCCAGGGCAAGTGCTATTGGGAACCCATCCCAGCGAGTTTTACACACCTGGATCTGTTGGGATCATCAGTCGCAGTGGCACATTGACCTATGAAGTGGCGCTGGAGTTAACACGGGCTGGTTTAGGGCAATCGATCGGCGTAGGCATTGGCAGTGATGCGATCCTGGGGTCTTCCTTTTCCCAATGGCTCCAAGTTTTAGATGAAGACGAAAACACGGAAGTCATTGTTCTGGTAGGAGAAATTGGGGGTGATGGAGAAGAGATCGCCGCCCGCTACATTGAGGAAGTGATTGATAAACCCGTGGTGGCTTACGTAGCCGGACGCAACACGCCCAAAGGCAAACATATGGGCCATGCCGGGGCAATTATTGCGGCTCAGGTGACTGAATTAACGCGTAATCCTGGCGCATTGCCAGATATTGGTACGGCTGAGAGCAAAATTTCAGCGCTGAAAAAAGCCAAGGTACCTGTAGCCGATCGGCCCTCCCAAATTCCCGATCTGGTGAAAAAAGCATTGCGGCACTGAAAGGAGAATGGGTGAGAGTCAGATGAATCGTCGCTTCAAAATCTTCAGAATTCTGGCTGAACGCTATCGTAACCATCGCTATCGCTACGGACTACGCTGTAATACAGTTGCTTCTCTGCGTAACTATAAGTTGTCTCACGTAATTGAATCAGCTTAATTTGCAAGAGGTCTAATGCATTCCAGAACTTGGAGACGTTCAGAACGCCTTGACGACTCCCCCTGCCTAAAGGCAGGGGATTCTTAGGAACCTTCAGGCTATTCGCTCCTGTATTCCGGTTTCAGGTATTACCTTAGATGTCGGATTC
>JARCMD010000038.1 GCA_030248885.1 Leptolyngbyaceae cyanobacterium MP9P1.79 | reverse complement strand
GAGAGGGACTTGGATCTTGCTCCCCTTCTCCCCTTTTGGGAGAAGGGGCTGGGGGATGAGGGGGTTTTGGCGTATCCTCCACAAAACTGAGATGCTCCCTCCCCAAGCTCCCCATTTCCCAGATCACCTAGTATTGCTATAGTTACGTACTGACCGTTATTCACCCGTTTTAGTCTTACATCAAGAACCCGAATCGATCGTGATAGCAGCCAACAAATTTCTGTTTATTGAGCAGGCGTTAGAGCAACGAAATCAAGCGCATCAATTACGCGGAATGTATCCCTTCGAGCCTCAAAATACTGTGCAAGGGGTTAGAGGCGATCGGCAACTCATCAACTTCAGTTCTAACGATTACTTGGGATTATCAAAGCATCCGCTATTGATTGAAATGGCGCAGGACTACACCCAAAAATATGGGACGGGAGCCACTGCCTCTCGCTTAGTAACAGGCACTTACAGCATTCATCAAAATTTAGAGCAGCAGCTAGCAGAGTCCTGTGGATATGAGGCAGCATTACTCTTTAATTCTGGGTTTCAGGCTAATTCAACTATTTTACCGACGCTGCTCGATCGATCGTCCTTGGTGTTGTGCGATCGATTAGTTCATAACAGCTTGCTTCAGGGAATTCAAGCCAGTCGGGCCCGATTTATCCGCTATCGTCACAATGATTTACAGCATCTTGAAACCCTATTAGTTCAAAGTGCTGAAAAGTCCTATAGCCGCATTTTGATTGTGTCAGAAACCGTCTTTAGTATGGATGGCGATCGGAGTGATATTGATGCCTTAGTTCAGCTAGCCCAATCTCACAACGCCATTCTTTATCTAGATGATGCCCATGCCTTTGGTGTATTAGGAAAAACTGGCATGGGATTAGCAGCCGATCGAGCCGGAATCGATATTGTCATTAACACCTTCGGCAAAGCCTTCGGCACCTTTGGCGCATTTGTGGCATGTAGCCAACAAGTGCGAGACTATTTGGTGAATTACTGTCCAGGTTTTATTTACACAACATCCTTACCCCCCGCCGTGATTGGAGCTATCACCGCCGCCCTAAATCTCGTTCCCACCTTGGAATCTGAGCGCCACTACCTCACTCAACAAGCAACAAATTTGCGGGTAGAATTACAACGATTGAATTACAACACAGGACAGTCTAATTCTCAAATTGTCCCCTTAATTTTAGGCAGTGAGGAGAAGACATTGCACCTTTCCCAATGGCTAGAAGCTCGTGGCGTTCTGGCGATTGCCATCCGCCCGCCAACAGTAGCAGCAGGCACCGCCCGACTGCGATTTGCCCTTTCCAGCCAGCACACCCCACAACATTTAGACCAGTTAATCAGCCTAATTCGGGAGTGGCATGAGTCGCAATCTTGAAGCCATTGCCTATCACGGATGGGGGTTTGATCAGTCCTGCTGGTCTGACTGGAAGGACCTGTTTGCTAGACGCAAAATTCATCTGGAAACCTTCGATCGCGGCTACTTTGGACTCGCTCAATCTCCAGTTTTCACTGAAGATTGTGATCAGATTCTCCTCACCCATTCCTATGGGCTGCATTTATGTCCGATCGAGCAACTAAGGCAGACTAAATTATTAGTAATTATCAGTAGTTTTATTGATTTTCATCTCCATCATGAGCGCGATAAACGTCGATCGCAACGAGTTTTACAGCAAATGATTCAAGACTGTCGGCAGTATCCTGAAACAGTATTAACTAATTTCAAAATTAGATGTGATAGTTTGCTAGCAAACCCTATTTCATCGGGCTTAAATATTGATCTATTGGTTGAAGATCTTCAAGACTTAAGTGTCAGTTGTCTCAATACTCAAGACCTCAAACAAGTGCCTCATATTTTGATTTTACATGGAGCCGCCGATCGCATTGTGCCGTGTTTGAAAGGACAGGAAATGCTAGAGAACTTGCAGAATCATGCAACATCTTCTGAAATCAATTATTTTGAGATAGAAGGTGCCGGTCATGCCTTACCCTTTAGCCACTCAAAAGAATGTTGGCAGATTGTCAGTTCCTATCTCGATCGAATTGCCAAAAATGCCTGAGCTAGACATGACTGAGGATCGTGAATTAAATAATATGTAACAGTCCTACTGTAGGGGCGAAGCATTCGGTAAAAGGACATGATTGAGTTTCAAAGGTTTTTGCCCGAATGCTTCGCCCTTACCAAATCTCGAACTTTGGGAACTTATTCAATTCCTGGTTCTAAAGCAGACTATAAATGCCGAGTGACGGATAGCTTTGGTCAGGCAGCATCCACCTACAACCATTACGCTACTGTGCAACAGGAGTGTGCTGAGGATTTGATCGCTATTTTGCGATCGTGGCACCCCCAAATTCCCGCTGGCCCCATTCTCGAAATTGGGTGTGGCACGGGGTTGATCACGCAAAAGTTGATTCACCATTTCCCCGATCGCCCCTTGGAGATCACCGATATTTCCGAGTCAATGCTGGAGATTTGTCAGCGCAATGTGCCTGTTGCCCCCGATCGCGTGCCCTCCCTCAGCTTTAGACAAATGGATGGGGAGAACCTGATTGAAGCAACAAACTACGCAGCGATCGTCAGCGGCTTTGTGGTGCAATGGTTTGAGCATCCGGTAGAGAGCCTGCAAAAAATCATCGCAACGCTGAAACCGGGGGGAATCCTGCTCGTTTCCTTCCCCACCCAGGATAGTTTTCCTGAGTGGAAGCAAATTTGCCAGCAAATCGGGCTGCCCTTTACCGCCAACGCGCTTCCCGATCCTGAGTTTTTAAGCGCCCAGTTGTCCCAAGGCTCTGTTAATTGCACATGGCATCGTAAAAATGTGCAGACAACCTATTCCCAGGCGATCGAATTTTTCAAAAGTTTGAAATTAATTGGTGCTGGCTTAAGTCGATCGCAGCAGAGGCTCTCAGCCCAGCAAATGCGGCAACTCATTCGCTATTGGAACCAGCGAAATCCTGACGGTATCAACGTTCAATACCACATTGCTTTCTTGGTGGTTCAGCACCATCGGGAGCATCCCAGTTTTGCAACCGCCCGATCCACCCTCACCCTAAATCCCTCTCCCTAGGGAGAGGGACTTTGAATTCCGGCTCCCTTCTCCTTAGGGAGAAGGGTTGGGGATGTAGCTTGCTTCCCGAAGGGTGGGCGGATCGAAGATCTGCACAAGTAGAATTCACCTGGCACCATCGTTATTGAACTATATTCTCATCAAGAAATTGCGGCAGAGTCAACACAAAACCAACTTCATGGGCTTGGGCGATCGGACTGCTAAAAGCCTCGATCGTGCCATTCAAATGCTGCACCAAATACTTCACCAAAGCCAGTCCCAACCCCGTCCCCTGAATGGCCCGTTCCATCACACCGTGCCCCCGCCAGAACTTATCAAAAACGTGGGGCAGATCCTCTGGACCAATCCCACTGCCCTGATTCCTCAGCGTCAGCACAACTTGATTTGTCTGTTGCATCAATTGGTGACTTGCTGCCAAGGAAACTGTGCTACCTGGATCGGAATACTTCCCAGCATTAGTCAGCAATTCTGCGAGGATTTGTCTGAGACTACTGACATCAGTTTGCAAAAATAGAGAGCGTTGAGGCAAATCCAGGACTAGCGTTAACGCCTTATCCGCCCACTTTTGCTCAAACTCAGGCACCAGTTCTTGAAGCAACAGCTTGAGATCAAGTTTTTGTAGCTGTAGGGGAGATTGCTTAGACTCCAGCTTTTGTAGAGTCAGCAAATCATTAATTAACGTCGTTTCCTGATAACACTGCTGCTCTAGAATATCCAGGTACTTGATCCGACGCTCCTCTGGCAGATTGTTCTGACGCAACATCCGAATCGCCAGGGTCATGCTGGTCAGCGGCGTGAGCAGTTCGTGGCTCATCGTGCTGAGGAACTCATCTTTGACCTGGTTAAGGTGTCGCAACTGGTCAATTTGTCGCCGAGTTCGTTCGTATAACTTTGCCTGAACTTCTAAACTCCGTTGCAATTGAATCGTGCGCTCATCCACCAAAGACTGCACTTGTTTGAGCGTCTGAGTATGAATGATCGCGGTGCTGACTTGAGCCGCAACGAGTTCCATTAGCTCCACATCGCTTGCTTGCCAGGAACGGGGTTGGCTGTGTTGCAGCACTAAAAATCCTAAGATTGCCCCTTGGCTTTCTAAAGCAGTGATGAGGACAGCAGGCATTGCCGGGTCAAACACGGGAGCCAGCCGATAGGGAGAGTGGGGATCAGGGGAGTGATCAAAGCCCGCCTCTCCTAAGGAGGGAATCGCTACAGCATGGGGGGATGCTAGAAAAGCCTGCTGACAAAGGATGCATTCTGAGACCCAAAAAGATTGACCGACTGAACTCAGAGTCGGAGAGGAACTCAGGCTTGGGGAATCACTTGCGGGGGCGATCGAAGAACCCTGCTCCTGATTCGTCCATTGGCAGGCAACGATTGCCCTCGCCCAACCGGTGCGTTGATCAGAGTGACTTAACCCCGCTTCCGGGGAGTGAGTTTGAATCGCTAGGGGGGGAAAGGCCATTGGCACCGAAGCTTGAGCAGCTAGTTTTGGGTCTGCATCTTGTCCCTTGGACTGCCCCCGCTTTTGAGTTCGCGCGTTTTGAGTTTGTGCGTTTTGGGCTTGCAAATTTTGGGCTTGCAAATTTTG
>JARCMD010000275.1 GCA_030248885.1 Leptolyngbyaceae cyanobacterium MP9P1.79 | reverse complement strand
GAACTGGCAGTAGATGCGGAACACAGTACCGCTCAACCCGCTGTCGAATCCCTTCAACCCAACGCTAATCGGCTCGATACGCTGCTATTTGGAGAAGGCAGCGCCCGCATTCTCGTGTCGATCGCCCCCGATCAGGTGGCCGCGTGGGAAGCCTACCTCACGGACCAATTAGACGGGACTTGGCAGCAACTGGGGCGGGTGGGGTCGGAGATTACACCACTATCGCTCGTAAACGTCAGTGGCTTCCCCTTGATTAGCGCGAGCATAGCGGACATGGGCGATCGCTGGTCAACTGCCATTGAACGGCGTTTAGCGCTCTAGACTTTTTTGAGGTCAGGACGATACTGCATCTTGTGCAGCAATATCCTGTGCCGCAGTATATTGTGCAGCAATGAGTAGAGCAGAGTCTACAGCGTCGGCTAGATGGCTGTAATTTTTAGATCTTGCCTGCCATGACCTCTATTGATGTGGGAATATTAAGAAGCGATTAAAAACTTAATAAACTTAGTACTGATATCAATATGGCGCTTACTTACCAGACCCGGAGCTAAATCATCCATGATGCTTGAGAAATCTGATTTTGCAGACCGTTCCCATCCTGACAATCAGTGCTCTGGTCAAGTTGAAAGTGACCCAGATGTATCCCGTCCAGACAAGCCCGAAGAAGCCTGTGGTGTGTTTGGCGTCTACGCGCCCGGTGAAGGTGTGGCGAAGCTAACCTACTTTGGGCTATATGCCTTGCAGCATCGAGGGCAAGAATCGGCGGGGATTGCCACCTTTGAAGGGGCGTGCATCGGCGACGCCAGCCAGTATCTGAATGCGGCTCCGCCTGCTGACCTTCAGGTTCACCTGCACAAAGATATGGGGCTGGTGTCTCAGGTATTTAGTGAGCAGATTTTGCAGAAGCTCGTGGGGGATTTAGCGGTAGGCCACACCCGCTACTCCACAACTGGGTCGAGTCGAGTCGTCAACGCTCAGCCAGCGGTGGTATCCACGCGGCTGGGATCGTTAGCTCTAGCACACAATGGCAACCTGGTGAATGCGGCGGCGCTGCGCGAGGAATTGCTCGCGTCTAATGTCAATTTGGAACTGTTGACGACTACGGACTCAGAGCTAATTGCGTTGGCGATCGCCGAAGCAGTTAATGCCGGACAGGGTTGGCTAGACGCGGCCAAGAGTGCATTTCAGCGCTGCAAAGGAGCCTTTAGTTTGGCGATCGGCACCCCCGCTGGGCTAATTGCCACCCGCGACCCCAATGGCATTCGCCCCTTAGTGATTGGCGTTTTGCTCAACGAAGATACCCACGGCATTCCGCGCTATGTGATTGCATCAGAAACCTGCGGTTTAGACATTATTGGCGCAGACTACGTACGAGATGTCGCCCCTGGCGAACTGGTGTGGATTACCGAGCAGGGGTTGGAGTCATTCCGGTGGGCAGCCCCCGAAACGCGCAAGCTGTGCATTTTTGAGATGATTTACTTTGCCAGACCCGATAGCATTATGCATGAGGAAAGCCTATACAGCTACCGATTGCGGCTGGGTCGCCAGCTGGCATTAGAAAACCCTGCCACTGTCGATCTAGTTATGGGTGTTCCCGACTCTGGGATTCCGGCCGCGATCGGCTACTCCCAGGCATCGGGCATTCTCTATGCGGAAGGCTTAATTAAAAACCGCTACGTCGGGCGCACCTTCATTCAACCCACTCAAAGTATGCGCGAGTCCGGGATTCGGATGAAGCTCAACCCCCTGCGAGACGTGCTAGCGGGCAAACGGGTGCTGGTGGTAGACGACTCGATTGTGCGGGGCACCACCAGCCGCAAACTGGTGAAAGCGCTGCGCGATGCGGGAGCGCTGGAAGTGCATATGCGGATCTCGTCACCGCCTGTCACCCATCCCTGCTTCTACGGCATTGATACCGACAGCCAAGATCAGCTGATTGGAGCGACCAAGTCGGTTGCAGAAATTGGCGAACAAATTGGGGTAGATTCGCTGGCGTATCTCAGCTGGGAAGGGATGCTAGAAGCCACCGAAGTCGATACCAATAGTTTCTGTTCCGCCTGTTTTACCGGAGATTATCCGGTGCCGGTGCCCGAACTGATTAAACGGTCTAAGCTGCTGCTCGAAAAGCAAATGTCAGTCGTGGCTCCGGTCTAGGTTGTCCTGTAAAGATCTGTCGGGGCAGTTCGCAAACTGCCCCCTATGTCTGCCGTAAGCTTAAACCGGATCTCCCTTTACCCGCCTTTTTATGCCGCTGCCAACCGTGATTTTGCCTGGATATTTGGCGAATGCTGCCCCCTATCGTGAGATGGAGGCGGCATTGGCTGCTCTGGGAATACCTGCCGTCACGGTGGCGTTGCAGCGCCGAGATTGGCTACCCACAATCGGCGGTCGGTCGATGCGACCCATTTTGCAGGCGTTGGATCAAACCGTGAGGCAGGTGATGGAGCAAACGGGGAGCGATCGCATCAACTTAGTCGGTCATTCTGCCGGGGGCTGGATTGCGCGGATTTATCTGGGCGAAATTCCGTATGACGTGCATCCCGGCGATCGCAATCAGCAGTGTCTGTGGAAAGCCCACCCCACCGTATCTACCCTGGTGACACTGGGCACCCCGCACGTCAGCCAAGAGCGCTGGACGAAACGCAACCTGGACTTTGTGAAGAACACCTATCCGGGGGCGTTTTATCCGCAGGTGCGCTACGTCTGCGTGGCAGGTAAGTCGATTTATGGCGATCGCCGCCTCGAGAACTGGTTTGCCTACAGCAGCTATGAGATCACCTGCGGCACAGGGCAATGCTGGGGTGATGGCATTACTCCCATTACCGCTGCCCACCTCGACAATGCCGAAAACCTAACCCTGGACGATGTATTGCATTCTCCCAAACCGGGCAAGCGCTGGTATGGATCTGCCGAAGTGGTTGAAACCTGGGCTAGCTATTTGAAGTAGGGGTGGTTCGCCTACACGCAGCGGCTCTCAAAGAGCTAAAACGAGAATTAGGCATTGAAGCTGCGGCGATTACGCAACTGATTCCTTTAAACATCCAAGGATGGGCAGTGAATAGTTCCTTTTCTAGCCAGAGACTACATGGTTTTGTGGTTTATATTGACCCAGATAACCAGCGGCAATAATGCTGTACGTTTCTTCTCTCTGAGCAAACTTGATATGCAGCTTGATCAGTAGTCACGGATCAAGGGACACATGCAACTCTCCTGTTCCAGCCACTGAGATCCGACTTGATGCAGAGCTGCCATGACCGGCTGAATTTGGCGACCCTTGGGCGTGAGAGAATATTCTACGCGGGGTGGGATTTCGGCATAGACCTGCCGATCCACTATCCCCTGGGCTTCTAACTCACGGAGTCGTTGAGTCAGGGTTTTGGTGCTGATGCCAGGAAGAGCAGCGAGCAACTGATGGGTGCGCCGATCGCCACCAAACAGCTCTCGCAAAACCAAAATTGACCACTTATTGTCCAACAAATCTACCACAAATTGAATCGGGCATTTAATCTCTGAGCATTGGCTGATGTCTACCATAAACTCCACTGACAATGGATTTCCCAGGAGTAGATAACTGCGCGATCTCAATCTGGGCTGAACTTCTAAAACGCTTGTAACGTTTTTTTGATCTGTAAAATTAGAACTTCAATATTTCTTTAGAAATGGCGCAACTCCTGATGTTTATTCTAATGCTTTACTCCCGGTAACTATGAGATAGCCTTGGTAACTGACTTGTGTGCGATCGCTGAATCGGGGAAGGTGAGTTCAGTCACAAATAGTAATCCCTCACTTCTCTTCTATGGTTAATCCCCTTGTCACATCTGAATCGGCAGGTCGCCGACCCGACATCAAGGCACCTGTGCAAGAAACGCTTTTAACACCACGCTTTTACACCACCGATTTTGATGCCGTTGCTCAGATGGATTTGTCTACACAGCAGGCGGAATTAGAAGCGGTTTTGGCAGAGTTACGGGCAGACTATAACCGCCACCACTTTGTCCGCAACCAAGAGTTTGAGCAATGCTGGGAGCACATTGATGGCGAAACGCGGCGGGCGTTTATTGATTTTCTAGAGCGCTCCTGCACCTCAGAATTTTCGGGCTTTCTTTTATTTAAAGAACTCTCCCGCAAACTGAAGCATCGCAACCCCATATTGTCCGAAGCCTTTAGCCTCCTAGCGCGGGATGAAGCCCGTCATGCTGGGTTCTTGAACAAAGCAATGGCAGATTTTGGGCTATCGCTGGATCTGGGCTATTTGACGAAGAATCGTACCTATACCTTCTTCCCCCCGGAATGGGTGGTCTACACCGTTTATCTGTCTGAAAAAATTGGCTACTGGCGGTATATTCTGGTCTACCGCCACCTGGAACAGCACCCAGAAAATCGATTTTACCCGCTGTTCCGCTATTTTGAGAGCTGGTGTCAGGACGAAAATCGGCATGGGGATTTCTTTAAAGTGCTGTTGCGATCGCAGCCCAAACTCTGGACTACCTGGCAAGCGCGGCTGTGGGCACGCTTCTTTTTGCTCACCGTTTTTGCAACCCACACGCTAACCGTCCTGGAACGTGCCACTTTCTATCAATCGATTGGCATTGATCCACACGCATACAACGAGCAGGTGATTCGGAAGACCAATGAGACGGCAGTGCGAGCCTTTCCCAGCGTGTTAAATACCGACCATCCAGAATTTTTCGCACGTTTAGAACGCTGTGCGATCGCCAATCAAAAGTTGGCAGAAATCTCTAGCAACCAGCCTCCTCCTGTCATCCGATTTTGCCAAAAGCTGCCCTGGATCGCTGCAATTGGGTGGCAATTATTGCGCCTTTATTTACTGCCCTCGATTAACGCTGAACAATCAAGAACTGCAATTCATTAGGAACGATTACCATGAGTACTTTAGCGACACGCCTGCGAGAAGGCACCCAGCACTCCCACACTGCTGCTGAAAATACAGCTTTTATGAAGTGCTTTTTGAAAGGCATTGTGGAGCGGGAACCCTTCCGCAAACTGCTGGCAAATCTGTATTTGGTTTACAGCGCGTTGGAAACAGAGCTGGAGAACCATCGCGATCATCCGGCGATCGGAGCCATCATCTTTCCTGAACTCAATCGTACCGCTAATTTAGAGCGAGATCTGGCATTTTATTACGGCGATAACTGGCGTGAACAGATTGTTCCCTTGCCCGCTGGCACAGTCTACGTCGATCGCCTCCATGCCGTCGCCAACACCGATCCCATCCTGCTGATCGCCCATGCCTACACCCGTTATATGGGCGATCTTTCCGGTGGGCAGGCATTGAAAAATATTATCCGCTCGGCATTAAAATTGCCACCCGATCAAGGCACTGCGCTGCATGAATTTGAGCAACTGCCAACCGTGGAAGCAAAACGTGCTTTCAAAGAAAAATACCGCGATGCCCTAAACTCATTGCCACTGGATGAGACCGAAATTCAACGCATTGTGGATGAGGCAAATTATGCCTTTACTCTCAACCGGGATGTGATGCATGACTTAGAAGCGGATGTGAAAGCCTTACTTGGAGACCATGTGTTTGATCTGCTCATTCGTCAAGATCTTCCCGGCGCAACTGAGCGACCACCGCATGGTGCTGTGAAAAATTCTGCACTGGAATACAGCATTTAGGGCGATCGGAGAGTGAGAGAGTGGGAGGGTAAGAGGGTGGGAATAAGCGCATCATCCCGCTATCGAACCTCCCTGCCCTCCCATCATCCCACTCTGCCATGCTCCCACCCTGCCATCACCTCATCAGGAGAACACTTGCTCATGCAACACCTGCTGCCCACGGTTCAGTTTGATGCTCAACTGCTACAACAATACGATCAGCCTGTCCCCCGCTACACCAGTTATCCCCCTGCGACCGAGTTAAAACCAGAGTTTGAAACCGTTGATTTTAGAGCCGCGATCGCCGTCAGTAATTATAAGAAAACTCCGTTGTCACTGTACTGTCATATCCCCTTTTGCGATACTGCGTGCTACTTCTGCGGCTGCAATACGGTGATTACGCAGCGTAAAGCAATTGCTGCACCTTATTTAAGCTATCTGGTACGGCACATTCAACAGATGGCGCAACTGATTGATCGCGATCGCACGGTTCACCAACTGCATTGGGGTGGAGGCACGCCGAACTATCTTGCTTTGAACCAGATTGAAACGCTGTGGACAGCCCTTCAGCAACAGTTTCATTTTGATCCAAACGCTGAAATTTCAATTGAAGTGAATCCCAAGTCTCTGGATCAACAGTATCTTTTCTCTTTGAAGAACCTGGGCTTTAACCGAATCAGTTTTGGCATTCAGGACTTTGATTTAAAGGTGCAGGAAGCTGTGAATCGGGTGCAGCCAGAATCGATGCTGTTTGATGTGATGCAGTGGAGTCGGGATGCAGGCTTTGAGAGCGTGAATGTGGATCTGATTTATGGACTGCCGTTTCAAACCCTAGAAACGTACCGCGATACCATTCGCAAAACCATTCAACTCGATCCCGATCGCATTGCGGTGTTTAACTTTGCCTATGTACCGTGGCTTAAACCAGTCCAGAAGCGAATTCCTCAAGCGGCATTGCCCTCACCGGCTGAAAAGCTCAAGATTTTGCAAATGGCGATCGAGGAATTGACCCAGCACGGCTATCAGTACATTGGCATGGATCACTTTGCCAAGCCGGGTGATGAACTGTCTGTTGCGCAACGGGAGGGACAGCTCCACCGTAACTTCCAAGGCTATACTACTAAGCCAGAGTCCGATCTGATCGGCTTTGGGGTGACAGCCATTAGTATGTTGAACGATGTTTATGTGCAGAATCACAAACATCTGAAAGACTTTTATCGGACGATCGATGCAGAGAAATTGCCGATCGAACGCGGTGTCACCTTAGATCAAGACGACATCATTCGGCGCACGGTGATTATGGAGTTAATGTGTCAATTTCAGCTCTCACCGGATGACATTGAAGAAAAATATCATCTTGGCTTTGATCTAGATTTTGAGTCGTATTTTGCTTCCGAAAAATTTCAACTGCGCCGACTCGAAGCAGACGGGTTAATCAGGCTTTCTTCCAATCATGTGGAAGTCACACCTGCGGGACGTTTGCTAATCCGCAATGTTGCATCGGCATTTGATGCCTATCTCAGGCAGAATACCACCTCTAGTTTCTCCAGAGCCGTCTGAGAGCAGGGTGGAGCGGGAACGGGTGAGGACGTGGGAAACGAGACATCTATTCATCCACCCTTCTTCACTCATCTTTAAAAAGGATATTCATCTTCCCCATTTCCTCTTCCAAATTTATTAACTCGATCACTCACGTGTGGGGCTACCGTACCTGCCATATCGATGACAACTCCCGTAATCTCTGGTGGGCGGATATTCTCACCTAGGGCGAAGGTTGGCACAATAACCATCACGCTTATCCGAATGTGGCAAAAGCAGGCTGGCGCTGGTGGGAATACGACCCCACTTGGTGGGCAATTTGGCTGTTAAAACGCTTGGGTATCGCCCGAAAAGTGGTAATGCCACCGACTGCAAATGGCCAGCCTTAAATCATCAATAGCGGGGCAATCTGAAGCGATGTCTACGATCACTCAACCCTTTACCTCTGTCTACGGTCCAGTGCAATCCTGGCGCTTTGGGCGATCGCTGGGCATTGATCCCATTGGGGCAGTGTCTACTTGCTCCTTTAACTGTGTGTATTGTCAGTTAGGCGAGATTCAACATCAACGCTGCAACCGCCAGGTTTTTATCCCGACTCAGACCATTCAACAGGATCTGCAAGCTTTCCTTGTCTGCCCGGCAAACACGATCACCCTCAGTGGTAGTGGTGAGCCGACTTTGGCACAGAATTTAGGAGAGATTCTAGCGATGGCAAAGGCGATGACGATGAAACCCATTGGCGTCTTGACCAACGGTAGTTTGTTGAGCGATCGCTCGGTGCGTGAAGAACTGGCGATCGCCGAGTGGGTCGCGGTCAAAATGGATGCGATTTCTGCCGACTCGTTCCGTCGTATTAATCGCCCAATGCCAACCCTAAAGCTCCAAGACATTTGGGCAGGTTTACTGCAATTTCGCCAAATTTATGCGGGACACTTAGCCATTCAGACAATGTTACTCACGCCCTGGAGCGATCGTGATCAAGCAGAGTATATCCACCAGATGCAAGTCTTACGACCAGACGAAATCCAACTCAACACGCCCACTCGACCGCGATCGCTGACGCATCAATTAATTGCACGAGGCAATCATCCGCCCGATGCTTGCCCGTATCCAACCCAGCCATTAAAGCCAGTCAAGGCTGACGTGCTCCAGCAGTTGGGCGATCGCATTGAAAGTGTGATGGGAATTCCAGTGCGTTACCCATTGTTAAAACAGGAGAGAGAACAGTGGTGAAGCCTCAGCCAGTGAACCCTGACTTGAAGCTGTTAGAAATTCTCCCTGGCTATCTCAACATCATGGGCTATGTCGATGAGTCAGAGGTAAATGGACCCGGTTGTCGAGCCGTGATTTGGGTGCAGGGTTGTCTGCGGGAGTGTCCGGGCTGCTTTAATCCTGAGTCCTGGTCGTTTGAGATCAAGCAACTAATCGCCGTTGATACCCTTGTCCAGCAGATTCTCAGCAACCCTCGCAACCAGGGTGTTACCTTCTCTGGTGGAGAACCCTTCTGGCAAGCACCCGCCCTGGCAGAGGTAGCACGTCGAGTCAAAGCTGCTGGCTTAAATGTCATGTCGTTTACTGGCTTCACGCTAGAGCAACTGCAATCAGAACAGGCACCCGCTGAGGCTGAAGACTTGCTAGAACAACTTGATATTTTAATTGATGGTGTCTATGTGCAGCCCCTAGCGATCCACTCACCCGACTCTCTCGTCTCTTCTAGTAACCAGCGGGTGCATCTCTTCAATCCCGCTTTTAAGGATCAACTCACTTGGGCCAGTGATCAAATGGAAATTCATATTCTGAAAGATGGTAGTCGGATTGTCACCGGTTACCGGGGGCAAATGAATTTAGCAGAGGAGACCCGATGAACTCCTGATTATTTGCACCGAATCCTGCTTTTTGAACCAACTAATCCAAAGGAATCCATGACACCACTTCCCTCGCTCCAAATCGGTCAACATACGGCTCGCTATCCTATCATTCAGGGCGGCATGGGTATTCGCATTTCCGGGGCACAGCTTGCCGCTGCCGTAGCCAATACGGGCGGCATTGGGGTGATTTCTGCTGTCGCTTTAGGACTAAACTCTCCCTATTTCGATATCACCCAGCCCAATGTTCGGAAGCGCAGGGAACAGTTTTTTGAAGCCAATCGACTTGCATTGATTGATGAAATCAAAAAAGCCCGAACTTTAAGCCCTGAAGGTATTCTGGGTATCAATGCCATGGTCGCCGCACAAGATTATGAAACCTTGGTTCGCACGGCTGCTGAACAGGGCGTGAACGTAATCATCTCTGGAGCTGGATTGCCGCTGCAACTGCCAGAATATACTGCGGGGCATCCAGGAGTGGCATTGGTGCCGATCGTGTCTAGCACTCGTGCGGCTCGCATTATTTGTCGGAAGTGGGAACGTCAGTATGGACGACTACCCGATGCGTTTGTCGTGGAAAATCCTAATTCGGCAGGTGGGCATCTGGGAGCTAAATTGGAGGAGTTGGGCGATCGCGCCTTAAACGCCGAACAGGTCATCCCAGAATTAGTTGCCTATTTGCAGCAGGACGTGGGTCAAACCATTCCCGTGATTGCCGCCGGTGGGGTGTGGGATCGCTCAGATATTGACCGAATGTTGGCATTAGGAGCCAGTGGTGTACAGATTGGAACTCGCTTTATCACCACTGATGAATGTGATGCCCATATTCGTTACAAAGAATTTCACCTCCAAGCTCAACCAGACGATGTGGTGATTATTGCCAGTCCAGTCGGCATGCCGGGACGGGCATTGCGAAATGCCTTTGTGGAAAGGGCGATCGCAGGTTCCCCAGACTTGGAAAAACGATGTTTTGTTAATTGTCTCCATGCTTGTAAATGTCGCGACGAACAACAACACTTCTGCATTGTTCAGGCTTTAGATAAAGCAGCACGCGGCGATATCGAAAATGGACTGGTGTTTTCCGGGAGCAATGCCGGACGTGCCAAGCGCATGATGCCTGTTGCCGAACTGATGGCAGAGTTAGTCGTGCCAAAACTATGCCACGATGATAGAACTGAAGCGATCGCTTCTAGGCAATTTGCAGGGTAGAGTTTTAGTGGAAGAAGTTCTCCTATTTACCCCACAGACATTGGCGGGATTAGGGTGAAACCTAATCAATAAAAACCATTTCAGGAGGAATCCATGCAACTCACCATAATACGGATCACGGCCAGGTAGATAAACGTCTCTGAGGTTTCCGGCAATAACTCATAGTCTCTGACTAATCGCCGTGATCTTTTTGCCGGCATCGAAGCCCACCGATTGATGGGCTATGGCCGCACTTTTGACACTTTGACTATCGATCATCGCTTCCGTACGCCCTTGGCGGAGCGAAGCTCTAGGACTCGGCTTTCGATCCCGCTCAATCCGCGTCCACTCTCGCAGATGGTCGTGAATCTTCAGCCATGTCCCGTCTTTGTGCCAGTTGCGAAAGTAGCTGTACACCGTTTGCCACGCTGGAAAGTCTCCTGGTAGCGATCGCCATCGGACTTCTTCCAGCAACACATAAAAAATTGCGTTCACAAATTCATAGTCATTCCCAGTCACCCGCCGCAGATAACCTCAGATACTTAGCAGATAACCTCTTGGCGGTCGGGGTGTCTTAGGGTTGTTCTACGGCGATCGCAGCATTTTTCTAGTGTTTCAACACAATTCGATATCGAGCTTTTCCTGCTTCAAGATGAGCGATTGCTTCATTCACTTGACCAAAATCAAAAGTCTCCGTGACAGGTTCAATCCTATGACGAGTTGCAAAGTCAAGCATTTTTGCAGTTGTTGTCGGGCTACCAAGAGGACTGCCCGATAAGGATTTTTGCCCAAGGATTATGGGGAACGCACCCATCTGAATCGCATTCGGTACGATTCCAACAAAATGTAACCGTCCTTTGGGACGCAGCGCATTAATGTATACTCCCCAATCTAGATCTGCATT
>JARCMD010000274.1 GCA_030248885.1 Leptolyngbyaceae cyanobacterium MP9P1.79 | reverse complement strand
GATGCGCTGCAAGCCGCAGGGTGTGAAAAAATCTTCGCGGACAAAATGAGTGGGGCAAAAGCCGATCGTCCTGGCTTGCAAGAAGCCTTGGAGTTTGCCAGGCAAAAAGACACGCTTGTGGTTTGGCAACTCGATCACTTAGGTCGCTCGCTCAAAGACTTGATAGACGGGGATAATGTGCTGATCGCCGCACATGGAAACTCCCTCCGTGCCATCATCAAATACATAAAAGACCTGTCTGAAGAGGAGATTGTTAAGGTTGAGCTAGGCACCGGGATTCCCATTGTGTATGATATTGATGCCAGGGGTCAGGTTACGGACAAAGTCATCCTAAATTGAAACAACCCAATGTGCAAAGACTCATACTCTAAGTGCTTTAGCTGCAATCTTGTACCGCTCCATTCATTTGATATTTTGGTAAACGCATAACCATCATCCCTAGTAAAGATAGTAGCGCTCCCCAGTTGACTGACAGACTAAAAGTCATCCAAACAAGCTCGGTATTAATTGTGCCACCAAATAGAAGGTTGAGAACTACGACGCTCCAAGCCATGACACAACCTGCGATAAAAGCAGCAAACAAACCGTGAATACCCTTGAAATCTTTGACTTGTCTAGCAATCTTCATTGCTATTCCTGCTCGCATCAAGACTGAAAACCCGATAGGAACTGCATAAAGTAGAACCAGCTTGAACCAATCTGTATTCCTTACTGACTCGGGAAGAAGAAGGCGTAGTCCTAAACGGAGAGCCAACAGTAAGACACAGTAGATCAACCCACCCTTTAGACCTGTCATTAATGCAGGATGAAGTTGTATTTGTTTCTGAGTCGATAGATGAGTCTGGTCAGGCAGTTGATCCAGAAAGCCCCACGTTGATAAGGAAGTCGAATTGGTTTGGTGAACACGCCACAACCAAGCACTCAGCGGGAATGCCCACAAGCTAACTAGAGCAATTAGAGTAAGTGGTTGCAGGGTAATGTAACTGATTACAAGAGGAAAGAGCAGGACTAAGCTGAATAATATCTCAATGCTATTGGGAGCGAGCAGCAAAACATCAGCATTCCGAATCAGAAAAATGACCCCGAACCAGAGTGTCAACCATAGTCCTGCAACGATAAGACCTGCTATGTAGAATGGGCGAGGTGAATGTGAGGCGATGGCAACACGCAGCCAGACGGAAGCACCTGATGCCATCCACATGAAAAAGTAGTAGAGACTGACTAACAGGAGAACACTCCAGAGTAGGTTGAAAGCAGTTGAGGCGAATTGCATCGCCCAATCATACTTCTCCAAACCCAAAGCTCTCTGACTTGAAGTAATGTTGTCGAAAGACAAAACCTGACCGAAAATCAACCCTAATCCAAGCCCAATGCCTAGTTTCCCAGCTTCTGTGTCCTGCTGATTACGGACAAGTGTAACGAATGTTCCACGCCAAATCCCTAAGCCAATAATGCCTATTACAAGCGGTGCAAAAACGAAACCTGCACCCAGCGATTCTAGCCAGGCATCGGTGTGCCCTGAAACGTTTCTCAAGAGGCTGGTGGTAAGACTTGTGACGCTTTCATAAGCAACTGTTGCAGCAATCCCTGTACCAAAAGCTGCCCAAGAATCAAGTTTAAACAGGCGATCCGTTGTTCTTAATATATGACGGCGCTCAGATGCGTCAGGATGAAGTAGGAAAGCAAACTGCCAGTGATTGCGTTTGAAGCAGGGCAAGCGTTCTAGCGCAGAAATCACGGTTATTTGCCAACCTGAAAACTTAGGCTTCAGAACTGTTTCCAAAAGCGGACTTAAAGCCTGGGAATCTGAATAGGTTGAGGCGCGAACATCGGCATAAAACTCTCGCGATCGCACAACAGCAGCCAGAGTAAGGTAGATCAGCAAGACCAGAGCAATGACTCGCCAACTTGCCTGGAAACCTTCTGCACTGGAGTTGCTCAATAAACTGAATGCAAAAGGGATGAGAGCTGCAATCACAAAAGCACAGCTAACCGCTACGGAGAAATAAGTTTTGTCTACATCCTTGTTCCGCAGATGAGCGAGTTCATGAAGCATCACTGCACGGAAAGTATCTTGATTTTGATCAAATAAAGTAAGTAATCCGGTTGGCAAAACGACGTAGTACCGACCTAAAGAACCAAAAGCTCTGCCACCGATCGCCCGACTCGTAGGTTTTTGTAAGAAGATTGGAGCACGAATACCTACTTCCTGACAAAGGTGCTTGAGGTAAACAACTACGTCTTCCATAGCAGCGTCCTTATCAAGAAACACTAGCCCTTCTCGCCAAATCATTAAGCTAGGGAAAAGGCTGTAAAGGAGGCTTGCAAGACATAGTAAGATGCCTACACCGCCAAGTGCCAACCAGGCGGCGTTACGAAACTCTTTTTCTAAAGGCTCACTGCATTGGGCAAAAACAGCTCTGGCAGTTGTTAATTCATCTAACTTTAAAACCGATGAAGAAGAGCCGTTTTGCCCTAGACAGGCTCTAGCCAAATTAAGAATCGGTTCTAAACGTCCCTGAGTTTCTAGGTATCTCCAATAAAGAATAGAATAAATGAATAAGCTGGCACCAATAACTGAGACAAGCAGCAAGGCAAATCTGAGTGTTGTTTCTGACGGGAACGCAAACGGGTCAAGACGAGGTTGGCAACTTTCTTCAGTCTTAATTTTCATGGCGATCGCGTAAAGACCTAAAGGGGAAGTTGCAGACTAGTGATCACAGAGTCTGCAATTAGAGTTGCTTGATTAGCGTCAACGCCTAACCTTATTGCGCTCTCACGGGCACGTTGATGCACTTGTCGCAACTTCTCTTGACTCAGAGGGTTTTCTTCACTAAAGGGTAATAATAACTGCACATATTGAAGCTGCGCTGGTTGAGATGGATTAGCTCCAAAGAGTCCCTTGAAAAACGTTTGAATTTTTTCGAGTACAGTAAGGCTGCTTTTCTTAATAGAGTCTTTAACGGAATCCTTCAGTAAATCCTTCAGTACTTCTTTAACAACTTCGAGAATGATGGGAGTTAACAGGAGTGAAATCTCTGCAAGACCAAAGCCCATCAGTTCATCGTCTCCGCCCTCGCCCTTGAGTGTTTTTTCAGGGTTCTTAAAATATGCTTTACTAATTGCATTAAAAGCTCGCTTTTCTGCTGGAGCAACATCTGTTACAACCCTGCGTGATAGTTCAGCAATGAGTTGATTTTCCACTTGATCGGGCATTGCCTTCTCCTACATTGGTTATCTGGCAGAATCGCTGCTTCAATACAAGGGAGTAACCAGACCTCAAACGCTGTCGGATTAATCTTTCTTGCGACGTCAGGTTTATTATCTCTATTCTGAGAAAGTCTTCAAAAAATGCAGGTACCTTCCTGGGTACTTTTCGTTAGCCTGTCCCTACCGCTAACCTTCTAGCTATTCCCTGTCGCCTTAAGTTAAAGCCGTTCAAGTGAATACGGTTGCTAGACAGTCACTGTGGACAACGAAGAGAATTCTCTCTCCCTAGTTAGCTATTTTTTCCCAGAAGCTGCGTTGGTTCTGGATGTTTGGAAAAACAAGCTGTTCTTGGTAGATGGTAAATGGGCGAGATTCTGCCATGCTTCCCGCTAGCAGCAGGGTGAGGTTCTTGCCTTCTACACTCCACGTACCGATCGTCGTACGCGATCGCCCCGAAGCCGTTACATCCCATGTTGTCGCAGCACCATCAGCACCTAAGACCAAATGCTCATCCTGCGGCTTCTCGAACACAATAGTAGTTTTGCGCCAGTGTCCTACCAAGACGCGTGCACTTTCGGCATCAATCGCCGAGGGCGCATCGGCATCTCTACTATTCAATGTTGGAGAAGAGAGAGGTGAAGAGCTTTTGTCTATACCTCTACTATCTTGGTTACATCCTATTAAGCCGACCAAAGCAAGTACAAGTAATGCACTTTCCTTTGTCATAACCGTATACCTCCCCTTCTAGCTCCTGAGAATCTAAGTAGGCAGACCTAATTAAATGTAAAATGCCGCGAACCACCCTCACCCTAAATCTCTTTTCCCCAGGGAGAAGGATTTAGGATGAGTGCAAACACATACAAGACTTGGCTCTTGGATTAGAGCTAAAATACCAGTTCCCAGTAATAGTTCATTAGATAACGAGATTCGCCTAGCGAAAAGTCTTGTGTTGGGTTAAGCGATGCTCCACCTAATCTACGGTGATGCGATCGCCCTAGCCACGAGGCAAAACTATTGGGGGAGGCAGTACCGGCGTGCGGATGCGGAATTGGATATCCCGAATCAGCTTCAACGGTCTCCTGAATTTGAGCGAATCCTTGTTGGCATCAAAATACACTTGCCAGATTTCCTGTTCACTCGCCTGCAAAGCATCAAGTTCATAACGCTTGAAGTTGGCGTGTCCTTCGACATTGGGATGCCAGGTGCCGTTGGGATCGCCCTGTGTTCTGATCGAAGCACCAATGGTGTTGAACCACGGCTCCTGGCAGTTACAAAGACCGTGCTTTTTTGAGGCATCAAAGATACCTTCTACCATCCGCCAGCCATCATACCTTGCGACGGCGCGCGCAATTGTGGCGTTCATCTCCTTTCCCTTTGCATCAATGATTCTAAACTCAGGCACTCCGCTGGTCGCCTCTATATAGTTCCAGCAGTTACCCTTGACCGAGTTCGGGTCTTCAGGGTCAGCGTATTCAGAAGGCAACTTGGCACCGCACAGAGCTCCTTTGGAATCGCACGTGTTGTTGGGGTATTGAGATACATTCACCCTACTAACCTTGAATCCCCGGTTAATATCGTCAATATTGTCGTGCATGGCATCGTAGCGATTGGAAAGCTCATTGATTCGCTTATCCAGGTTACGTTGCGCTTTGGAATCGAGATCAAGTGCGTTTGGCAGGACGAAATACTGCGTCACCACATCAGCAAAGAAAGTCTCATTGATACCAACGGAGAGCATTGCAACATCCAGGTGATCGTAGTTGTTCTCGCTCAACCATGACTTCACCTTCTGAATTTGCGGCTCGACTGACTTAGCCATCAGCTTAGGCTCGATGGTGTATTGCTTGAACTGCGAGTTCATGATGCCCTCATCAATACCTGCCCCCGAAAACGACACGTTGACCGACTCAATCGCCAGATCTTTCCTTAAATCCTTGAAGGCTTCGACAGCCAAAGCTTTTGCACTGTTTCTGGAGCGGTGCGCGTCCGAATCCAGCCATAGTGCGCCCGTTTTATGCGGAGCGCCCTCGCCAGCAGCGAAGGAGTCGCCCATAATAGCAATCGTGAATTTGGGCGGCATCGTGAACTCCACCACACTGCCAGACGATTCGTTCGTGCCCCGCTTTTTGATAAGCTTGTAAAACACGGTGTCACCGGGCTTGAACACCTTGGATCTCTGATCACTATCGTTAGGTGTTTCATACCCTGGGTGCGGAAAAATGAACCGAATGACCATCTCGCCGGGATTATCGCTGGAGACTTTGAGCGCCTTACCTAGCGGCAGGCTTGTGGCAAAGTTTGCTGCAGCCACTTCGTTTTTCAGATTGGAATAGACCACCCAGACATCGGTGTTCGACAGTGTTTCACTGCCGCTGAGCGGCACTTTGGCGACAAAATCGCGATCCCCCGGACCATAAGGGATAGCGATTCCCTCGAGCACCTCCTGAGCCGTTCTCTTGGCTGTTTTGAGCGCATCCTTGTCAACGGCATATGCAGGAACACCCATCGCCAGCATTGCCAGCAAGCCCCCGCTGATGAGACCCTTTGATGAACTTTTCAAAAGTACTTTCATCCCCCCCTCCTTGTATTGATATTGAGCGCGATGCACACTCAAGAAAGTTTCATGTAACAGTAGTCCGGGTGCGATTCGTTGAGTGACAAAATACGGTATCCAGTCCGTCCATAGCGGAGGCTGCGCCTCATGCTTTGTTAGACCCACCAGCACAACCCCTTATACCGATAAAGCCTAGATGGGAGGTATAAAGATCAGCAATGGGTCGTTTAGCGAATTCTTTTGTTAAGAAAAAGAAGTAAATGCGCTGCTTAGAGTTAAACCTGGGATAGGCTGATATGCATTTAGAGTAGGTGGCTCGATTTACTGCAATGCCTTCGTTGTAGAGATTTGACGTTTGAAATTTGCCCAGTTTAATGACAGTCACTTCCTGAAAGCACTGGTAGCCTCAGCTTCTTTTTCCCCTCAAAGAGAATTTCAATGACAACACTTTCCGAGCAGGATTATCAGAAACTCCTGACTTTTTTGCAGGAGCTTTACATTCCCGGTAATCTCAAAGACTTCTCGGCTCGTATTTTGGCAGCGATCCCGAAGCTTGTCGCCGCAGATATACCTGGCTATT
>JARCMD010000037.1 GCA_030248885.1 Leptolyngbyaceae cyanobacterium MP9P1.79 | reverse complement strand
TGTCTAAATCTAGGCTTCATTTACGACTTGACTGCCGATGCGATCGCCGATATTCCACTCAACATCAGCCCAATTCCAAGCCATTGAACTGTAGCCACCTTCTCTCCTAAAAAGTAAGCCCCCGTCACCGTTGTTGATAGAACCGTTAATCCAATAATGACCGGGTAAGCCACAGATAAATTAAATTTACCCAAAACTACAATATAGAAGATAGTGCTTAATCCGTAGGATAAGATACCACTGAGTAAATAGGGATTCACAGGGTTTTGCCCAGAGCCGAGCTTAAGCAGAGCTTGAGCTAATGTATTAAGCGCAACTGTTATGAGAACGAGCAGACCTGATACGAGGTAAGGTGGCATGGTTAATTAGCGTTTCATATAGTGGTTTTGTGGTTGAAAGTCCCACAGTACACGGTCTTTTGGATAGGGAGTTTGAACATACTTCCCGAGGAGTTTTTCCCACCATCTAGGTGGATGCGGCAGGGATGCAACCTGAATGCTAGGACAACCTGCCAACCACGCGCCAAAAACATCAGTGTGGCGGCTATCTCCAATGACCACCACTGCGCTAGGGCTAAGCTGCATCACATTCATAGCTTTACGGAATGCCGCTGGGAACGGCTTTTTCGCAGGATTAATAGCGACTAGTTCCAGAAATTGAGACCAGTATTCAACTCGATAACGACGTTTGCCATTGGATAGGATAAACAGTTTGAAGCCCAGCTGTTTAGCTTGAGATACCCAACTGACGGCTTCGGGTGAAAGGTAGCGATCGTCCTCCGATACAATTGTATTGTCTAAGTCAAGAATAATGCCTCGAATTCCCGATGCCATCAAACTGTCAAGATTAATATCCGCTAGTACCGCAGCTTGCCTTAGAAAAAGATAGGGACTGGTTGCCCTAAACTGCGGGTTGATCAAGCCAATCAATTTGGGAAGCAGGGAAATTTTAGTGAGCACAGGAACAATTTGATTCAGCATACTGGTTAAAGAATAAACAAAGTTGTTGTATCCAGTACTCATCTCGAACCGACTCAAGGGAAAACTTTATACTGCATCGTTACATTTAAAATTTCTGCAAAATTTTCTCTTTTTGGATCTCCTTATGCATAGACCGACTGGTAGTACTCTTGGTATTCTGCTGACAGCAATGGCTGCCACCAGGCAGGATTTTCTAAATACCATTGGATCGTATGACGTAGCCCTTCAGCTACCGTGACAGATGGCTGCCAGCCTAATTCCGTCTGGAGTTTAGTGGAATCAATAGCGTATCGGCGATCGTGCCCAGGACGATCTTTGACGAATGTGATCAGTTCTCCTGCCGGACGAACAGGCAGATTGGGGGCAAGTTCATCCATCAGATCACAAATCATCGTGACCAGGTCGATATTTTTAACTTCGTTGTTGCCTCCAATGTTGTAGGTTTCTCCGACGGCACTGCGGTGCAGCACTCGATCAAGCGCACTGCAATGATCTTCGACGTAGAGCCAATCGCGAATATTTTGGCCATCGCCATACACCGGCAGTGATTTGCCCATCAGAATGTTGATCGCCATCAGTGGGATCAACTTCTCGGGGAAGTGGTAAGGCCCGTAGTTATTAGAACAGTTAGTGATCAGCGTGGGCATGCCGTAGGTATGAAAGTAGGCTCGCGCTAAATGGTCACTACCGGCCTTGGAGGCCGAGTAGGGACTGTTGGGCGTGTAGGCCGTCGTTTCACAAAAGGCAGGATCGTTAGGGCCTAAGCTCCCGTAGACTTCATCGGTTGAAACATGCAAGAAGCGATCGCTCTCTGGTTTGCCACGGTTGCTCCAGTGCTGTCGGAAACTGTCTAGCAATGTGAATGTCCCGACCACATTCGTGCGGACAAAGGCATCAGGGGCCAAAATTGATCGATCAACATGGGACTCCGCCGCAAAGTGAGCAACCGTATCGATCGCTTCTTCTGCCAGAAGCAGATCGACACAGTTACTATCACAAATGTCTCCTTGCACAAATCGAAAATTGGATTGACCTATCAAATCGGCGAGGCTATCGCGATTCCCGGCATAGGTCAGGGCATCTAAAACAACAATGCGATCGCCTGGATAATGTTTGCACCAATAATGAACAAAGTTGGAGCCAATAAATCCTGCCCCGCCAGTAATCAAAATTCTGCGAGATGGTCTTAATGCTGGAGTGTTCATAGGGAGCTGTTCAACGAGTGACATAACTATGAGGGTGAAAAATAGAACCTAAATGAACGAGCCTATACTTCAAATTACTTCTACCTGGCTATCGTCACCAATCATGAACCGCAGCGCTTTGGGGCGTTGAGGTGCTGCTTTTATCTGCGCTCGTTGCCCAATCAAACTATCGACAATCCGCTGCTGAATGCCTGTTATTTTTGCGCCTTGCAGCAAAACGCTATGCTCTAGATCTGCATGAATCAGCGTGGCATCATCCGCAATGCTGCTGTAGGGTCCAATAAAACAATTTTCAATATGGCAGTTTTCCCCAATGATGACGGGCCCCCGAATAGTAGAATTAATTACCTTGGTATTTTCTCCAATCTGTACCCGTCCACTGATCTGGCTATGGGCATCAATGTCACCATAATTGGCAGATACCAGGCAAGTATCTAAGATGACTCGATTTGCCTCTAATAGGTCATCCTTCTTTCCGGTATCGAGCCACCAGCCCTGAATCTTCTGGGCTTCTACTTTTCTGCTCTGATCAATCAGATACTGAATTGCGTCTGTAATTTCCAGTTCGCCTCGCGCAGAAGGTTGAATGTTGGCGATCGCTTCATGCACACTAGTATTAAACAAATAAATTCCCACTAGGGCTAGGTTGGAGGGAGGCACTTTGGGTTTTTCTATCAACTGCAACACCCGGCCATTCTCATCCACCCTGGCCACACCAAAAGCACTGGGGTTGGCTACTGGGCACAATAATGTCAGCGCATCTAGCTGCTTCAACTTAAACTCATCCAAGAAAATTTTGAGGTCGGTTTGAACCAGGTTATCGCCTAGATACATGATGAAAGACGAATCGCCCAAGAACGGTTGAGCGACTTTCACGGCATGAGCCAGGCCAGCAGGCTGTTCCTGAAGAATATAGGAGATATTTGCCCCAAACCGCTCACCATTACCCGTTTTAGCCTGTACCTCTGCTCCCGTTTCAGGGCTAATGATAATGCCAATATCGATAATGCCCGCAGACACCAGATCTTCGATGCCGTACCAAAGAATAGGTTTGTTCGCAACTGGAACTAGCTGCTTTGCCCCAGTGTGGGTCAGAGGGCGAAGGCGAGTTCCTTTACCACCCGATAAGATAATTGCTTTCATAATAGTTAGGTTGGGAGAGAAGAAGTGGGTATGACGATGCCCTATGGCAGCATTTGTGACAGAACGTTTGAATCACTACTAGGCAGACTCAGCCAGTTGCTTGAGCATATGACGTAGCCCTTGCCGCCAGTGGGCAGCAGGGTTGCCCAGAAGCGCTGCTGTTTTCTGGTCAGACAGCACAGAATAAGCAGGACGAACCGCAAGAGTTGGATATTCGGCGCTAACAATCGGCACAACCCGCCGAACTTTGAGTGGAAACCCCAAGGCTGCGGCTTCTTCAAAAATGGCTATAGCAAAGTCATACCAGCTAATCGCACCGCTGTTGGTGAAATGGTAAATGCCTGTTGCGGCAGTCTGATTAGCGGCACTGGGGCAAAGATGCAGAACGAACTGGGCGATCGCTTGAGCCAAATCCAATGACCAAGTGGGCGTACCAACTTGGTCAACGACAACTCGTAATTCTTCCCGCTCAGCTCCCAACCGCAACATCGTTTTGACAAAGTTTCCTTTGCCCCCCACCCCATACACCCAGGCGGTGCGAACAATTATGTGGCGATCGCAAGCTTGCTGAATACCGGATTCACCTAACAGCTTGGATCGACCATAAGCGCTCACAGGATGAGTCGGATCGGTTTCTCGATAGGGTGTATTCTTTTGCCCATCAAACACGTAATCTGTTGATACATGAACCAATACTGCCCCCAACTCCTGAGAGATCTCAGCCATTATGGTAGGAGCTATGTTATTAATAGCATTTGCCAAGTCAGGCTCACTCTCAGCTCGATCGACTGCCGTATAAGCAGCGGCATTGACCACTACGTGAGGTTGCAGATCTCGAAGGGTTTGACGAATCTCATCAGGATTTGCCAGATTCAGACCTTCTCGGCCAACGGCAACAACTGTTCCTAATGCCGTTAAAACAGGGGATAGATCATGCCCTAACTGCCCATCTTTACCAATCAAGAGAATTCTCATCAGGTATACACCTCAGCATCGTTCAATCGGGACGCTTCCTTGTCTTTCAACGACAGGATGGGTGAACCCTCAAGATTCCAGTCGATCGCCAGATCTGGATCATCCCACCGAAGACTATGCTCATACTGGGGCGCATAATAATCTGTGGCTTTATAAAGAACTTCAGCCACTTCTGATACCACTAAAAACCCATGAGCCATCCCCGCTGGCACCCACAATTGGCGCTTATTGGTAGCACTTAAAAGACAGCCTACCCATTTGCCAAAGGTAGGAGAACTGCG
>JARCMD010000273.1 GCA_030248885.1 Leptolyngbyaceae cyanobacterium MP9P1.79 | reverse complement strand
GGGAGAGGGGTTGGGGTGAGGGCGGTTCGGGAAAGGTAATTGCTCAACCTAGAAGAATCAGGGGTTGCAGACCTTTTATCTACTACTTTTGATCGCTTTTGACGAGAAAAAGCACGAAAATTGGTCTTCCAAGCTATTTTGTACGGTAGCAAAATAGCTGAAACCCTCACTTTTCCTAGGTTGAGCAATTACCGGGAAAGTTGCCCACCGCCTAATGACCCACAGAGGGCTTTTGGGTGATTCGATGCACCACCGATCGCCAAGCGAATCTGGGTAACGATAGCATACGTCGCCAACGCCAGGGTTCTTTGTATAGTCGATAGACCCATTCCAGGTGATTATTTCGTAGCCATAGAGGGGCGCGGGATTTAACCCCCGCCCAAATGTCAAAGCTACCTCCCACCCCGATCCAAATTGCATGGGGGCAGAGCGATCGGTGTTCTGCAATCCAAAACTCCTGCCGGGGCACCCCCAAACCCACCAAAATAATTTGGGGCTGGAGATCCTTCAGGGTTTGGCGTAATTCCAAGTTTTCCTCAGGGGAGAGATAGCCGCAGCGAGTGCCCACGATCGTCAACCCCGGCACCCGATCGTGCCAGACCTGAGCCGCCTGCTCCACCACACCCGGCCCGCCCCCATAAAAAAAGAGTGTCCAAGGCGCTGCTCCAGCTTGAGTCAGCAGTAGCTCAGACAACTCAATGCCTGGGCAACGTTTCACGCGTCGTCCCTGGAGCCAGAAGTAAAAAACAATGCCTGATCCATCGGGCACCACCAGTTCAGCTTGAGAAATGACCTTTGCCAACGCTGCATCTTGCCCAGCTTGCATCGTCATCTCAGCATTGAGCGTCACGACATGCACGCCAATATTTGCCTCTATTTGAGACGTTAGCCAGCCTGGGTAGTCATCTAACAGATGCACTGGAAGACCTAACACCAAATCCGGGTGAGATTGCTTAAATGTTGTGGACAGATTAGCCATACCCTGCGTTTACCTAGCACCATGTCTATAAATCAGAAAAAATCAGAAATCAGAAAATAAATCAGAAAGTCAGACTCTACCCCTTGCCGCTCTCATCATCAATTTGAGCGCAGGTTGTGAAAGTTTACTCAAGAACTATTGTTCAAGTTGCCGTAATTCCCAAGCTCTCAACTGAGCAATTTCGCTACGACGCGACCTAATCCTGCGTCACTTCATAAACTTGGGAATGATGGGTTAAAACCCCGCCCCATTCTCAAAACCCAGTTTGTGCCCCGTGGCACCCGATCGAAAAACCATCTATCTCCCTTGACAATAGTTCGGGCATTTTTGCAATAGCTAACCCTCATCCCCCAACCCCTTCTCCCAGAACGGGAGAAGGGGGGCCGGATTGAAGTCCCTCTCCCCTCTTGGGAGAGGGATTTAGGGTGAGGGTCTATACTGGCTGTACAACAGGGTTTCCAGCACCTCTACAAAAACTGTCCGCAGTATTGCCTTGAGCTATTTTGGAACAAAGGAAAGCAATGATAATTCATTGTTGTTGATGATTTTTAGCATCTCATCAATTTACCAGGAAGTCCGATCGCTGGCAGGGTAAGTTGCACTTTAATTCCCGATGATCAGGATATCGACTCCCAGCCATGTGTGCTATCCAACACTCAAACCGCTTTTCAAGCTAAAAGACCCCATTGAATTTGCATCACGATCGCACCTGAGCTTGAGTTATGGCAAAAAAACTTTGCGCTATTCTTAGCTTCTATCTTTTAGCCAAACAACAGGACTAAACCATCCCAGTTTTTTGATGGAAATTGATTTTCAGTATTGAACTTCACGGGAGTCAACACATTTTGTGTTCTGACTGCTATCAAGGCACAGACTGGGATATGCTGAGAAAATATCCTTCTGAAAGCCTTCAGCGTTTCTACCATGTCTCTTGCCGCCCCACCCATCGTCCTTGACCCGCCTCGCACCATTCGGCTTGCCTCTCGCAAAAGCCAGCTTGCCCTGGTGCAGACCCATTGGGTGCAGGAGCAGTTGCAAAAACGCTTCCCCGATCGCACCTTTGAAGTGCATACCATGAGTACCCAAGGGGACAAGATTCTGGATGTAGCCCTGGCAAAAATTGGCGACAAGGGATTATTTACCAAAGAATTAGAACTGAGCCTTCTTCAAGGCGAAACCGACCTGGCCGTGCATTCCCTGAAGGACTTGCCAACCCATCTCCCCGATGGGCTAATTCTAGGCTGCATCACAGAACGAGAAGATCCAGCGGATGCCTTGATCGTTCATGAACGCCATCAGGACAAACAAATTGACACGCTCCCCGCCGGAGCCGTCATCGGAACTTCTTCTCTACGTCGCCTGGCCCAATTGCGCTATCACTTTCCCCATCTGAGCTTCAAGGACATTCGCGGCAACCTGAACACGCGGTTGCAAAAGCTAGATACTGGCGAGTACGACGCAATTATCCTGGCAGTGGCTGGGTTGGAGCGGTTAGGCATGGGCAGCCATCCAGCAGAGGGTTCACGGAATCGCATTCATCAGGTGATCCCGGCAGAGATTTCACTCCACGCTGTGGGACAAGGCGCATTGGGGATCGAGTGCCGCTCTGGGGATAGCGATATTTTGATGTTGCTGAAAGGCTTGCAGCATGAGCCAACCGCGCAGCGATGCTATGCAGAGCGGGGATTTTTGCGGGAATTGGAGGGCGGTTGTCAGGTGCCGATCGGAGTCAACACGGTCATAGAAAGCGACACACTGACGCTGACGGGCTTGGTAGCAGCGTTGGATGGCAAGCGAGTGGTGAAGGATCAGATCAACGGACTGGCGGTTCATGCAGAACAACTGGGAATTGAATTGGCTCAGCGTTTACGGGCCCAAGGAGCGCAGGAAATCTTGGAGGAAATTTTCATCCAAGTGGGACGAAACCAGCCTCTTTAGGATCGAGGATTTAGGAGATTTCCGGGAAAGATGTTACCCCTGTAGGGGCGAAGCATCCGGCAGACAGAGCCTAGAATCGACCAGAAGGTCGTTGCCCGGATGCTAAGTGCAAAGCACACGCTCCACGAACGCCCTTCCGGTGCCTGGTATAAACTTCTCTATAAATCTTCTTAATTCCTGATCCTTAGCGTGATCCAATGACCAGACTCTGCATGGGGATCTTGTCAGAGTCTGGGTCTAACGATCGCCTCACTCTTTTTCCACCAGAGAGGACACAGGGCTAGCAGCGCGAGGGATACTACATTTTCGAGCCTGAACATCATTGATCTGAGTTGAAGCGGTCGTGCCCCGTCTTCCGACAGCCTGACTCACATCTCGTAGCGCCACATTAGTCACATCTTTCCACAGCGGATCTGCCTCAATTCGCGTCACAACAGTTGCAGCTTGCAGCTTGAGGGAGCCATAGTCACGCCCTGTAATCAGTGCAGTCCGATTCAAGATGCGGGGAATCAGCAGGTTGAGGTCGTCTAGGCTAATTTGTTCATATCGATCGCTCAGGTCTCCGAGTTCCTGTCCCAACGTAGCGGCCTTGAGCGTTTGAGTGACCGTAGTTTCCAATAACCGCTGTTCTGTCAGCTTCACTTGCTGCCATTGCTCCATCAGCGTTCCCGTTTGGTCTTCAATCTGGCGCTGTTGGGTGAGAAGCTGTTGCAGCCGATCGCCACTTCCCCCCGCTTGGCGCACCCGCTCAATCTCTCGCTGTTGCTGCTGATAGGTCTGCCTCAGCGTTTCCAAGTCAGCCACGATCGCACTGCGGTATTGCAGCAATTGAGGCGGATAGGCATCGATACACAGAGAGAAATAAGCCATCTGGATCGTCAGGAGCTTTGCCTGCTGCGCTGAATTCCGCACGGCATCCGTAGCCAGAAAACTGCCGCCCTCAAGCTGGTCATAGATCGCGGCAAAGGTGGTGTATTGGTTCCGCAACTTGGCGATGAAGGTGTTCCAGTCCTGATTGGTTGCATCATCCAGGGTGACTGTGTAGGGGTCGATCGCCAAATCAACAATCTGGGGAGTCAGCCCATCTTCCAGGTTGCCTGCTCCAGCCCGATAATTCAGCACACTGTTGATAAATGTATTTCGCACATCGGTTTGCGATCGGGGCGGTGGTTCCAGTTCGCGGCGGCGCATGGTATCGATCGCATCGATCGCCGCCAGAGACTCAACTCTAAACTGCACCGCTGCGCTGGCCAATGCCCGCGCTTTTTCTGGAGTGCAGCCACTCAACCCGCCACTGACCAACAGCAACCCAGCAATCAACCAACGCCAATTTCTCACACTTTTTTGCATGTCTTAGATTACTTGTAAAGCACTACGGATAGAGGAACGTTTGGAGAACCCCTCTAAATGTAGTCATTGATCGTCCTGTGTAGAGCATATCTGGACGATCGGCTTTTTTTGCTTAATTTAACCCAGCAATAGTTTAGACAGTTTTAGGCGGGTAGTCGCCTGAGATTATCTCAGCCCCTCACCGTTCG
>JARCMD010000272.1 GCA_030248885.1 Leptolyngbyaceae cyanobacterium MP9P1.79 | reverse complement strand
TCTAACCAATGATCATAGCTTGCGGACTTCCCATAATTAATTAAAGTTATTTATATTAACTGGCATCATAGATAAACCCTATGTTTCTTCCCATAGGTCATAGACGATCGCACATGAGAAGATTCATGCTAGGAGTGAATTGAAAAGATCTAGACTACGAGAAAGCGGCTTCATCCATTGAGCTATTTAGGAGAATGCAATGGCTATTTCTACCTGGAATCGAACTATCTCGCATCGAATTTTAGTTTCGCTCATCTTATCTGTAGTGTTGCTGGTCACAGGTTGCTCGCTAGGGCCGCCGCCCTCGCAGTTTGACCAAGCCCAGAGCGAAAGCACCCAGCGGAATGCACCCCCCGCTGTGGCCAAAACTGCCACTCAGGGCAGCAGCTTTAACAAATTTTTCCCGGCAGCCGGAAACGGGTTTGAGCGAGTTTATACTCAAGAGAAAAAAGGATTTGCTGAGGCTAAGCTGAAGCAGAATGGCAAAGATCTGGCAATGCTCTCGATTTCAGACACAAGCAGCGTGCCTGATGCAGCGAAAAAGTATGAACAGAGTGCCTCGAAGATTGGCGGCTATCCTGCCTTAGAAATTGGTAACACCCAAACGGGGGTTCTCGTTGCCGATCGCTACCAGGTGAAAGTGTTGTCCCGTAATCCAGCGTTCACTAAAACCGATCGCCAAGCGTGGCTGGCTAAGTTCGACCTCAATGGATTGTCCAGATTGAAGTAACTGTCAATACCAACCTAGCCCTATCTCCTCGTAATTATGAACAAACCCATCTTTAGACGTGTGGATGAGCTACCAACGGGTGGCGTGACGGTGATGGCGCTTCGCTCCCTTGACTTCGTGATTCCTGGACAATGGCAAAATTTGACTGGCTTTACCAACACCGTTCGCGCGGTCACAGGGGAAACCGATGAAGGATTGATCCAGCAGATTGGCGATCGGGCCGTCCACCTTTACAACGATGAATCTCAGGGCTACCAGCGGGCCATGTGGCTCTACGAAACGGTAGACAACGCCTCTGGAATGCTGGGAACGGCGGCCATGGCCAACAAAATTGGGCAAGACATCTCCTTCTTGGGGTTTTTGGGCAACCTGACTCCCAAGCCAGAAAAAGCCCAAAGCATTGACCTGTGCGTCAAACTCGTGGTGGAACTGGTGGCCTTTTGCCAAATCAACGGCATTCCCGGAGACAGCATCGGCGACTTCCTCGCCTCCCTGGGCGACTACAGCGGCGAGTCCTTGATGCGAATGGCGGCCTTGGTTTGCTTCGATGGCTTGATTCCCCTTGGCCCTGATTTTATCCTCAAGGGCTTGTCCACGGTTCAAGGCCTCACCCCCAAAGAACTCGAACAAAATCCCACCTTCAAAGGTGTTAGCTCCCTGATTCCAGGCGGCGGGCCAGCGGGACAACTGGGGTTCATTACCCAAAGCTTCGACTCTGTGAAAGGCTGGATGAGCGATTTTGTGTCTTCCCGCAATCTCACCCCTGAAACCGTGGTGAATAACTTGCAACAGTTCGTCGAAATCTCCAAGGACAAATTGGATTATCTCGGCGCGTTCATGGACATTGCGGTGAAGTATTACTCCCACACAGGCGCACAAACCCTTGCCCGTCGCTTGATTGAACGGGCAGTTGCGGAAATTTAGGGAAGGGATTCGATCGCCCCACAACCATCAAAAACTCAAATAAAAAAGGATAAGCGCCATTGCTGCTTATCCTTTTTTATTTGAGTTTTTAAATACCGATCATTAGGATGCGTCGAGCAAATGCCGTAACACATCACGCCTGTTGCCTAATAAATATAAATGCCGCCCCCTTGATTGATGTTGAGGGTACTGTCGCCTGGTGTAGCGCCGCCTGCCTGCCGAATCTCCACCGCAATCATATTTTTTGTGACCTTCACATTAAACTGTAAGCTGATTTGGGTTTGGGTGGGACTGATGAGCAGAAAAGCGGGCAGCGCAAACTTCGTCAGCGCCGCACTGCCACCCGGTTGAAGTTGGCGTGGGGGAGCTTCGTTCGTCGTCAGAGCGTAGTCTAGAACTAAGCTCGTGCGATTGATGAGTTGAATTTGAATGGGCTGGGTTGGATTCACCAAAGCCACAGGTTGCCAGAAGCCAGGCTGCTGTGGTGCGTTGGGTGCTGCATCCTGGGCCTGAACTAATTTTGGCGCAGTTGCACCCATGACACTCAGCAAGGCGACGATCGCTAAAATTCGTAGTTTCATTACTTGTTCCTATTTTATGCTTTTTCCCAGATCTAGATAATTCTATGCTGCCAGTTCACCCTAAACAAACCCTCTCAATGCTGACTCGCGATCGGGTGCGACTGGATGCGGATGTTTACTATCCCGACAGTGAAGGGCCCTTTCCTGTATTGCTGATACGACAACCCTATGGACGATCGATCGCCTCCACCGTTGTCTATGCCCATCCCACCTGGTATGCCGCCCAGGGCTACATCGTCGTGATCCAGGATGTGCGCGGACGGGGCACTTCAGAGGGAGAATTTCACCTTTTTGCCCACGAAATGGCAGATGGCTACGACACCGTGAATTGGGCTGCCACGTTGCCAGATAGCACGGGAACCGTTGGCATGTACGGCTTTTCCTACCAGGGCATGACTCAGCTTTATGCCGCCGCCACCCAACCCACCGCGTTGAAAGCAATTTGCCCAGCAATGGTTGGCTACGATCTCTACACAGATTGGGCCTACGAGGGCGGGGCTTTTTGCCTACAGGCGAATCTGGGTTGGGCGATTCAGTTGGAAGCCGAAACTGCTCGCCTCCGGGGGGATCGCGCCGCTTACCACGCACTCTTTGCCGCCTCGCGCCAGCTTCCCTTACATGACCCTACTCCTGCCCGTCCCCAGATTCTCCAACAGTTAGCCCCAGACTCTTTCTACCACACTTGGTTAGACCATCCTGAACCCGATGACTACTGGGAAACCCTTTCCCCCAAACGCCACTTGGCAGCGGTAGATTTGCCCATGCTCCACATTGGCGGCTGGTTTGATCCGTTTCTGCGGGGCACACTCCATCTTTACCGAGAGATGCAATCCCGCTGCTCGTCCCAGCAAAGGTTGGTGGTGGGGCCGTGGGCCCATTTACCTTGGGGGCGCAGGGTGGGGGCGATCGACTACGGGGCGCAAGCAGTCAGTTTCATCGATCGCTGGCAACTCGATTGGTTTAACCAGTTCCTCAAAGGACAGGATGTTGAATTAGCTCAAACACCTGCGGTTCAGCTATTCGAGATGTCTACCGCAGCCCCTACGACCGGAAATGGTTGGCGGGGTTTCCCTGCGTGGCCCTGTCCTCAGCCCATACCTTATTTTCTTGCCAGTGGCGGGCTAGCTGGCATTAATGAGCAGTCAGGCAAACTCATTGAGCCAAACTCCGCAATGCCCGATCGCGCTCCCTTCGATGTTCTGGTACATGACCCGTGGCGGCCCGTTCCTGCACAGGGGGGACATGCGGCTGCCCCATCAGGGGCCTTCGATCGTGCTGCCCTGGATTGCCGGAGCGATATTCTCACCTATACTTCGTCCCCCTTCGCCACCGATTTACACTTGGCAGGTGACATAGTTGTAGAAATCTATTGCACAGCGGATGCTCCTAGTTTTGATCTCTGCGCGGTGTTGTCTGAGGTGCGATCGGATGGCAAGGTGTACAACTTTAGCCAAGGCTATCGGCGGGTGAATCAAGGCCATATCCCGGAGCAGATTTTGCCTCAGACAATCCAGCTTCAGGCAAACTGCACCGTCATCCCCGCTGGTCACGCCCTGCGCCTCAGCCTCAGTGCTGCCTGCTTTCCTGCCTATCCAGTGAATCCTGGCACGGGTGCCCTACCTGGGGAAGCCCAGTTAATGGATGCCAGAATTATTACCCTGACGATCTATAATGGCAACCTGCACCCCTCTCAAGTGTTGTTGCCCGTAATGCAGCAGCCTGTAATGCAGCAGTAGGGGCGAAGCATTGGGCCGACAACCTCTGCAAATATCCAATAATCCTGGCCCCAATGCTTCGCCCTCAAGATGTAGCGGTGACCAAAGACAGTGAGGGCAAAGAGGGTGAGGGCGATCGAAATTTAATCGTCTCCTAGTCAGCAAAATGCCCGGAAGGGCGAAGCATTGGGGCGATTACCTTTGTCGTTGTCTAGAGTCTTTGACCCAATGCTTCGCCCCTACATTAGGACTGTTGTATGTTGTTCAATCCACGATCCTTAGCCCTTCTGCAATGTCCAAAAGGGGACTTTTTGCGTCACTTCCAATCGTCCGCCCTGCACCCCTTTTTGCACAAATAAGTATTCCTTATTCTGCCACAGGGGAATGAAAGGCACCTCCGCGGCTAAAATATCTTGTAGCTCAGTGAAAATTTGCTGGCGTTGGGTGGGGTTGGTCTCGCGGCGTTCTTGCAGGATCAGTGCGTTGACCCGATCGCTGTAGTAAAACGACCCCTGCAATTTCGCTGACCCAGCCTCACAACCCGCTGCCACAGACCCTTTGGTACAGTCCATAAACGGCTGTACATAACTATCTGGGTCAAGAAAATCTGGAGTCCAATCCAGAATAAACATCGGGTAAGCACCCTTATCGAGATTTTGGTAGGCAGTCGCCGACTCCACACTCTTCAAATCCAGTTGCAGCCAGCCATCCAGCTTCAACTTCGCTAACGCCTTCAACGTCGTCGCCACCAGTTCATTGCTCGTCAGGTTAGAGCGATACCAGAGTTCCACCGTTAGGGGCTTGGTTTTCGAGTATCCCGCTTGGCTCAAAAGTGCTTGCACCTTGGCGATGTTGCCGTCACCATATTGCTCCTGGAACACCGGTTTGGCGACCGCTAACGTTGGTGGAATCAGACTATAGAGCGGCTCCACCTGTCCTCGGAATACCCGATCGCGCAGCAAGGGCCGATCGACCAAGGCGGCGATCACCTGCCTCACAACCACCCGATCCAGCGGCGGACTCTTCAGATTCAGCGTCAGATAATAAATGCCATCGCCCTTACCTTCCACCACTTGCCACCCGAAACGTGCGGCTCCCTGCTGCAAGCTGCGAGTCTGGTCTAAATCTAGAGTTTGATAGGCTACATCTACAATTCCAGTGCGAAAGGCGTTGAACAGATTGGCAGAACTGGAAAAACGCTGAATATCAATGCCCTTATTGCTAGGTTTTTGGCCCCAGTAGCGATCGAACGCCTCCAGTCTCAAGGTGTCAGTGCCATAGCGAGCCAGCTTGTAGGGGCCAGTGCCCACAAAGGTATCGGGCTTGAATTTGCCGGACCCAATTTCATAGGCTTGGGGAGAAATAGCGCAAGCCCCTGAAAAGGCTAGTAATTTGGAAAACGCAGTGAACGGTTGCTTCAGGGTGATCGTCAGTTCGTAGGGGCCCGTTGCGGCGATCGACTTCACGGCATCCCCCAGCAGGAACGAGGGCGACCCGCCATTTTGAATAAACCGCTTCAGAGAAAATGCCATCGCCTGTGCATCGAAGCGGGTGCCATCGTGAAACACCACACCCTGACGCAAGGGCATCGTATAGGTCAAGCCATCGGTGCTGATAGTAGGTAACGCGGTCGCCAACTGCGGCTTTAGCTCAGAGGTGCCCAAGTCGTAAGTATAGAGCCGATCGCCCAAGTTGTAGAGCAGATTGCCACTCCAAAGTTCATAGGCATCAGCGGGGTCAAGGGTGCGAATCCGAGAGGTGGTGCCAAGGGTGATGCGATCGGGACTGCCCCCCAACTCCACAAAATCCGATCGTTCCGTCGCAGGACGACTCACGCAACCCACCATCAAGCAGCAAAGACAAACTAAACTTAGCCAGCGGATAAACTGCATGGGCGATCGAACGTGTAGGGTAACCTATTGCAGAAGCTGATCAGCGATCGATTGGACTCCCTTGGTATAGGGATGATCCGGATAGCGCAGGGAGAAAACATCACTACTGGCCAACTGCAACATATCTTCAGTGAGCGGCAAAACCTGCGCCACCGTAGCATTGTAGGTCGCTTCCACCTGACGTTTGATCACATCAAAGTCAAAGCTCACCAACGCCTTATTCACCACTAGCAGCATCTTTGGCACCTCCAGCTTTCGGGCCACATCCACCGTCACTGCCGTCCCCTGAAAATCCTGGCGATCGGGACGCAGAATCAGCACCAACACATCAGAAATGGCGATCGACAGCAGCGTCTCCTCGTTCAGTCCAGGATGCGTGTCTAAAAATAAATAGTCCAGATTCAGCTTTTTAATTAAATCGCGAAACCCACTATTCAGTAGCTCCACATCATAGCCTTCCCGGAGTACCTGGGCAATTTCCCCTGTTTTGATGCTGGAAGGAATCAGGTACAAGGCGCTACCTGGCGCTACTGACACCTGGTTGTCTCTGAAGACATGGCTAACCTCGATCGCCGCATCTTCAACCGCGCAACGACCCCGCAAATAGTCATTAAGGGTACGTCCCATTTTCTGGTCATCCAGCCCAAACAGAACATGAATGCCAGGAGACTGAATATCAGTATCTACAATTCCCACACGGTTACCCACTCGTGCAACCATCGTCGCCAAGTTAGCCGTGAGATTGGACTTACCCGTACCACCGCGGAAGGAATGAACTGAAACAACCTTTGCCATAGTCGCTCACAAATCGGTGGAGTGCTGAGTCTGTGCTGCAAACACTATAGGGTAATTGACATCCCGTGTGAGCAAAATGATCAGACAGAGGATGTTGCAGTCTAAAAAAATACCATCTGGATAGAGTAATGCATATTGTGTCACCCATTTTAGTGCCACTCCCTGGAACTATACACCTAATACAATCTGCTTAGAACATAATCTGTCAGATCATCCAATGCTTGCTTCGAGGGAGAGGGAGGCAAATCTGCCAAGTAGCGCACTGCTGTCCGAGCGTGTTGAGTTGCCAAGTCCCGCGCCCGCTCAATTCCACCACTATCTTTGATCAAGATAATTGCCTGCTCTAAATCTCCCGTCTCAGAGAATTGCCGCTCCAGAAGCCGCTCCAAATACGGCTTTTCCTCCAAGGCAAATAGAACGGGAGCCGTCAAGTTGCCGCTTTTCAAATCAGACCCAGCAGGCTTACCCAACGCCTCCACCGATCCTGTAAAGTCAAAAATATCATCCACAATCTGAAAGGCTAAGCCCACATGCCGTCCATAGGCACAAAGATGATCCGCCATTTCCATCGATACATCGCTCAACAGCGCCGCAGATTTAGCACTGTTCGCAATCAGCGAGGCCGTCTTGTTGTAAGTCTTTTCTAGGTAAGTCTCGATCGACACATTGGTGTCAAATTGGCTTAACCCTTGCTGAATCTCGCCTTCCGCCATGTTTTTGATTACCTCTGACAAGAGCTTAACCACTTCCAGATTGTCCAAGTTTGCCAGATACCAAGCAGACTGCCCAAACAGAAAATCTCCGGCTAAAACAGCAATGCGATTGCCAAACGTGCTGTGAACCGTTGGCATTCCTCGGCGCACATCTGATTCATCAACAACATCGTCATGCACCAAACTAGCAGTGTGAATCATCTCAGTAATTTCAGCCAATCGGCGGTGACGGGGGGTGATGTCTTGATTCGGCATCGTTGCTCGTGACACCAGGAAAACGATCGCAGGTCTCAACTGCTTTCCGCCCGCCCCAAAAAGATGCTCTGCTGCGGCATAGAGAATGGGGTGACGCGCCCCTACTAACGTCTTTAGGTTTTCTGTCAGTCCGTAGAGATCAGATGCAACAGAAGTGAAAAGGGAGGTGACTGAGGTCATGAATAGGCTAGCTCAGACGTTACGTTACGAAATCTTACAGAGTCTGAACTCATTTTAGGTCAACGGCAGGACATTAAGGAAGATTTTAGATTCAAAGTCTATCTCAGCGCTTTTAGCCCTGAATGATTTGAAGAGAACTAGTAGCTCAAAAATGGCTAAATCAAAGATGACGTAGGGGGATTTCCAACTTGTATACAATGTTAACTAACTGAGAGATTTTCTAACAAGTCTCTCAGACTGCATGTTACATTTGTCATAACTCCTAAAAAATTCTCATAAATCTAATCATTTAGCCACTATTTTTTAAGCTTCCTTAATGATCGCCTTTGCTTCAACAGAAGATAACAAAGAAAATTCATTGGGGTTGAGTAGCCTAGGACTGTAGATTGAGTCATCTATAAAGCCCTAAGTCGTTAGGAGTACAGCGTTGCTGTACCTCTACTACAGAACTACAGGCTAATAGAGTAGCCCTAGGTCATTGTAAGAGTGCCGAGAGACTTTCACGGAATCTCTCTTCATAATCCAGACAGGCTTGCTTCATCTCCATGAGCCTTAATTTATAAGTCTTGTAGAGATTTCGGGACGAAACATTGTCGCTGAATGGGCGAAGCAAGCATCATCCTTCGGGAAGAAGCAAGCTGCGGGCAGTGATCTTCTGGTCAATTCCAAGATGTATCTGTCCAATGCTTTACCCTACAGCCAAGCTGCTCTATATTATTTAGTCTCTAATTCTAAGTGCTTGGTCTGAATACTTTTCCACCGCCACAATTTATTTGTTCGGAGAGATTTGCAAGCTAAGGTTTTTGTGGTTCTATCGACACTAAAGAGAGTTGTGACTGCAAATAGCTAACTTGCCTAATCTACTAAATGCTTTATAAAGACAACTTACAACAGCGTTTGATTTTTAGTGGGTTGTGTAGGTTGGGCTGGTTTGGTTATTAAGTATGTCGTTGCAGTTCTAATTATCCTTCTAGGTTGCAAAGTTTTGCATTCCTTAAACGATCGATTTATGCGTTTCGATCGCTTAAGTTATTTCCGCAGAAGGAGTTGCTAGAGCTTGCTGATTTAGCAAACTTTAAGTAGGAGAGTAGCTGTCAGTTGTTAACTTTTCTGATTGATATTGCCATGAGTTTTTTTACTCTAAAATTCGTGGCACTGCTTAGCGGGTAAGGAGTCCATCAAGTTGGAGAGGCGATCGAAATTTAACTGTTGAACCTATGTTTTACCCAGTGTTTAAACCGGGTTTCAAAAGCCAATTCTATATAAACAGGATTAGCTGAACAGGGACATACTCTAACTTGATAGCGTACCAAAGCTTACGATCAAATATTTGCCTTGTTCTTCTCTATTTGTCTTTCTTATATTTACGACTTAACCAAGTTCCTCCTATGTCTCTGCATGATATTCCTATAATTATTTTGGTGCTGGCAACTGGCTACCTCTGCACTATCTACCTGTTATTGGTTCTAGCCCAGCGCACCACAAAAAATACTCGCTTTCCCTCAGACCTTTCTGGGCGATGACAAGATGAACAACTCTCTTAAAGTCACTCTTTTAAATTGACCGAGGCAGAACATAGTTCAACCTGGGGCAAATAGACCTTTTCGACTAGGGGAGTACAGCCAAGCCATGTCGTTGAGGCTTGAGAGAATTGTTGTGGAGAACCGCTAACTCCAAATCGAGTGGGGAGGGGCGGGCGCATACTGCGGAGTCCTAATAAATCTAATTCTTGAGCAGCGGCAACGACGACATGCACGGCAGGGTCAACTAGCTTGACTGAGGCAGGTAAGATACTGCGGAGGACTGGAGCTAGGTGGGGATAGTGGGTGCAACCGTAGATCAGGGTATCAATCTGGTGGTGGATTAGCGGGGCAAGATACTCCTGGGCTACATCGTAGGTGTAGGAGTCGTAGATCCGGTTTTGCTCGATGAGGGGCACAAATTCTGGACACCCCACTTGCCAGACTTCTACCGCTGCATCAATTTCCAAGAGGGCATGGCGATAGGCATTGCTGGCAGCGGTGGCTGGCGTGGCAATTACCCCAATTTTGCGGCCATGTTGCACTGCGGCCTTGGCACCTGGCAAAATCACGCCCAGGATGGGAATGGCAAACTCAGACCGCACGGTTTCCAGCGCTAGGGCAGAACTGGTGTTGCACGCCATGATCACCATCTTGACTCCCTGCCGCACCATCCAGGTGAGGATTTCTCGCACAAATCTGAGAATTTCTGAGGGAGAGCGGGTGCCATAGGGAAGACGGGCTGTGTCTGCAAAATACAGAATGGATTCGTTGGGCAGTTGCCGATAGAGTTCTCGCAGGACGGTCAGCCCGCCAATGCCGCTGTCGAAGACACCAATCCAAGCGCGCTGTTGATCTCGGTTAGACAGGTCACGGTTGGGGTTGGCAGCGATCGGGGGCAAGGGAGGCAGGGACGACTGCATAGCTGGTTCAGACACGCTTAAGGTCGGGGCGGGGATGGGTTGATGTACAGACACTGTTATCTAACGATTTTGTTGAATGTATTGTAGGATACCGCGAGCGATCGAGGCGGCCATCTGGCTGCGGTAAGCAGGGTTAGCGAGTCTAGCAGCATCTTCGGCTCCAGTCACAAAACCCACCTCCACTAAAACAGAGGGCATGGAGGTTTTCCGCAATACATAAAATCTGGCTTTGCGAACACCTCGATCGCGGACACCAGTGCCTTGCAGAACGCTATTGTGAATCGTGCGAGCGAGGCGATCGTTCCCGAAATAGTAGGTTTCCAACCCGTTAATATCAGGGCGACTGAGGCTGATGGCATTGGCATGGATGCTGACGAACAAACTGGCGTTTAACCGTTCTGCCATCCGTACTCGCGGCTCTAGACCTAGATCAATGTCATTCTGCCGAGTCATGACCGCTTGAACCCCTTGGCGCTCTAGCAATGCAGCGACTTGCTGACTGATGTCCATGACGATGCCTTTTTCCTGCAAGCCTCCAATGCCGACTGCGCCTGGATCGGGGCCGCCGTGACCGGGGTCAATGATGACCACCAGCCGTCCGCGAGGCACCGTCGGCAAGGATAGGGTAGGATTCGGGTTAACCGGAACGATAACGTTTCCGGGGGGAATGACTGAAATCCGTCCCCGTTGGAGAGGCAATGCCAGGGTTTGGCTCCCGATCCGGTTGACGACTCCCACCTGTACCCCCGCTGCTGGTTGCGCCAGAATCACCACGGTTCGCGGGTCTTCTTGGCGAATTCGCACCCGGAGCAGGGGGCTACGCGCATCCAGTTGAGGGCCTTTAACTTGGTCGGTTAACTGAGCAGCAGGCAGGGTGATGCGGTAGGAGCCGGAGGAGCGATCCCAGCCACTGGTGTAGGTGAGGGGAGCATCAGCCCGGATGACAAGTTGAGACCCATCTAGGGCGATCGATTGAATAGTGGCGATCGAACCTGTAGCAGGATCAGAGTTATTCCCAGTCAAACTGCGCTGACTGTCCGTTGTGGCCTCAACGCCGCCTACGGGGACGAGAACCACGCCCCCCAGACTGCTGGTGCTAGCCTGCCAATTTGGGCTGCTGCTGGGGACGCTCAGCGTAATGCGGGTAATGGGCGGAGAGGACTGCAATGGCGTAACCAATAAGCGACGTACCCCAAAGCGATTAATGAGCAGATCTCGGCGGAGCAACTGGGGTGAAATGGTGGTTCCCCGCAATGTGACTTGAATTTGTTCCCCATTGGGACTACGTTCTAGGTTGACATCGGGCGATCGGCCACTGGTACGAACAAAAAAGCCATCTGGGGTCACTTGTACCCCTTGAACTTCCGTCTCACCTCTAACCGGGGTAGGTAGTGCCGCAGTGCTGGGGTCTGAAGTGTTAGGAGAGGGGCTTGTATTCACGACCACGCTGGGGTCTGCGGTTACCACCAACTGAGGCGTGGGCAGTTGGACACTCCACTGACTAGGGGTGTTGCCTTGAACGCGGATCTGTTGTGGGTCTAGGGTGTAGCCAGCGGCCAATTCAATAACGATGCGAGTCGTTTGGGCATCAAATTGTCCCACCCGCACGGATTGAACCGTGCCCCCAACTGTTTGATTCATCATCGGGCGTTCCAGCCGAATGCCTGGCAAATCGATGACTAAACGGGTGGGATTGGCAACCAGTTGCGCTCTGGGCTGCACGCCTGTGTCTGTGGTGAAATCTAAGCGATTTCGATTCACATCAAAGCGCCAAAATTGCAATTTAGCGGCGTGGGCTGGCAGTGCAAAAAGTAGAAAGCAACTGACAAAAAATAAGAAGGATGGCAGCTTTTGGAAGCCTAACCATTGACGCTTATCTTTTAATGTTTGTGGCTTTAAATTGCTAGGTTGTAGCCAGAGAAATCCTTCAGTAGATTTCTGTTTCCGATGTACATCTCTTAAAGGCATTATGCTGCGGTTTGTTTACTACTAGATGAGTCGGTAATCCCAATTCTTAATGAAGTTGCTTAAAACAAAAACAGTAGGTTTAAGCCTCGTGTCTGACAGGCATTGATTCTGCTCAAGCTCAAATTGAATTGGTGTAACACATTTGTTATTGACTCCATCAGGATTTGAGACCATCTCTAGACATATTCACTACTCTTTAAGCACGACTCTGCCATTGCTCGATTTCTACATTCATCAATCCCTAATCGTTGATGATTAAGCAGGATGAATATTCAGACGTTTTTGTCAGTAAAAGAGCAATGTAAGTGACTTTTGTACCACAGATATCGAAAAGTTGTCAGCCTTTTAGTTGAACTGATGATTTGCGTTTTAGATTGTAGTGAAGTCTGCCTGCAATTCCTAATCTTGTCAATCCCACTCACAGCCACCCAGACGTATCTTAAAGTGTTTAGGTTTCAAATCATTCCATGGGTTCCATCTTTGCTCAGGATTATTGAAGGTTTGATCCTAAATAAAACCGATCTGAAGATTACCTTGAAGGGTATCCAAAGAGATTTCTAGCAAAGAATTTCTAGCTCCTCTGATTTCTAGGTGACTAGAGAAAGGAATCAGTTATGCTGCATTTGCCCTCTAATCCCCAATTCTGGAGGAGCCGATCGCCACCGCCCGATCGCTACCTCACAGCAACTCAAAATTCAGTGAGGTGAACTCGTTTCGCTAGCAGTATTGGTTGGAGCATCTAGGGGTTCAACTACGGAGCCAGGAAGGTTCTCTGAGAGTGGAACGCTACTTAATAGTTCTGGCTCTGGAAACACCAATCGGAGGAGGGGCGGTGCTAGGAATGTGGTCAAAATCACCATGACAATGATGGCAGCTTCTAGGGATTTGGGCAGAATGCCCGTCGCTGAGCCAACTCCGGCAAAAACTAGCCCAACCTCACCTCTAGGAATCATGCCGACCCCGATCGCCAGCCGATTGATGTTGGGTTTACCAAACACCGTCAGCCCCGTTGCCACCTTACCCACGATCGCCACTACAATCAGAAACGCAGCCATAACCAGTCCTTCGCGGTTACTGGCTACGAATGGATTCAGAACCCGCACATCGGTTCTAGCACCTACGACGATGAAAAAGATGGGTACGAGCATATCTGCGATCGGCACAATTTGGGTCGTCAGTTCTCGGCGTTTCTCTGTTTCAGCTAGAATAATCCCGGCGGCAAACGCACCCAAAATGGCTTCTAACTGAATTGCCGCTGCGACATAGGAAAAGAGGAAGGCAAAAATCAAGGCTGCAAGTAAAAGTTGTCCGCGAGTTTTTAGCTCATTTACCAGGGAAACAAAGTAGGGACTGAGGAAACGCCCTAGCACGATTGATCCCACTAGAAATACGGTGGCACTGACAATGAGGTAAACGACTTTACCGATCGCCACTTCCCCCGTTTTCGCTAGACTCGCCACCACTGCTAGGACAATAATGCCCAGCACATCATCCAGGATGGCGGCTCCGATAATGATTTGTCCTTCTGTAGAATTCAAACGCTGCAACTCTGCCAAAACCCTGGCCGTGATGCCAATACTGGTGGCTGTCAGCGCTGCCCCCGCAAACACAGCCGGAATCGTGTCCACACCAAACAGGGTAATCAAGCCCAAGGTGCCGCCAGCGAAGGGAAGTGCCACCCCAACACAGGCCACGATCGTCGCTTGGGGGCCAACCTTAAGCAGTTCCTTCAGGTCTGATTCCAGCCCAATTTCAAACAACAGAATTATCACGCCCATCTCTGCTAACACCGATATCACCTCGCTCTGCGCCTGAAATGTCGCAGTCAGCGCCTCCGGGCTGAGTCCGTCGGTTGCTTGCAGAAATGCCATGATCAGCGAGTCGGTTCCTGTGGAGCCACTTTCAGGAAAAACCAGCAGATGCAAAGCAGAGACACCAACCATGACACCCGCCACAAGTTCTCCCAGTACGGCCGGTAAATTGAGCCGGACACAGATTTCACCCCCAATTTTACTTGAAAGGTAGATGACTACTAGGGTGACCAACACGCCAGCTAGAACCAGGGGTGCCTCTGCTGCTTCCGGTGCTGCGGTGGTGGTAGCGATCGTCAGGGAGGCGATCGGGGCACTCCCGATGGAAAAGGATGTCCAGTTTAGAAAATCAGTCATTCGTCAGAATGCAAACGCCAAATCTAAAGATACACTGTCCAAGACATAACTGAGCTTGCAAGAACGAGGCACTGATAATTCCCGTGGTGAGAATCATCTTCACTCAGATGGGACATCTCATCGAAGCAGTTTAATTGCTTGAAAACTGTATTCTGTTGTTCAAAACTTCAGATGCGAAAGCCTCTTCCAGCCCAAATTCTAATGGAAATCGTTCAAAACAAGCATTTCTATGTTTGTCGGCTCGATCGCCCTTAGCCTTCATGATAATTTTGTAGCCACGCTTCCAAGTCAGCGATCGTTGCAAAATCTAACAATGCCTCACCCAATAGCTCCAGTTCTTCCAAGGCGAGGGAGGCGATTTGCGATCGTCTCAGGTCAGGCAGTTC
>JARCMD010000036.1 GCA_030248885.1 Leptolyngbyaceae cyanobacterium MP9P1.79 | reverse complement strand
TAAAGTCTGCCCTCATCCCCCAGCCCCTTCTCCCAGTGGGAGAAGGGGAGCCGATCCAAATCTTAGCCCCTCTCCCCTTTTGGGAGAGGGGTTGGGGTGTAGCTTGCTTCCCGAAGGGTGGGCGGTTCGGGAAAGTTGCATATGAATTAGAAAGAGGAGAGAGAACTGGGTTTGCAAGCAGGATCTCTGTTAACTGCCGATGCCAAGGCGACCCGCGAGGCTGGGGGTCAGGGGGAGAAGAATGGCAATCATTAGGAATAAAACCAGGAGTCCGAGGGCGGCACGGGTGTCATCTGGCTCAGAAATGTCGTTGAGGCTAGGACGCTCTAAGTCCCGTTGCAGCACCAAGATGATGACCGCCCAGTAAAGCGCCAAGGGATTGACCAGGGAGGCGATCGCCAACACAACAAAGGTTGCCAAAGTGCTACGCTGGGCAGTTTTGCGGCCATAAATGGCTTGCACAATTCGTCCCCCATCTAGTTGACCCGCAGGCATTAGGTTCAGGGCGGTGATGACGAGACCCAGCCAACCCACGATCGTCAGGGGGTGAACATCAACGAGGGGCGATTGCAACGCATCACCCAAGACAATGCGGGCCAATGATCCCACCAGCACCGATCCCTGAAAGAACTGGGACGGAATCTGAAACACGCTACCAGGATGGGAGAGTAATAATCCCACCAGCAACATCACTAACGACAAGGCTCCACCCGCAGCAGGGCCAGCGAAGGCGACATCGAAGAGGACTTTGCGGCTGGGCACTAGGGACTCAAAGCGAGTCAGTGCGCCGAAGGAGCCAATTTGCCAGGTGGGAATGAAGAAGGGAGGACTGAGGCGGACGTTGTGCCGTTGCGCTAACCAGCGGTGCCCCATTTCGTGGGTGCCCAAAATTGCCAAGATGCCCAGAGCGATCGGCATGACTTCTCGCCAACGGGTGGGTGTGTTGAAAAAGTCAAATCCCATCAGCAATCCAGCGGTTTCCAGACTGGCGGCGATCGTGGCCACGAAGAGTCCGATCGCAACCAGCAACTGCGGCACAGTCGTTGGGCGGGGATCACTGCTGCTAGGAAGCACAATGACGACGGGCTTGCCATCGGGATTCTCCACCAAAAACAAGCGATAGCGTCCCTCCAGCCGCTCTTGCAGATTGGAGGACAACCGCGAAAATACAGGCTCGACTCCTCCCCGTAAGTTGCCCTTAAAAATTGCCCCTTCTTGGTAGGGAATCGTCTCTGTCGCAAAGAAGGTATCCACGCCGAAAATACTTTGAATGAGCTTCAGGTCAGGCTCAGGAATGGCTAAGGTGTCAGGCTTCGGTAGTTCCACGGGTTGGGCGATCGGTTTCTCAGCCTGCGACTCTACTGGATCTGGGGAATGTGCGGCGGTGCTAGTGGGCTGGATAAAGGCAGGGTCTTGACTAACGGTGCGTAGTTGTCTCCCCAGGAAAATATAAAGCCCGGTGGAAGCCACGAACATGAGTAGCAACTGAGCTAGGTTAAGATAAATTCCGGCAGCGAATAGCCCAAAAAAGCCCAGCCACGGCACCATCAGCACAGCAGATTGCGACCAGGCTAACATCCCCACCTTACCGAAAGGTTTGGCGCGGTAGAATCCCCACCCCAGCACTCCCAGCGCGATTAGCAAAATTAAAATTGTCATAAAACCAACCTTTGCGGACTTGCGATTCCCCAAGACTCAGACTAAGGGATGCAGTAGATAAGTCTACCGTAGAACCACAATCAGCGTACCGCTTCATTGATCTGGATCGATCCCCAATTCTCTTAAGCGAGCGACCAACCGATCGGCGCGTAGGGTTTCTTGCTCAGCGCGTAGCTGTGCGGCTGCAATGACTTGCTCCTGCCTAGCCGTTTCTTCTAGGAACGTCGGCACCATCACCCCATCTGGCGTGAAATAGCGGAGCTTTGTATCCTGCACACCCAGATATAGCTCTAATTCCTGGCTCCATCGCCAGCCCTGTGAGGTTGCAGTGATTTCAGTGTAGGTACCCGCTTCTAGGCTTAGTCCCATAAACTCCAAGGTTCTGGGATGGAACCAAAAGTATTCCGGGGTCTTAAACGTATCTTGGTATAGCTGCTTTTTCTGGTTGCGATCGATCGCCGCCGTTTTCTTAGACAAAATTTCCACAATCACATTGGGATACTTGTTGTCTTCTTCCCAAACCATCCAACTGAGGCGCTCCCGGCGATCGGTGTTTAGCACCACAAAGAAATCGGGGCCCCGAAACCGTCTGAGCTTGGGGTCATCCAAGTCGTAATAGATGCTGAGGTTGCCTGCGGCAAAAAAATCCTGTCGCTCTCGCCAAAACCACTCCAGACAACTCAAGAGCAACAGAATTTGCTTTAAGTGAAGGGAGCTTTCCAAGGGCGGTTCATCACTGAGGAGGTCGGTGGGAGGATAAGGGTGCTGGGCAAGCGTCATAGAATTAAACCAGAACTTGGCCTCTATTGTAGGCAATGAGGTTAGGGCTAAGCCATCATTCAAATTTTAGGGTTGAGTGGGTTGAACAACTCAAAACTGCTTGTCTCAGATGTCCATTATGGGTGGCTAGCAGCTTTACCCCAGCTTCTCGGCTTAAGCCTGTCCAATGCATGAGGAGGGATAATTTGACCGATCGCCCACTGGCTTCCAATAACTCACTCGCTACTTCCCGGTTCACATTAGCCAAATCTTGCACAATCTGAAGGGCGCGATCGTACAGTTTAGTATTGGTAACTGCCACATCCACCATGCGATTGCCGTAGACTTTGCCCAGCTTCACCATAACACTGGTGGAAAGAATATTCAGCGCTAATTTCGTCACGGTGCCAGCTTTGAGGCGTGTCGAACCGGCCAGCACTTCCGGCCCCACTAGCAAGCGGATGTCAATATCAACATCGGCGATGACTTGCTCCACGGGTACACAGGCGATGAAGATTGTGGTTGCGCCCTGTTTCTGGGCGGCGTGGAGGGCCCCTTGCACGTAGGGAGTCGTGCCACCCGCCGTAATGCCAACAACGACATCTTTCGCCGTGACCAGATCCTGGACGATCGCTGCTCCATCCTCCGCCCGGTCTTCCAGCCCTTCAGAACTACGAACTAGGGCTGCGGCTCCCCCCGCAATGATCCCCTGCACCAATTCTGGTGGGGTGCAAAAGGTGGGTGGACACTCCGCAGCATCCAAGACTCCCAAGCGCCCACTCGTCCCTGCGCCGATGTAGAACAAGCGCCCACCCTGACGCAAAGCTTCAGCCGTTCGATCGATCGCCATGGCCAATTCAACCCGCGCTGCTGCGATCGATCGCAATACTTGCACGTCCTCCTGGTTGAACAAATCCACTAACTCTAGGGAGGTTAACTGGTCGAGGTGGATGCTGTTGGGGTTGACTTGTTCAGTGAGCAAATGCCCCCGTTCTGCGAAATAGGTCATGGGCAGAATAATTTAGGATCGTGGATTTAGTAACATACAATAGATCAAATGTAGGGGCGTTCGCGTAGCGTGTGCTTTGCACTTAGCATTACGGTAAATGGCCCTGATTGAGTGCTAAAGCCTTTGTCCGTAGCTTGCTTCCCCAAGGGTATGCTTCGCCCGACATGCAGCGCCACACAACCGAAGCTGATATAGGTGAAGAGGGGAGGGCAATCGAAGGAAGGGGGATCGTCTCCTAGTACGCAAAATGCCCCGGAAGGGCGAAGCATTGGGGCGATCGTCTCTGTAGTTATGCCAAGTCTTTGACCCAATGCTTCGCCCCTACAGTGGGACTATACGATGTTATGTAATTCATAATCCTTAGAATCAGAGATGCCTTGTTACAACAATCCCTCTAATTTGCGGCGAATGCGGTCTAGTTCTGACTCAGAAAATTCTGCTGCTTGTTCTGGAGAGGGGGCGACTCGTCCTTCAAGTTGCCAATCTGTCTCCTCTAAATTAGTTTCAGGTGGCATCGCCAAGGTGCCTTCAGGAATTAGCCTACAGTCATAGTTTGCATCTTGGCAAAACGCTGCTATTTCCTGTTCATCAAAGGCTTCAACCGTAGGGCTAGGCAAATCTTGCGCTTCTAGAAGGATGCCAAAGCGGGTTGCATCATCTTCTGATTCAAACATTAGTACGACATCACGGGTTTCACCCGTATCGGGATCAGACAGCCTAATGGTATGAATGCCCTCGTTGTCGGTGCGGGAGTTGAATAGCAAAACAAAAACTCGCATGAAATTTAATCAGGTTCGATCGTCTTCTCTATCTTAGAAGCATTGATTGTTCAATCTACGGCTTGCTAGGTTCCTCAGGAAGGTTTGCCTCTCGATCGCTTTTAGAAGCTATATCGAGGGTGCTTTGTCACAAAATTGTCATTTGAGTAGATCTTTTATGAAATATCTTTTCAGAGATGTCCTTGTAAATAAAATAGATTAGTAAAATAGATTGGAACGTTAATTTGCTAAGTGAAACAGTGTTGCTCAGCGATCGATTGGGGATTTGATTGTTGCTCGAAGCAAGATACTGGGAATTATAAATCAATCAAGATTAGCCACCTGAGAAAGTCACTGAGGCCCAAAAAAGATGTTGTTAGCTAGCCAAGTTGATAAGGTTTTACGACAGATCCTGGAGTGGGTTCAGGGCTTGATGGGCAAAAAGAAGGTAAAGTATCAACCACAAAAAATATTGAAGGAGCAGTCTAGCAGTTTGACGCGGCTGATGCTAATCGAGCGAGACACACCTAGAGCCGTGCGGACTTGGCGGAGCCTCCCTAAAAACGCTGACCATGATATTTTGATTACTTGTGACCACTTGTTTAAGGTCGCGGGTGAAAAACAGGTGGAGAAGCAGAATCCCAACGCAACCCATCGGTTGACAGTGTTGCAGATGTCTCGGATTCCTGGCCCCAAGGGAAGCAAAAAAGTAACCCCCCTCTGGAGCGGTGAAGTCAACATGGTGGGAAGTGTAGCGGGTGGTGGTGGCACCAACGATCCCAATCGATATGCGATCGTGATCACCGATGCCCTAGCTAGACAACTTTTGGGAGTTCCCGACGATCAAATTGAATGGGCGTGGGAAGTTCAGAACTATGCTAAACAATATGTTGGCACCACTGGACTTTCTCCTAGCCCTCGCCCATGACACAATCCCCTGATCCCGCTCCCAACTCAGGTCATCGCCCTCCTTCCTTCCAGCGCCGCTTACGACGGGTGCTGTTTAGTCGTACCAGCCTCACCCTCGGTGCTATTCTCCTGGTTGGGGTCGCAGGCGCGGGTGCCTATGCCTGGTTTTTTGTGCGCGAGCAGCTAGCTCCCCTCGTGGAAAAAAGTTTGACAGAGACCTTAAAGCGCCCCGTGCAGCTAGGGCGGGTCGAGCGATTTTCTTGGAATGGGCTGCGATTTGGGGCTTCGGCATTGCCAGCAACGGCGGCTGATCCCGATCGCCTCACCGTAGAAGCCTTGGACATCGGTTTCAATCCCCTGCGCCTGCTCCTGACACGCACTCTGAATCTAGATGTTACCGCCGTTCGCCCCACCGTCTACATTGAGCAAGACGAGAAGGGGGTGTGGATTGCCCCAACCATTCAATCAGAAGAACAATTGGGGCTGATTAAGACCGAGTTTGATGTGATTCGGGTAGAGTCGGCGAACGTGGTGCTGTCTCCTTATACACCAGGTAAAGCGAGAAATCCGATCGCCATTGCGCCCGTGAATGTGACAGCGAACTTCTCTGGGACAGGGAAAGAGCGCCGGGTAGCCTTGGATGCAGCGGGTCAATTTGCCAAAGGCGGCGGTTTCACGTTACGCGGTGAAGCCGTGCCAGAAACGCAGCGGGCCAATCTGCAAATTCAGGCTCAAGACGTATCCGTTGTCGAATTAGCCAAACTGGTTAATGTTCCGGTCAGTGTGGAGTCGGGGGTGGTGAGTGCTGACCTAACGCTGCAAACCCGCCAAGACCAAACTCCCTTGCTGGCGGGAACCGCTGATTTCAGTGGCATCACAGCCAAAATTGCAGGAATTCCAGAACGGTTGACCAATACCCAAGGGCGGCTCCGACTCAACGGCGAGCTGGTCACCCTGGAACAAGTCAGTACCACCTATGCTGGAATTCCGATCCAAGCTCAGGGCACCTTTCATCTCAAAACAGGTTACAACCTGACGGCTCAAGTGCCCCCCGTCACTGTGCGAAAGCTGCTCAGCGTGTTGAAAGCCAAGTCGCCGATCGCCCTAGAGGGAGAAGTTAAGGCAGACGTGCGGGTGACTGGAGCCGTAGACAAGCCTATCCTCAGCGGCATCGTTAGCACAACTCGCCCGGCACGGGTAGACAAAGTGACCTTTAGCCGTGTCAACGCCCGGTTTCGCCTCGCCAATGCTGTCCTCTCCGTGCCCTTGCTTCAGGCAACTCCCACGATCGGTGGAGAGGTGATCGGGCGGGGACAGTTGGCTCTTTCGCCCCAAGGAAGGCTGTCCTTCGTGGCCCAAGGGCAGGGAATTCCTGGGGATGCCGCCGCCCGCCTTTACAATGCCAGTCTGCCGTTCACTGTCGGCACTGTCGCTGCTCAGGCGAGAATTACAGGCACCGTGGGCAATCCCCGCACGGAGGTGCGCTTCCAGGCTCCCAACGCGACTTACCCTGGCTCAGGAGAATTATTCCTGGCGGGGAGTGACGTGTTTCTTCGCAACAGCACATTTCAGATTAATGGCGGCACGGTGAAGGCTCAGGGACGGGTGTCCCAAGGACGCTGGCAGGCTGTGGTGCAGGGCGATCGGATTGCCCTCAACCGCTTTTCCCGTGACCTACGGGGTATCCTCAACGGTCGGTTTAGCCTATCGGGAACCTTGGCAGCCCTGAGACCTTCAGCCATTCGGGCGGTGGGGCAGGTGCAGCTTTCCCAAGGCATTTCCCTCATCGACACGCCACTGACGGCATTGGTGCGGTGGGATGGGAGCAGAATCTTGGTTGAACAAGCCACCGCAACGGGCTTCAGTGCCAATGGTGCGATCGTGGCTCAGCTTGAAGGGGCTGGTGCCCCCCGCATCACTGGGTTGGATTTGAATGTGCAGGCGCGGAATTACGATGTGCGGCGGTTGCCCGTTGCCTTGCCCAATGGAGCCGCGATCGTGGGTCTAGCTGATTTCACTGGGCGGCTCACTGGCACACCAGAAGCCCCGAATGTGGCAGGTCGGCTGCAACTAAATCAACTGGCGGTGAATGGAGTTGCCTTTGAACCCGTGTTGCGGGGCACCGTTAACTTGGCTAGCGGCCGGGGCGCTAACCTGAATCTAGCTGGGGTGCGCGGCGATCGAATTGTTGTGGCCCTCGATCGCAACAATCAGCCGCAAACTTTCTTCATTCAGCGGGATCAGGCAGTGGCCGTGGGCAGAACTGAGGGCGATCGGTTGCTGGTAAATGTGAAGGACTTCCCGATCGCGGCTTTGAACATTATTCCGGGGGGCGCAACGGCTGGGCTGGGGGCAGTATCGGGGCGCTTGACGGGGGACTTGGCGATTAATTTACGGCAAGGCACGATCGAGGGAGAAGTGGCCATTGCTAATCCTAGATTGGGCAGCTTCTCTGGAGATGAGTTTCGGGGACGATTGCGCTACGCCAATGGGGTCGGCACCCTGACTGGGGGCGAACTGCGCTTGGGCACCAGCCGCTATTTAATTACAGGCAATGTCACCCCCGGTGCAAATCCCCAGTTCAACGGCAAGGTCAGCATTCCCCAAGGCAAGCTAGAGGATTTGCTGGTCGCCCTCCAGTGGTTTGACCTCGATGATCCCCTGCGGGGCTTGCGTCCTGCCACCTACTCCAGAGCCGCTGCCGTTCAAACTGTGCCCGTTGGCTCCTCCACCGACACCCTGTTGCTGCAACTCCGCCGCTTCTCAGAAATTCAAACCCTGTTGCGCCAGCAAGTAGCCCAGCGAGAATCCTTCCCCCTGCCGAAGTTGTCAGAGTTGACCGGAACCTTCAGCGGCGACATCAGAATTGCGGGATCGCTCAGATCGGGTCTGAACCTGGGCTTTAATTTGCAGGGACAGGATTGGAAATGGGGCAACTTTTTCGCGAATCAAGTTGTCCTCAATGGAGATTTCCAGAATGGCATTCTGACTCTGCAACCTGTGCGGTTTCAGTCAGGAGACACGCTCATTGCCTTCACCGGGCAGGTGGGGGGCAAAACCCAATCGGGTCAGTTACAAGTGCAGAACCTGCCAGTGGAGCGCTTACAGGATTTCTTCCCACTACCCCTAAATATCACGGGCAAGCTGAATGGGACGGCAACCTTGGCAGGCAGCTTGTTTAACCCGCAAGCGTTGGGAGATCTAAGTTTGGCAGAGGGAACCCTCAACAACACGCCTGTGGAGACAGCGCGGGCTAGCTTCAACTACCGGAATTCCCGCCTCAGCTTTGGCAGTACGATCGCGATTCGGGGGCCAGAACCCATTCAAATCATTGGCAGTATCCCTTTCCAACCGCTCCTGCTCTTTCCTGCGCCCGAAAGTGACCAGATTGACTTGAGTATTCGGGTGCAAAATGAAGGCTTAGCGCTGCTGAATTTATTCAACAACCAGGTTGCCTGGATCGATGGCAAGGGACAGGTGAGCTTGAAGGTGCAGGGAACCTTGGAGCGCCCGATCGCCACAGGAACCGCCCAAATTGAAAATGCCACCCTGAAGGTACAAGCCCTACCTGATCCATTGACCAATGTGAATGCCACTGCCCGGTTTGCCAGCGATCGGATTGTGGTCGAAAATGCCCAGGGTCAGTTCAGCCAGGGACAGGTGAGCGCCCAAGGTGTGATCCCGATCGTCACAGCGCTGGCGGCCACCGATCCCGATGTTGGCAATCCCCTAACCTTGACTCTGGATACCCTGGCGATCAACCTCCGAGGACTGTATCGCGGTCGTGTCGATGGCGGCGTGGTGGTCACGGGCACCGCCCTTGCCCCCAGAATTGGGGGAGAAATTCGTGTGTCCAATGGTCAGGTGTTGTTGCCCGATGAAACGAGCGCAGTCGCTCCCACCCAAAGCGGCACCACCCCTGGAGAGGTTAGCCCCGTGGAGCTGAATAATCTCCGCATTGCTCTAGGTGAAAACGTACAAGTTACGCGTCAACCGATTCTGAATTTTGTGGCGACAGGCGACTTAACGGTGAATGGTAACCTGAGTGCCTTGCGTCCCGAAGGCGTGATTCAACTCCGCGCCGGACAGGTGAACTTGTTCGCCAGCCGCTTCACCCTGGAAAGTGGCTACGAACACACCGCGCGCTTTGATCCGGCAAATGGACTTGATCCCATTTTGGATATTCGCCTCATCACCTCCGTGCCAGAGGTGACCCGTGTGCCAATTAGCCAAAATACCTCGTCCTCTGAGATTGCGGATATTCCGACGAGTAGCTTGGGAGCGCTGCAAACCATTCGCATCCAAGCCCGGGTCACGGGCCCCGCTAGCCAACTGGCAGAAAACCTAGAACTCACCAGTAGCCCCAGTCGGACTCAAACCGAAATTACGGGGTTACTCGGCGGCGGTTTCGTCAATACTTTGGGGCGCGGTGGGGATGGAACGCTGGCCCTAGCTAACTTGGCTGGCTCCGTTTTCCTGACCCAGTTGCAAGGAGTGCTCGGCAATGCCCTAGGCTTTGGTGAACTGCGCCTGTTTCCTACGGTTCTCACGTCGTCCCAACGCAACCGCACACCCTCCACTCTGGGGCTGGCGGCTGAACTGGCGGTGGATATTACTCCCACGATTTCAGCTTCGGTGTTGCGGGTGCTGACGGCAGATGTGCCGACTCAATATGGCTTGCGCTACCGGGTGAACGATCGCGTCCTAGTCCGTGGCTCCTCTGACTTCTCTGGAGACAGTCGAGCCGTTGTGGAGTACGAGGCTCGATTTTAAGCGAATCTTAACCTTTACAGAATTCTACATGTCGTCGTAATGGTCAAACATTTTTAGCTGTTGTTCTACCTTGCACTAACGACACAAATCACACTGTTCACATCGATCGGCTTGGATTTCTCCAGCCAATGCTAATGGCTAAAAATGGGATGGCAGTTGAAGGTAATGGGAGCGGTATAAATGGTGCTCTGAATCCTTTAGCTCTCGGTTCTATTCCAGTTTTGCCAGGGGCTAAGTGAGTAGTAATGACAGATATTTCAGGAAAGTTGCACATCGACTATTATTAGCCAACTCATTTAATGTCTTACGTCCATCTGCTGCGGCTTCAACATAGATGAAATCTTTGATACTTTTGATCAGGTTTTTCCATTGGATATTACCTTGCTTAGATATTACTCAACAACTTAGGATGCCACCATGCCCGAAACTTTACTGAAAGACCGAGACTACACGATTATTGTTGCGAAAAGTGAGTCCCCGGTTCTGCGGGCTATAGGCAACGCTGAGTGGCGCTGGGTGACGGCCCAGCTATCCTTGGTGGCGTTGGCTAGAAAGTGTGAGGAGATGGACCCCGATGGCATCACCATTTACATCAGTTCTAACGAAACCCAAGCGATCGGCTCCTTCAAAAAGTACGAACGGGTGTCTGCCACACAAATCGATCAGGTATTTTTAGAAAACCATCCCCCTGCCAGCCTGGACTTGGCTGCGGTTCTACAAACTGCGCTATGTGACTACTTTGTGCGGAAAGCAGCGGCACAAGGTAAGCCTAATGGTGGAATTATTATCGTGATGACAGATGGCGAACCCGACGATCGCATGGCCATTGCCAAAGCGATCGTGGAAGCGACCCAAAAAATGGAGCGGGATGAAGAGTTAGGAGTGGGCTTCGTGCAGGTGGGTGACGATGCCATCACGACTGGCTTTTTGCACATGCTGAATGAAGATTTGCAAGCAGCAGGGGCCAAATTCGATATTGTTCACACCGATCTACTCACAGATTTAGAAAATACCGATGCCCTCACCCAGTTTTTGCTAGATATTGTTCAAGCCTGATGAATGGGTTTACAGAATAGTCGAGTCCGATTCGATTAAAACAATCGATCGACTGAACAACTAAAGCCTGGCAACAGGGGCGAAGTGAGCATATCTGTGACCAAGAGCGTCATTTGTAATTTCAATTGGGCATTTTCGCGGCGATAGATTTCCAGTGTTTTCAGTCGCCAATCCGCGATCCAATACTCCTGCACTCCCTGACGTGAATAGAGCTTCAGCTTGGCATCCCGATCGCGCCGTTCATTGGTTACCCCTGCCGACAGCACCTCCACCGCCAACTCTGGCGCACCTGTGAAGTGCCCTGCCTCGTCCGCCAGCATCGCGATGCGATCGTTGCTCATCCAAATCACATCTGGAATCACCGCATCTTCATCCGTAAAAATCACCCCAGGCCCCAAAATGGCTTCACCCAGACCACTTTGATCTGACCAAACCTCAAGCTGGGTATGAATTTTGCCGCCTACACTCTGATGTCTAAAATGTGGTGCCCGTGTCACAAATAGCTCTCCATCAATGATTTCGTAGCGCTTCCAGCCGCCATCGTCGGGCATAACTTCTATGTCCCGCACATTCCAGCGCAAACTTTCAGCTACCACCGGGTTCACCATTGCTTGATGTTTTTTGAGTTACCACTGAAGCTACACAGCCAAATCTAAACGTAGACAGCCTAGGGCAAGCTCTCCACTATCGATCGCCATCCAATTGGGCTAAGGCATACCGAGCAACCGCCAAACTTAGCCGAGCCTGTTCAATCTCAGACAACTCCGTCCATTCCACAGCCCGAACAGCCGTTAGGGTAGACTCGATCGCTTCGGTTTCATTACCCCGCATGGCGTAGGCCAGAGGACGAGCCAGAATTTGCAAATCTTCCTCACCCCAGTTGGGCAGAACATCTTGAACACATTGGATAAGCTGATTGGCTAAAGACAAATTGCTGGCAACAATGCGTTGGGCATGTTGAGCAATCTGGTTGAGTAGCGCTTGGGGAACCCGAGCGGAAAACTTCTGCGTCAAAGAGACCGGAGTCCATAGCTGGTTGAGGAAAGAGAAGAATTTTTGCGATCGAGGCGCAACCTCATCCTCAGACCATGCTGTTAAATCAAACGCCTGTTCCATTTGCGTGAAATAGGATTCAGCGTTGGGATCGGCGGGATTCCAGGGGTAAGCTGCTTCGTTAGCTTGCAGGAGTGCCTGCACTAACTCAAGTTCAGCCTGAGCCTGGGAATATGAGGAACTATCAGAACCTATGGGCTTACTTGTCATTGTGCAACTCCTGAAGACACTTTATAAACTGACCTGTCATGGCACTTGCTTGGAACTGTGTTCCGTCATACTCTGCTTAAGCTCTAAATTAGTCTGTCCTAATTTGGGTCTAATTTGCAGTTCGTCCGGCCGTGCTTGCCTTGATGAAATTATCTACACGTTCATTTTCCTGGGTTCCGTAAGGATGAAAAATTGATGCGAGTCAATTGCAGGATACAGATTTTCATGGCTGGCTCTCACTTGCAACCCCTAGATTTTCAATCCGAAACTCTAGCGCCTGTCCTTGGGAACTCCCAAACTTTAGCTGAACCCCAGAACGCAACGACACCTCCTGATGGTGGACTTTTTGCCACCCCTCCGATCCTAAGACCAAAGTGCCATAGCGAGAAAAGTCTCTCAGGAAGTAGGTTGGGACATCGCTGCTGCCTGCCAGAGTATCTCGATAGAAGATTTCAGCATGTTTTTGCGAAACCCACTGTTCTTGAATCACCAAATCGTTATCCGTGCGTCGTCCCACTCGCATCAGTCCGCCTCGAACATACCAAACCCTGTCATCCTCTCCCGGTAGTTTGAGAGAGGCTAGGGGGAGCCGCTGCCGAATCAGGGTTGAGGAATTGCCGGGTAACTCCGTCATGCCCTCTTCCGCAGGCTTGATTAGCTCTCCATTAAATTCTGGGTGCATGTAAAGTACAGGCAGTGTCCAGGCAGGCTGATTAAATTTGTAAAGGGTCAATAGGTGCTGACGGGCGATCGCCACGGCTTGGTCAATGGGCATCCGTTCTGATAGGGACTGGGTAAATGCTTGAATAAAGCTCAGGGCCTCTTGATCGGCGATCGAGTCCCGCATTCCCAACACAGCGGGGACTCCGTGGTGAATCAACACTTCCGCCAAGCTGCTGCGGGCAATGGCCTTGTCGCCCTGCTGGTCAGGCTGTGCGCCCCAACACGCATTGAACACCGCTAGCATGACTCGTCGCCGGGTTAGCACCTGGGCCAATTCAGTACCGCTCAGGCTGGTATCCGATCGCAGCTTGAGTAGCCCACCATCCGGGGCAGGGATGCCATGCCCGGCGTAGAATAAGACATTGTAGTTTCCGGTTTCCAGGGCGGCGATCAATTCAGCCGCTGTGGGTTGCACCAAGGTGGTCACTTCCGAGAAAATGGGGACAGGAGCATTGGGGCGATCGGGCTGAAATTGTCCACAATTTTGCAGGATCTGCTCTAACGTTGCGGCTTCTTGTTCGAGCTTCAGCCCTTTAACGGCTGACTCACCCTGATCTGACTCTTCTGTACTGGGCAACAATGACTCTTCATCCTGTCCTAAAACCAGCAAAATGTTCAGCCCCTGTTCCAATCTGACAGGAGGCAGGGGGTCAACATCGCTTGTCGTGCGGCTGAACAATAATTGCTGACTCAGAGAAATAGCTTGTTTCCCCGGTTGGGGCTGCATAATTTCCCAGGGCAAGGCGACTAGGTCTGGGTCACGAATTTCGAGGCGCACACGTAGGGGACGATTTTGTCCGATCGCAATCCCCTGACTTTGATTCAAACTATTTTGGACAGGCCCATCAAAGAGCCACTGCCAGAGACTCACCCCAAGGTGTTGCATCAAGCGGCCGCCGTAGTTCTTTTGACCCGCGAGAGCCGGGTCACTATCGGGAAC
>JARCMD010000035.1 GCA_030248885.1 Leptolyngbyaceae cyanobacterium MP9P1.79 | reverse complement strand
TGGGAGAAGGGGCTGGGGGATGAGGGCGGCTCGACATTGAGTTGGCAGCCTGAGTAGTTACAAGGGGAACTTTTAAGTTTGAGAGCTATCCCTTGATAGAACCGGTTCATTAGCTAATTAGTGCGGGCTGGTAGAAATAACTGAGCAGCACTCAAAACTCAAAACTCAAAGAATCCCCCTAACTGGTCAGAAACTTCTGCCAAGTTGCACTAGTGTCTAAAACAGGCGCAACATCCAAATTCAGGTTTTTCAGACAGAGTGCAGAAGTTAACCCCTTGGCTAGGGGTAAAAGTCATTTTATCCATCTTAGTTTTTAGCGTAAAAGAAGTTGATGAACGCGTTGCTATTTCACGATCGCCACGATGCAGGGACAAAATTAGCTGAGGCAGTTTTAGCAGAGATGGCATCTGCACCTGCTGCTGAGCCGATCGTTTATGCCTTACCCAAGGGGGGTTTGGATGTCGCTGAGCCAGTGGCCCGCCTGTTGCACTGTCCCATGGATGTGGTGATTGCCAAAAAAATTACCCAACCCAGGAACCCAGAAACTGCGATCGGAGCAGTGACACCTGCTGGCGATGTTTTATGGTCGGTCTACCAGCCGACCAAGGTGGCAGAAGAGATTTTACAGCAGGCATTTGATGAGGCCCAGTCCCAAGCTCAGATTCAATTAGCCCAATTTACCGCCCACTTTCCCTCCGTGAGTCCCAAAGGTAAAGTGGCGATCGTGGTGGACGATGGCATTGCCACAGGTATGACGATGGCTGTAGCAGTGCAAACGCTCCGGGAACAACAATCCGCAGAAATCTGGATTTGCGTTCCTGTCGCTCCTGCCAGCCTGCTAAAAGAGTTGCAAAAGTCTGCCGATCGGGTGATCATTCTCCACGCCCCCGAACAATTTTCCAGTGTCAGTCGCTTCTACAATCGCTTTCCCCAGTTAACGATGGAGGCAGCGATCGAGTGTCTTCAACGCCACCACGACTGGCTTGGGTCTAGGGGTGATGGGAGTCAGTGACTTCTAGATGTGTGGCCCTGAAACAAGCGACAATCGATTTATCTACCTACTATCTGAAATCGTGCCTTTAGGGCACACTTTCAGGTAGCTGGATTGACTGCAATTCGTGGGACTTCCCCACCCTCAAAGTAAGCCGCGATCGTCTCCCCAGACCAAGAACCAATGGTTTCAATGGCTTCAGTCCCCTCTGGCGAGAAAACATTAACAATGCGTAAGTCATCCGCTATGTTCACCACACCGTCCCGATTCAGATCGATCACCAAGTCTGCGTTCTGTCGGCGCATTCCCATTTCACCGATCGCCAATTGCAACGAAGGGTTACCGTCATTGAAGGCGATCCGGTTCCTGCCCTCCGTATCCTGAATCTGAGTGCCACCTCCAGCAGACGTAATGAGATAGGTATCGTTGTCCGCACCTCCCGCTAAAATATCTGCTCCTTGAGTGGCAATCAGTACATCATCTCCGGGGCCCCCGTTCAGCATGTCTTTTCCAGATCCCCCATCCAAGCGATCGTTACCGGGGCCGCCTAAAATCAAATTAGCCTCGCTGTTGCCAATGACTTCATCGTTACTCGATGAGCCTACCAAGGTGTGAATTTTGACACCGAATCCCACAACCGTGGCAAACTTAGACACAGGAAATTGCTGATTCGCATCTCCATTAGGATTTTGGTTCGCTGCATTATGCAGTAGATAACTCCCTGTGTTGAAGGCATTTTTGGCCGTCAATTGTCCGGCTGGACGTAGGTCAAAGTGATAGCCTTCAGCCTCGGGTTGTAGCTGGGACGCGTCGATCGTATTGGTTCCCCCAGCATCCCAAATGGTTTGAGTAGCCTTGAATTGGCGATCGGTGCCACTGAAGGGATAGAGAGTGGTGCCATCACTATTAAACTTGTAGACCGTATCACCCGCTTGAAAGTTCTGATTAGCGCCATAGAGAGACTGCAAAGCCGCAATATCGTAGGCCATTAGAGACCAATTCCAAGAGGACGGTTCTTCAGCCAAGTCTGTATCAACGTTGTAGGACATGACTGTGACGATACAATTGTCCTTAGTTAGAGGCAGATAGGGTTCCTCGTCACTCACCGTATAACGACCGGGGTGCTTCAACCCCATTGCGTGCCCCAGTTCATGCACCAGTGAAGCGTATTCCGCACTGCCAGGGCCTTTCGTCCAATCACCGCCTCCAGTGTAGAGAAACACATCACCATCTCTAGAATCACCAAATGACTTGGGATAGTAAGCTGAAGCGTAGCTCCCAGAATCATTCTGGAAAATCATTACCCGAATGTTGGCAGCTTTCTGCTCGTCGTTGGTGTCTGTAATTTCCTTAAAGTTAATCGGAATCACTGAGGCATAGATCTCCTCTAGGATCTCTTTAACGTAAGTTTTAGTTTGGTTGGGGACAGGGGAAACCTTCTCTGGCTCTTCTGGATAACCCGTAGCATTTGCAGCCGTGACAAAGCTGTAGGTAACCGTTTCACCGGGTTTCACATCCCATTTATCGACTTCTCCTTTTTCGTCTTTTGGGGATAATACGGCTTTAAAGCTGTCTAAGAAGCGATCGGGGTTTGTTTGAGCAGTTTGAGTCCCCCGTGACTTAATTTTCTTTGAGTCGCCCTTAGATTCGGAGATTTGGGGAGGATTAGCATCATTAGACTGAGATGAAGTTCTGGCGTAGCAGGACTCAACTGTAACAATCACCAAAAATGCAGCAACAAATGCAATCAAAAAATTTCTAGCAGTCACAAACTTAAGCATGAATTTAGGTCTCTAAGTGAGGGTTGATCGTTATGAAGTAGCTTTAATCAAGCATCTCTAGTTCACCTACTTCTAGTTATAGATTTTAGGCAAATCCTCTCAATGAGATGATCCCTGCTTTCTAAGGACGATCGTCCCCCTCTAAATGAGGCTACCAGTTAAGCAAACTCGCTCATACTTCCATAACTTTAGGCATAGCCCCTTAGAGTGAGTCCAACGATTTAAAATTTAAGAGCTAAAGCCAATAGTCCTAAATTATGCAACTTGCCCATCGCTTGCAACCGCTACAGTCAAACGTCTTTGCTGACATGGATCAGGCAAAAGCTAGGGCCAGAAGTGCTGGGAGAGAGATCATCGACCTATCCCTTGGCTCATCAGATTTGCCCACTGCTGAGCATATCACCCAGACGATCGCCCACTCCCTCAGCGATCCCAGCACCCACGGCTACCTGTTGTTTCATGGCACTCAGCCCTTTCGCCAGGCTGCTGCTGCGTGGTATACCCGCAAGTTTGGCATTCCCGTTGACCCCGAAACCGAAGTCTTAGCCCTGATTGGTTCCCAGGAAGGCACGGCCCATTTACCCTTAGCTGTCTTGAATCCAGGGGAATTTGCGCTGCTGCTCGACCCAGGCTACCCCTCCCATGCGGGCGGCGTTTACCTTGCCAGTGGGCAGATTTACCCCATGCCTTTGCTGGCAGAAAACGGATTTTTGCCCATTTTTGCCGATATTCCAGAGCCAGTGCTAGCCCAAGCGCGGCTGATGGTGCTGAGCTATCCCCACAATCCCACTGCCGCCTGCGCTCCCTTGGCTTTCTTTCAAGAAGCCGTTGCGTTTTGCCAAGCACATAATTTAGTGCTAGCCCACGATTTCCCCTATGCAGATTTGACGTTTGAGGATGTGACCCTGCCCTCCATCCTCCAAGCTGATCCTGACAAAACTGTGTCGATCGAATTCTTTTCCCTGTCCAAGTCCTACAATATGGGTGGCTTTCGGGTGGGCTATGCGATCGGCAACGCCACCTTGATTACAGCGCTGCGGCAGGTTAAAGCAGCCGTGGACTTCAATCAGTACCAAGGCATTTTACACGGTGCAGTTGCCGCCCTGACTGGCCCCCAAACTGGAGTGCAAGCCATGGTCAACACCTTTCGCCAACGCCGGGATGCCTGTATCCACGCCCTCGATCGCATCGGGTGGCAGGCACCCACACCCACAGCCACCATGTACATTTGGGCCAAGCTCCCCACTGCATGGACTCAAAGCTCGATGGAATTTTGCACCCAACTTGTAGAGGCAACGGGAGTCGCCCTCTCCCCCGGTAGTGGTTTTGGTAAGACAGGGGAAGGCTATGTGCGGTTTGCCCTCGTCCACGAGCCGCCTATTTTAGCAACGGCGATCGATCGGATTGCCCAGTTCTTGAGCCAGGTTTAGGGAAAGAATGTTTTGCGCCCGTTGCTATCAATTGGAAACGGGCGGATCTACAGATCTTTTTTGCGTGTTGCAACGATTTCAGTAGACCCACCCCCTACAGACACTTTTTGCCTTAGCCGCCACTTTTAGCCGATTGCAAATCCACAATCAACTGAGCCAAATGATCAGAACTAGCTTGGTAAACCTCGCCGCAAAAGTGACAGGTTGCTTCGGCCCCGTTGTCCTTTTCAATCATGTCCTGCAACTCCTCTTCGCCCAACATGCGAAGCGCCCCCAAGACGCGATCGAAGGAGCAGCCACAGTGAAAGCGCACCAATTGCGTTTCCGACAATAGCTCCAGCCCCATATCACCCAACAACTGCTCAAAAATAGCGGGAAGGGTCAGATTTGCCTGGAGGAGCGGCGTAAACCCAGCGAGGGCGGCCACCCGTGATTCCAGGGTTTCCACCAAGGCTTCATCGTGGGATGCCTTTGGCATGACCTGAAGCAAGATTCCTCCCGCAGACGTTACGCCCTCTGCCCCCACAAATACCCCTAGGACGACTGCCGAGGGTGTTTGCTCAGAAGCCACCAAATAATGAGCAATATCATCCCCGATCTCCCCGGTCACTAGCTCGACTGTACTGGAGTAAGGGTAGCCATAGCCCACATCTCGCACAACGTAGAGGTAGCCCTCAGCACCAACCGCCCCGCCCACATCCAGTTTGCCCTTGGCATTCGGCGGCAACTCCACCTCTGGGTGATCCACGTAGCCCCGCACGGTTCCATCCAATCCCGCGTCAATCAAAATACCGCCCAAGGGGCCATTTCCATTGACTCGAATGTTCACTCTAGACTCAGGACGCTTCATGCTGGAAGCGAGGAGCAACCCCGCCGCCATCGTGCGACCCAAAGCAGCCGTTGCTACGTAGGAAAGTTTGTGCCGGTTCCGGGCTTCTTGTGTCAAGCGGGTTGTGATGACCCCAACTGCCCGGATGCCCCCATCGGCTGCCGTAGCTCGAATTAACTGATCAACCATGAGAAACCTTACATTTCTTAACAGTGCTACTTCCTATTCTAGGATGCAGGTGTAGAGGAGTGAGGGGTTGAATGTTCGGTGTTCCACTCCGCACTCCGCACTCTACACTTCTTTGTCATACTGAAGCAAATCCCCACACCACTTAAGTCATTTAAGAGCTATGTTTGGTAATTTTCAGCAAAGCAACTTGCGAATTGAAATCGCAGCCTCTGAGTCTGTGATTCGAGACAGTTTACTGCGTCCTGCCCAAATGCAGAAATGGCTGATGTTTCAGCAGTTCTCGGAAGGATTGCCGGAAGAAATGCATTCGGGACTAAAGTTCACTAGCTATGTTGGCCCTGTCGCTATCCAGCATGAAGTTGCTACGGCAGATCAGAATGGTCTGCGATTGCTGCTTAGCCAGGGGATTGATGGTTTCCATGAATGGCGCTGGGGTGATGGATGGGTGCAGTCCCGCTTAGAAGGGATTACACTTTTGCCGCTGAGTTTGGGTCAAACGTTGAGTCTGTCTAGTTTGCGCCAGTTTTTGGTAAGCAAGTAAGGATTGTGAATTCGATCGGTTTGAGATTTGGTCAGAATGCTCCGCTCCTACTTTTAGCTACCTATTTTCAACACAATAGCGAGAGTCTCATTGTATTCCAGGGGAGCAAGATGTCCACCCTACGGTAATTTGAAAGAGAAACTCACACTATGCGCTCTTATGTTTTTCTTGTCAAAACTGCTCCCGTTGTTTATCTATCCATTGGGGTTAGTATGTGTCTTGATGGGGTTGGCGTTGCTATTGTTTTGGAAACGCCCCCGCTGGGCGATCGGCTCCATTGCCCTGGCGTTAACTGTTTTACTGGTGACAGGTAATGGCTGGTTTGCCGGGTGGCTCGTGCGATCGTTGGAGTGGCAGTATATTCCAACGCGCCCTTTGGCTAAGGCTGAGGCGATCGTGGTGCTGGGCGGAGGCACTAAACCGGCTCTGTTGCCCCGTCCTGGCGTGGATTTTGGGGATGGGGGTGATCGAATCTTCTACGGCTCTCAACTTTACCGGGAAGGAAATGCGCCACTGTTGATGCTGAGTGGTGGCCGCATCATTTGGCGGGGCGGCGGATCGGCGGAGTCGGAAGATATGGCGACGATCGCTGAGTTTATTGGGGTGCCGCGATCGGCCATGTTGCAGGACACCAATTCGCTCAATACCCACGAAAATGCGGTGAATGTGAAGCAAATCTTAGCGGCACGGGGCATTAATCGGATTCTGTTGGTGACATCGGCAATGCACATGCCGCGATCGGTTGCGATCTTTAAGCATGAAGGGTTTGAGGTGCTTCCCGCCCCAACGGATTTCCAGGTAACGCGGGAGGAGGCAGATCAGGAGGTGACTGCGGAAGGAGTGCTACTCAATCTGGTACCGGATATTGGGCGATTGCAGCAGGTGACTCTGGCTATCAAGGAATACCTGGGTTTGGTCATCTATCGGCTGCGCGGCTGGTTGTAGAAATACTTCAACAGCTAGGATAATCTGAAGGCTACAAGTCCACTGCCAACCCCTCAACCTGACGAGTAGAACATGACGAATAGAAGCCCTGGTAGTGCCTCTCTCCGACTGGTAGCCGTGGCTGGAGTTGCTGAACAAGCCTCTGCACATCCTCTGTTTACTGGGCAAGTTGTGGCGATCGGACGTGACCCGCAACAATGCCAAATTGTGTTGGATTCTCCCCGCTACGGGATGGTGTCCCGTCGCCATGCTGAGCTACGACCGGTAACGGTCACCACAACTGGATATCCCCTTTGGGAGGTTTGGGACTTGGGGAGCGCCAATGGCACCTATGTGAATGGGGAACGGGTGCAGGGAAGCCGGGTGTTGCAGGTGGGCGATCGGCTCGTTCTGGGTCAAGCTGGCCCCGAATTTAGCTTTGAGGGAGAAACGAGTTCTGTTCCCCTCGGTGCTGCTTTCCCCGATCCTATTTCGGTCAGTCCTCTTCCCCTCAACCCCACAATTCCAGACCCCCAGTTGCTGCCGATCGGCAATCCAGGTCAACCTGCCAGACTCGCCCCACTTGATGGTGTCACCCTGAGTCAATTACTTCCCATTTTGTCTACAGGCGGGGATCTGCGCCGCAAAGGTTTTTTGGTGCCGGGGATTCTGACGGTCATTTTTGTGGTGTTAATGTTCGTGACGGTGGGGTCACCTGGAGCCTTTAACTTGGTGCTTGCCTGCTATCTAGCTGGAGCCGCTTATTTCTTCGTGTATCAACTTTGCGGCAAAAGTAAGCCCTGGTGGGTACTGTTTGGGGCTGGATTGATGACCATGATTGTGATTATTACGCCCCTGTTCTACCTGTTTGAACTGGTGTTTCGCCGCATTTTGCCGGGGGATGTCTTTGGCTTACCTGATAATGCTGGGTTTCTGCGGGAATTAGTTGCTAACTTTTTCGGGGCTGGGATGTTGGAGGAGTTGTTGAAGGCTTTGCCTGTGTTTCTGATGTGTTGGGTGGGTTCCTGGTTTCGATCGCCCCGTCGTGAGCGAGTGGGAGTGTGGGAACCCCTAGATGGCATTTTGATTGGCGCTGCTTCCGCTGTCGGCTTTACGTTGTTGGAAACATTGGCACAGTATGTTCCCAATGTGGTGGATAAGCTGGGAGAAGCGGCTGGGACACAACTTTTGATTCCTCGGATTCTGGGGTCGATCGCTGGACACATGGCCTACAGTGGCTACTTTGGCTACTTCATTGGACTCAGCATGATGAAACCATCGCGCCGCTGGGCCATTTTAGGTGTAGGCTACCTGACAGCATCCATTCTTCACGCCCTCTGGAATTCCGCAACCGCGTTAAATGTATTGCTATTACCTGTGGTGGGTGTGTTGTCCTACGCGTTTCTCACGGCTGCCATTCTCAAGGCGAGGGCGCTCTCTCCAAACCGGGCCCAAAACTTTGCGACTCGAATTCTTTAGTTGAGTTAGCAATGACTGATTTTCTCTACTGCTATCCCCCGCTTTATCCTGGAACGTTACTCAAGCGCTACAAGCGATTTTTTGCCGATATTGAGTTGCTGTCGGGTGAAGTTGTGACGGCCCATTGTCCCAATACGGGGCCAATGACCAGTATTTCTACACCAGGGAGTTTGGTGCAGGTTTCCCAAACAGATAAGGCCGATCGCAAACTCCGCTACACCTGGGAAATGATTCAGTTACAGGAAGAGGGAATTACTACCTGGGTGGGGGTCAATACAGCGATGCCAAATCGCATTGTTAAATTGGCACTAGAACAGCATGTAATCCCACTAGAGCGTTATGACCAGATCCGGTCTGAGGTGCCCTATGGAAAAGATAAGAAGAGCCGAGTAGATTTTTTGCTGGCAGATGAAGAAAATGCATCAGAGATCTATGTCGAGGTGAAAAGCACAACATGGGGGCAGGGGGACTTGGTTCTGTTTCCTGATACGGTGACGACTCGTGGACAGAAGCACCTACGGGAGTTGACGGATCTGTTGCCAGGAGCCAGGGCAGTGATGCTCTATTTCATTAATCGAGGGGATTGCACGTATTTTGCCCCAGGAGACAGTGCTGATCCGGTGTATGGACAGTTGCTGCGAGAGGCGATCGGCCAAGGATTAGAAGTTTTACCCTGCCGTTTTGAGATCACCCCAGAAGGAATTCGCTATCTCGGACTCGCCGCTCTGCAACTGTGAACCGGCTGTTCTGCAACAAATGCTCCCCCGTGAATGACCGATAACGCCGATCGCCAGACCCACAGTCACCGGGCAGGCGGGTTAAAATACCTATGACCCAACACAAGAGATCAGAGCCTGTGCTGTCTATTCTCCTTGCTGACTTTCGCATCATCTTTGAGCGTGACCCTGCGGCACGCAATTGGTTAGAAGTCTTGTTTTGCTATCCCGGTTTGCAGGCTCTGTTGCTGCATCGCTTAGCCCACTGGTTGTATACCTTGGGGCTGCCCTTTATTCCCCGGCTCATTTCTGCCGTGTCGCGCTTTTTAACTGGGGTAGAAATTCATCCCGGCGCGGTGATTGGCAAAAGTGTGTTTATTGACCATGGCATGGGAGTGGTGATTGGCGAAACGGCGATCGTGGGCGATTATGCGTTGATCTACCAAGGGGTGACGCTGGGAGGCACCGGAAAAGAGGTGGGGAAGCGGCATCCTACACTGGGAGAAAATGTGGTGGTGGGCGCTGGGGCGAAGGTGTTGGGCAATATCCACATCGGCAGCAGTGTGCGGATTGGGGCAGGTTCTGTGGTTTTGCGGGATGTGCCAGCGGATTGCACAGTGGTTGGGGTGCCGGGGCGGATTGTCTACCGTTCTGGGGTGCGGGTTAGCCCGTTGGAACATGGCAGTTTGCCGGATTCGGAGGCGCAGGTGATTCGAGCGCTAGTCGATCGCATTGAACAAATGGAGCAACAGATTCAGGATTTAAGGAGCCGTCAGTTGTTGGCGATGTGCTTTTCTAAGGAGGCGGTTCCGGGGCAATCTTCAGCGACGGATGCTAATTTTTTGGAGCGCCTGAATGGGGGTGCAGACTTAATCAATGACTTGAATGGTGCAACAAGTTATTTGACTCCCGATAGCCCCCAGTGTCGGCTTCGAGACAAAATTATTGAAGAATTTTTGGACGGTTCAGGAATTTAATCTGTGGTTGTCAAGCTAATGTTATCAACCCAGACTCGTGCTACAGCCAGTTTCATGCCACAGCCAGTTAGTGTTTACCAGCGATCGTAAAGGCTCGAAAGTAACTGGCTTGTTGTTCAATTCGACTGGCAAGCCGATCGCAAACTGAGTTACATAGCTCAAAAATAAATTCGTCTTCCACGCTGTAGTAGGCTGAAGTTCCTTCACTGCGGCGGCTCAAAATTCCTGCTTGCAGCATGACTTTTAAATGTTTGGAAACGTTGGCTTGACTGGTTTCCGTTGCATCTACTAAGTCCTGAACACACTTCTCACCGTCTCGAAGCAAGTTCAAGATTCGGAGGCGCATGGGTTCACTCAAAATACTGAAATATTCGGCAATTTGCTGAACCACTTCTTGCGGCACATGCTTTGTTAATTTCATACCACTCCGATGCAAAGGTAATGATCCCCAGATTTTAGCAGTCAATCCATCTATGACAATACATATCTCTAGAAATTAAGCGATAACTACACAAAGCTAGAGATTAGGCTGATTTTCGATCGGTAACCTAAAGCTTTTGGTTTAGTACAAAACCATTGGGCACTGAAACGCTTAAGGTAACCGCTACTTCAGCAATTTGCAACCTTAATTGTCCAATCGTAACTACTCAGCCTACCCTCACCGTTCGGCTGAGCGCTCACGTCGAAGCCTAAATCCCTCTCCCTGGGGAGAGGGACTTCAATCCGGCTCCCCTTCTC
>JARCMD010000271.1 GCA_030248885.1 Leptolyngbyaceae cyanobacterium MP9P1.79 | reverse complement strand
GTAACGGCGGCTGGTCATGGCGGTGCATTCCTGTTTAGTTCACGTTGCTCTCTACTTTACCTTCCCTCGACAAAGGAAAATATTTGATGACACGCCCTAAGATATAGCAAAGCTACAATGTTTATATAGAAAGTAGAGCGTAGGGTTTCTCAACCTGGGTATTCTTAGCTAGGGGGCTGCCAAATAAACTTTGAGGTCTGACAATCCCTTAAAGCCTCTGTTAATCATTTGTTGCAGGTTTAGGTAACCAGCGAAGTTCCTTTAGTGAACTAATTGAAGTTAGAGAATTGTAAAAGTTAGATGCACTCATTTCAAATGCATTCATCAAGGAGAGTTTTACATGGCTGAGGGTCTACAGGAACTGATTCAATTTGAGCTTCGTTCTCATAATGTGACCGTACAGGTTAATCAGACTAAGGATTCGCTTACGGTTGTGGTCAATCGCCCCGCCGATGCAGAGGTGGATTATCCAGGAATTACAGAGCTTCTCCTTGAGAAGCTCAACTCCATGAACTTGGAGGTTGAGAAGTATAAGATTCTGGGTCGAGTCGAAAAACAGACTAAACCAGAGTGGCAGCAAGTATTTGACAATCCTCACATGAAGAAAGCCTCTGGCCCCTTTGGGTTTTTATATAAGAAGAAAAGCTGACGGACGGGAAAACGGAAGGCTATTCTGATCCCCACTCATTTCAAAGCCTGTAATGGCGGTAGACGTTGCTGGCAGAGCGATGAAGGAGGGCATGGCGATCGACCAAAGCTGAGAGATCGTCGCAGTAGCCCCCACCAATGACACAGGCGATCGGGTAACCAGCGGCAAGGCAACTCCCCAAAACTTGCATCTCACGACAAAATAGTCCGCGATCGGTGAGGTCAAGCTTGCCCAGCCGATCGCCACCATGCACATCAACGCCAGCATCGTATAGCACCAAATCTGGTTTGACTTCGGTGAGCAAATCCGGCAAATACTGAGCCAGGGTTTGCAGATATTCTTCATCCTGCATTCCCACGGGCAGGGCCACATCTAAGTCACTCTGCTGCTTAGTCCCAGGAAAGTTGACTTCGCAGTGCATGGAAAAGGTGAAAACACTGGGATCATCCTGAAAGATCCAGGCTGTCCCGTCGCCCTGATGCACATCCAAATCTACGATCAGGATTTTTTGCGCCAGACCGAGTTTTTGCAGAGTTCGGGCAGCGATCGCCAAATCATTAAAGATGCAAAATCCAGAACCATAACTGGGAAAGGCGTGGTGCGTTCCCCCGGCAGTGTTGCAGGCTAAGCCGTGCGCTAGAGCTAGCTGAGCCGTGAGTACCGTTCCCCCCACTGCGACACAGGTACGGTTCACCAAAGCTGGACTCCAGGGTAACCCAATGCGGTGTTTGGCTTTGTCGCTGAGGGTGCCGTCACAATATGCCTGGGTGTAGTCTGGAGTATGAACAAGCTGAATCCACTCCTGGGGTGGGCGCTCTGGTTGATGAAACTGGTCTGGCTGCGCGATCTCACACGTTAGGAGCCGATCGTACAACAACCGAAATTTTGACATGGGAAACCGATGACCCTCTGGCAATGGCGCGACGTAATCGGGGTGGTAGACCAGGGGAAGCATCATCGGTCAATCGTTCGTGATGTAGGATCGAATCTCACGATCGACCGTCAGCGGTTGTCAGGACATTGTAGAGGTCGGGGCGACGATCGCGGAAGAAGCCGAAGGCGTTGCGGGTGCGTGCTGCTTGGTTCAGGTCGATCGCGGCGCAGAGAATGCCATCGTCTGTGCCGCCGAACTCAGCTATTTTGTCTCCCCGCTGATTGGCAATGAAGGAATGTCCATAGAAAGTCTGCTTACCTTCCGTGCCGATGCGATTGGCTGCCACCACGGGGATCGCATTGGCCACGGCATGACCAATCATCACCCGTTGCCAGGGGTCTTTGGTGTCGAGGTCTGGTTCTTCTGGTTCTGTGCCGATCGCTGTGGGATAAAGCAGCACGTCGGCTCCCATCAGGGTCATGGCTCTGGCGCATTCTGGAAACCACTGATCCCAGCAAATGCCAACGCCGATCGTGCCGTAGCGAGTTTTCCACACCTTAAATCCTGTGTTGCCCGGACGAAAGTAAAATTTCTCCTCGTAACCTGGGCCATCGGGGATATGGCTTTTGCGATAGATGCCCAACAATGCCCCATCTGAGTCTACGATCGCCACGCTGTTGTAATAAGCCGGCCCCGCCTTCTCAAAAAAGGATACAGGGATCACCACACTCAGATCTGCGGCTAAGCGCTGAAATTGGGCGATCGTGGGATGTCCCTCGACTGGATGGGCCCATTCAAAATACGTTTCCCGCTCCTCACAACAGAAGTAGCGGCTTTCAAACAACTCTGAGGGCAGAATTATTTGTGCCCCCTTAGCCGCTGCTGCGTTTATCAACTCACTGATGTGTTTGATATTGCTGGCAATATCTAGGCTAAAAGAGGTTTGAATGGCTGCAAAGGTAGTAGTCATGATGAAGCACCCATAATGAATCAAGTTTGGGCTAAACAGAGGTCAGTTGTGGATCAGAGGGTTGTCGAAATCCGATCGACGCTAGGGAAATGCCTATTTTGTGGAGAACCTTCGGATGCATCGAAGTATCGCCTATGATCCATTATCCTCGTTTTCAACCAAGTTTAGATTTGTTGTCCGAGGATGGAGATGTTTTGAGAATCCCGCTGTTCTATGTTGTTTGACCAACAATCCTTAGCAATTCTCCACTGAGACACCATGCAGAAAACAGAACGAGAAAAAATGCTGGCAAATGAACCATACATCGCCACCGATCGAGAACTTGTGGAGATGCAAATAACAGCACAGCATCTCTTATATACTTTCAACTTATCTCTACCCAATGAAGTCGAAAAGCGTTGTGAGATGATTCAGGCTCTCCTGGGTGCAGTGGGTCAAAATCCTATAATCCAGCCGCCGTTCCGTTGCGATTATGGCTGCCATATCTATGCTGGAGATAACTTATATATCAATTACGATTGCATCATTCTAGACTGCAACAAAGTCTATATAGGAAACAATGTGTTGATTGCGCCTAAAGTCCAACTCTATACGGCATACCATCCCCTTGATCCAGAAATCAGAAAATCTGGTCTGGAAATGGCGGCTCCCATAATGATTGGTGATCAGGTGTGGCTCGGTGGTGGCGCGATCGTCTGCCCTGGTGTCACGATCGGGGAAAATACTACCATTGGTGCTGGAAGTGTGGTTACCAAGGATATGCCAGCAAACGTGGTTGCAGCCGGGAATCCTTGTAGAGTTATTAGAGATTTATAAAGACTGTAATATAGCAATAATTCGATCGTAGCAGCCGATCGCAGGACTGTTGAATCTACTCAATCACTGCACCTTTTCTTAAGTCATCAAAATTGAAGAACATCCAAAAACCTGGAGGGAGTGTAACCAATGACAAACTCTGAAATTCGTACCGCACACGTCCAAGTCACTAACGGCGACTTAGGGATTGCTGCCTATCTTGCAGAGCCAGTGGTAGCATCACCCGTCCCCGCGATCGTTGTGTTGCAAGAAATCTTTGGCGCGAACGAACATATTCGGGATGTGACAGAGCGCCTTGCCAAACTTGGCTATGTCACGATCGCCCCTGCCCTTTTCCAACGGACTGCTCCTGGTTTTGAAGTGGGCTACACTCCTGAAGCGATGCAAATGGGCAGAGATCGGGCCCAACAGACTAAAGCTGAGGAACTTCTAGGAGACATTCAGGCAACGATCGCCTATCTCCACACCCTGCCGTCCGTAAAACCAGGGCCAGTCGGCTGCATTGGCTTTTGCTACGGCGGCCACATCGCCTATCTAGCAGCTACCCTGCCCGATATCAAAGCCACCGCCTCCTTCTATGGCGCTCGCATTGCGGCCTCCACCTTTGGCCCCGGTGCCCCCACCCTCACGCGCACACCCGATATTCAAGGAACGCTCTATGCCTTTTTTGGTTTGGATGATTCCAGCATTCCGGTTGACCAAATTGACGAGATAGCTGAGCAACTGAAAAGGCATGACATTCCCCATCGCATCTTCCGCTATCCAGGCGCTGGTCACGGCTTTTTCTGCGATCGGCGTGCCAGCTATAACCCTGAAGTCGCCGCTGATGCTTGGCTACAGGTGCAGCAGTTGTTTCAAGAGACGCTGTAAAACAGACCTTACATACCCAAAGGCATAAATAATATAGAGCGGCTCCTGCTACAGAAACCGCTCTCGCAAGCGATCGTCCAACCCTGGTGGCTACCCGAACCCTGAGTTCTACTCAGCCGCACAATGAATCACAAACGTCAGCGGTTCCTGGTCTTGCAACTGAATTTCTAAGGAATAAGCTTGGTCGGGTTGGGGAGCGAAGAGTTCCACACTCACATAGCCAGCATTGGAGCGGTAGGCCGCCGCCTGCCCCGCTTCTGTCTGAAAGCTCAAACCACCGCCACTAGGCAAATGCCCCTGCATCCGTAGGCGATCGACTGCACACTCAGCATTTGCAGGATGGTACGTCACCTCCAGCGTCAACAATCCTTGCCCTGTCAACCATTGCCGCTCTACCAGCCCTTGGCTTGGCGAAACGGTCAAACTCAATGCCCCCATAATTTCACGGGCAGCTAGCAGCGACAACACCATTTGTTGAATGGGTGTAGCGGCTTCATAGCTGTTAGGGAGATTATTTTCCAGTTGCCTAGAAAAAGATTGCCCCTGATTGGCAGGAGCTGTCAGCGTTCCAGACCGGGCTGGGGATACCAGAACTAGTCCTGCGAGATGATTCAAGGCTTGGGATTGTCCGGGGAAAAGGCTTTCCACCGCTTGCACCAAGCGTGTGCCTTCCCGCAGAGAGGATTGCACCGCAGTTTGACACTGACCTAGCAGCGTTGTCAAAACTGCTTCAGGCATGGGGACAGGGAAGTTGAGAGTCCGTAGATGCTCCAGCCACGGCCGAGCAGGGGCAGAGGGAGCCAGCGTCTGTTGAGAGTCAGCCTCATAGTCAGACACCTCAGATTCCCACGGAAACAAAGGTAAGTGATGCTGGATTTCGGCTTGTAACCGACGTTTGATCAGCGTATGAAATCGATTTTGCACTGTAGGTATTTCTCCCGGTTGAAGTCGTTGCGTCCCTGAATGCGGGGAGAAGTCTGTCGATCGCCCCATCCGATCGGCCGGATAGCCGCTCAGTTGGGAATCGAGGGAGTTTAAGACATCCATTTCCAAATTTTCCACCTCACCCTCAACGGAATACTCAGTGCCATCAGCAACATAGGAGGTTGAATGGGAACCTAATTCTGGGGAGAATGACGGTGGAACAGGCTGCTGGAGTAACCAAGCAAGGATGTCATTCTGAAAAGATTCAGACTCTTTGTCCATCTTCATAGATCCTTATTCATCAGTAGATATACGTGATCCGGACACTACGCCATTACGAATTTCCCAGGCTTGCTCTAGCAACTTAGACCACTGTTTTTGCACCTGAATCACTGTGCACCCAAGAGCTTGGGCGATCGACCCATCTGTTGCCCCTGCCTGCTTCATTTCCAACAAACGCGATTGCTGCGAATTCATCTGCGCCTGAAATGCCTGCCATTGCAGCAAGGTCAGCCCAAAGTTGTGATCCAGGTCAGCTTCTAGCCACTGATGCACCAGTTCCCACCGGTGCGACATGGCAAACCGAATCAAATGATACTTGAATCGCTGCTGTAAATAGTCTCGCTGGCGCGGTGTGAGACCCAGAATTGCCTCAATCTCGTTGGCGGATAAATCCTGAAGGCGTAGGGCAAAATAATCAGCACAATCGCTTTGCTGCCGCTCCTCCAGGTAGGTCATGAGTTCTGTAATGACGTTATGCCGCAGGGCATCTTCGATCGGTTCTGGTTCCTGGGCCACCATTTGCTCTCGTACCCGCTGGAGCGAAGCCGCATTCCAGTTATGGTCGGAGTCTGAGGAGGTGCCTTCCGCAGCTTGCTCAATATCAACAAAAATTTCCAACGGCTGCTGCTGGGAAAACGTTTGGGCCCGCAGAATAATTAATTGCTGATTTCGTCGTCCGGGCAAGGGAATTCGCCGCTTAGCGTAGCGCTCTGTAAACGCCATATACTCCGACAGGTCGAGGAGAGAGCGGGGACTGTAGGAACTGGGCAATTGAGCTTCCCGGCGAAAGGCATTGAGGGATTCAATGTAGAAACCTTGCAGAAAATCTTCGATCAACGTGAGACGAGCCTGGTAACTCGATTGCACTTGGGGCGGGGTGATGTAGCGATAAACCACAGCACTGAGAGTGCTGTGCAGTTCTACCCGGCCTCTCCGTGACCCTAGTTTGTAATAATTCAAACACTGATTGAGGCGATGCTTGGACAGCGTCATCGCCCAGGTTTCCACCTCTCCAGAGGCTTGAATCCGCTTACTTTCAGAGCAAATCCGGGTGACTTCCTTTGCCAACCGATCGGCTACATCACGACAGTTTTGCTCTGAGGCACGGGTTAATTGCTTAAAGTCGCTGAATAGCAGTTGAAAAATTGCCTCCACGATTAGGCAGGTCTCCCCTCCAGATGGTTAACACAATTACAAAGACCCTAGCACACCTCACAAGCGTATAAACTGGGGGTGATGTCCAGCCTACGTGTGAAGCTCGGATGAAGCCATTTAACCAGCGATGTGCAACTTTCCCGAACCGCCCTCACCCCAACCTCTCTCCCAGAAGGGGAGAGGGGCTAAGAACTGGATTGGCTCCCCTTCTCCCAATGAGAGAAGGGGCTGGGGGATGAGGGCAGATTTTGAGTTGCACATCGCCTTTAACCGGGATCATTTAACAGGGATCTAAGATGATGGATTTAGATCAGCAAATTCAGGTGTTGATTCAGGATGCTCCCCAGGATGGGACGGCTGACCTAGTTGTCACGATCGCCCCCGCCTTAAAACTGCTAGCAGGACAGTTGCGCCACCTCCAATACTATATTCTGCAAACCCTGGAGCAAAACTGGCTGCTGACCACCCTCAGCAACTCAGCCCAACCTGGAGTGGAGAAGCGCGTTATCTATGCTTTCCCCACTAGCCGCGATGCCACCCGATCGCCCGCTGCCAAGGATATGCAAATCGTAGCTGTAGCCGTTCCCGTAACCCACATTCTATTTCAGATGATGGCGATGGATACGGTAGATAGCCTGGTATTCTTTGAAACAGTCGGCAATCTGGAAAAAGGCACGGAAATTTTACGCCAAGATCTGCAAACGTTGGTTCAAGAACATTTGCGTCAGCGATTTCCCCCTAATATTTCATCTAATATTGCCTGAATCATTCTATGAGTGATTTCAGAGGCAGGTTGGGTATCGATCGTGAGTAGGGGAGTGAGTGAATGACGAAACTGAGATGGCGACAGGTGGGGCCGATCGCCCTAACTCTAATGATGGTGGCAGGGGCAGGGGCGGCGAATGCGGCAACCGTCACCCTCTACGACGGCTCTCTCAACACTGCCCCTGGCTCCCAAGGCTGGTCGTCTAACGTTCCTGCGGGCGCAACTCAAACAGTGAGCGGCGGGACAACAACCTTGGATAGCACTAGCAGTGACGCATTGCAAGCAGGCTATGCTCGGCTCGGTGTCCCCTTTGGTAACCGAGTAGCAGGCTACACCCTGCGTTTCGATGTCCAAGTGCTAGCGGAGGATCACACCACATCGGGGACAGCGGATAATAACAGCGATGGCATTGGCGATCGGGCTGGCTTCAGCATTATTGCCCTCGGCTCTGACAGAACAGGGATAGAACTGAGTTTTTGGCGAGCGGACGTGGTCACAACAGACCGAATTTGGGCCCAAAACGAAGGCGCTCAAAAGCCACCCCCTACTGGCACTCGGTTTACCCATGGTGAAGGCACACCGTTTAACCCCGGCACTGCCCTCACCCGCTACGATCTGTCGTTCTTAAACAGCACCTATAGCCTTTACGCCAATGCAGATTACAGTAGCTCCATTTTGACAGGCGCTGTCCGCGATTATCAAAACGAGGGTGCCCCTTACAATATCCCAAACTTCTTCTTTATGGGAGACAATACAACTTCTGCCAACGGCAGCTTTAGGGTGTCACGGGTGGATGTGACCGATGCTCCCATTACCCCAACGGGGCCGGTTCCTGTGCCCTTTGAGTTTTCGCCCACGATCGGACTCCTTGGCTTAGGAGCTTGGGGACTATGGCAACATCGTAAAAAGCAACTCAGCAAGTAGAGCCATCGCTCATTTCGCCTCTCTGTGCCTTCGCGTCTCTGTGGTAAGACCTCCAACCCTAACTTGCACTACATTCACGATTTAGCTCACTTCTCACAAAAGGCGGCAAACACCCCTACCAACTTACGGTTCACCCTAACCCTACCCACTCATGCAACTCCTACAGTAGACACATGAGACATAGATGTTTAGAGGTAAATTCCATGAGGACATTAGTTCGTTGGCAACCCGTGCGTGACATCACCGTTGTCCGTCGTCAGTTGGATCAATTGTTTGATGAGTTGAGCCACCTCAACTTCGAGACTCCCTTTATCAAACCCCGTGATTTAGGTGCAACCTGGATTCCGGCGATCGAACTCCACAATCACGACACTGAAGTGGTGCTGCGAGTCGAGTTACCTGGCGTAGATGCCAAGGATCTCGACGTGCAAGTTACCCGCGAAGCCGTGGTGATTGCGGGTGAGTATCGTTCTGAGCAGACTGATGCTCAGACCTTAGTGCGTTCCGAGTTCCGTTATGGCAAGTTCCGCCGTGTCGTGCCCCTGCGGGTGGCGGTGCAAAACGATCAGGTGAAAGCTGACTTCCGCAATGGCGTTCTGACCTTGACTTTGCCTAAAGTGCAAGGCGATCGGCCCCAAGTGGTCAAGCTCAACTTAGGCGACACCCAAGCCCAAGCGCTACCCGTCGATGCTACCCCAACTGCGGTTGATGCAACCACTGCTACCGCTGAGTAGGCTCACGAAGACCTTTGAGGAAAATGTAACCCTGCACGGGCGAAGCAGTTGGGCAAAAACCTGCTGATTACTTCAAAGGCTGATTTGCCGACTGCTAAGTGCAAAGCACACGCTACGCGAACGCCCCTACGTTCCCTGGACTATCTTCTTACCCGATCGCTAGAAAAGGCTTTGCACCTGCTCCTTTTTAGAGAACCGCCCTACGGTAGGTTCGGTAAATACGTCTTCATCAGAAAGGCAGTGGCGATCAGTATAGAGAGAGGCTAGGAGCGAACTGCGAGGACTCTGCTGCCAAGATTTTAGATTTTATTAAATTGTCAACCCTTGTATAAATTGATCAAGCCGGAGAGACCCTATGGCGAAAGTTGTTGGAATTGATTTAGGTACGACGAACTCTTGTGTTGCAGTTATGGAAGGCGGCAAGCCAACCGTAATTGCTAATGCAGAAGGGTTCCGCACAACCCCATCGGTTGTGGCATTTGCGAAGAATGGCGATCGTTTGGTGGGTCAAATCGCTAAGCGTCAAGCCGTGATGAACCCAGAAAACACATTTTATTCCGTCAAGCGGTTTATTGGACGACGATTTGACGAAGTAGCTAATGAAGCGACGGAAGTCTCTTACAAAGTCGTCAATGTCAGTGGCAACGTCAAGATTGACTCTCCCACAGCGGGTAAACAGTATTCTCCAGAGGAGATTTCTGCCCAAGTTTTGCGTAAGCTACTGGAAGATGCTAGCAAGTACATTGGCGAAACCGTAACCCAGGCTGTGATTACCGTCCCTGCCTACTTCAACGACTCCCAGCGCCAGGCCACAAAAGATGCCGGACGGATTGCAGGCGTAGAAGTGTTGCGGATCATCAACGAGCCGACAGCGGCTGCCCTAGCCTACGGGTTAGACCGCAAAACCAATGAAACCGTTCTGGTTTTTGACTTGGGCGGTGGCACCTTCGACGTGTCCATTTTGGAAGTCGGCGATGGGGTGTTTGAAGTGCTAGCAACCTCTGGGGACACTCACTTGGGTGGCGACGACTTCGACAAAAAAATCGTGGATTTCCTAGCTGAAGAGTTCAGACGGGCAGAAGGAATTGACCTCCGCAAGGACAAGCAAGCCCTGCAACGGCTCACTGAAGCCGCCGAGAAAGCCAAGATTGAGCTTTCGAGCGTGACTCAGGCAGAAATCAACTTGCCCTTTATCACCGCGACTCAGGATGGGCCAAAGCACCTGGATACCACGCTCACCCGTGCCAAGTTTGAGGAGCTATGTTCTGACCTGATCGATCGCTGCCGCATTCCCGTTGAGTCTGCTTTGAAGGATTCCAAGATTGATAAAGCGGCGATCGACGAAGTGGTGTTGGTGGGAGGTTCGACTCGGATTCCTGCGGTTCAAGAGTTGGTGAAGCGCGTCTTGGGCAAAGACCCCAACCAAAGCGTCAACCCCGATGAAGTGGTTGCAGTGGGTGCTGCAATTCAAGCCAGCGTCTTGGCTGGAGAAACCACAGGCATCTTGCTCTTAGACGTAACTCCCCTGTCCTTGGGTGTGGAAACTCTGGGTGGGGTGATGACTCCGATTATTACTCGCAATACCACAATTCCCACCAAGAAGTCAGAAACCTTCTCCACGGCAGTGGATGGTCAGAGCAATGTGGAAATCCACGTTCTGCAAGGTGAACGACAAATGTCGGGCGATAACAAGAGCCTGGGGACATTCCGCTTAGACGGCATTCCTCCTGCGCCTCGTGGTGTGCCCCAAATCGAAGTCACCTTTGACATTGATGCCAACGGGATTTTGAATGTTCGTGCCAAGGATAAGGGAACGAGCAAGGAGCAGTCCATCAGCATTACGGGTGCCTCGACATTGCCCAAGGATGATGTGGAGCGGATGGTGCGGGAAGCTGAGCAAAATGCGGAGGCCGATCGTGAGCGCCGGGAGCGGGTTGACCTGAAGAACCAGGCTGATTCGTTGACCTACCAAGCTGAGAAGCAAATGACCGACCTGGGCGACAAAGTGCCCGCTGCGGACAAGACGAAGGTGGAAGGCTTGATCAAGGATCTGCGAGAAGCGGTAACCAAGGAAGAGTTTGATAGCATCAAGACTTTGACCACGGAACTGCAACAAGCACTCTATGCGATCGGTAGCAACATCTATCAACAGTCCGGCGCAGAGGGCGCTCCCAGCGATGCAGGCCCAACCCCAGGCACCGGTAGCTCAACTCAGTCAGCCGATGGCTCTGATGATGTAATTGATGCTGATTTCACTGAGACCAAGTAAGACAGCAACCAGGAAGTAGCTGACCCTACTTCCTAATTCCGGGATTTCCTGATTCGTAGAGTTTTTAAGTGGATGGACTTAGCCTGGTGCTAAATCCATCCACTTTTTGTTTTACCTTTTTTTGGTGACTACTCAGCCTACCCTCACCCTAAATCCCTCTCCCTAGGGAGAGGGACTTCAATCCGGCTCCGCTTCTCCCACTGGGAGAAGGGGCTGGGGGATGAGGGCGGCTCGACATTGAGTTAGCAGCCTGAATAGTTACCTTTTTTGTTTTAATTAATCTGGACAGATTAATTTGGGTGAATTTGCCGTCATTGCACCTTTTTTAATCTCTTGTTTAATCTTTGATTTAAAAAAATAAATGATCTAGAAAGTCCAATACAAGTGTTCTATGATAGTACAAAGTGTAATTCTTAGCAATTTATTATCCTATGGAACCTTTAACCGAGCCGCAACAACAACTCTTTGACTGGCTGACTGACTACATCCGTGAGCATCAGCACTCCCCTTCCATTCGGCAAATGATGCACGCCATGGGGCTAAAATCTCCTGCACCTGTGCAAAGTCGCCTGGAACACCTCCGCAATAAGGGCTACATTGACTGGACAGAGGGCAAAGCTCGGACGATCAGGATTCTGTCTGCCAACCCAACCGGAATTCCGATCTGGGGGGCGATCGCCGCAGGCGGATTAGTGGAAAATTTCGCTGATACTGCTGAACAAGAGCAATTTGAGTTTCCCAATTTGTCCTTTCGTCCCGGTTACTTTGCGCTCAAGGTCAGGGGAGACAGCATGATTGATGCCATGATTGACAGTGGCGATGTGGTGATCATGCGTCCTGTTTCCGATCCCAAAACCCTGAAAGATGGCACGATCGCGGCTGTCTTGGTTGAAGGTCAAACCACCCTCAAGCATTTCCACCGCAAAGGTAGCCGGGTCACCCTGAAACCAGCCAATCCCCGTTATACTCCCATTGAAGTATCTGCAGCCCATGTGCAAGTTCAAGGGGCGTTGGTGGGAGTTTGGCGGAGTTCCAACTTTGCATTCTAAAAGGCTAAACTTGCTTCGCAAAGTATAGTTTTATTTGCTTCGCAAAGTATAGCTTTGCTTGCTTCGCAAAATATTCTTTAGGATTGAACCACAAAAGCACAGAGGTTCGATTCACAGTTGCTTACGGCAGTTGCACAAGAAATATGGGATTTTGGGGAACTCTGTTTAGCTAAGTTTAGCCAGTGTTTTATTTGCAAAGGATAAATTAGGTGCCGATCGCTACACTAAGCCTTCGGCACCTCAAAAATGGGAGTTATTATTCTTTCAAGTAGTTCCGCGTTGAATTTTTGCTAAAACGAAACATCTTTCGGACTGACTTCTACAGCCCGCTCAAAGCCGCCCTTGGGAGTCCATTGGAGTGCGCCTTCTTGCCCCACTGTATAAACTTGGGTCTTGTTTTGGCGTAGTTGCTCAGCGGTATCCGTGTCGATCGATCGGGCTGAGGCGATGGCAACTTTGGGCTGGAGAGTTTTCAGGAGATCTGAGGACAGGCGTTCCCCTGTCCACCAAATTACCTGGGTGGTTGCTGGCAACTGTTTTAGCGCGACTAAGCTGCTTTGGTCTGAGGATTTCAAATCACTCAACAGCAACCAGATCTCCTGGTTGATCTGCAACTGCCAAATACTTAGTTCTTCGTTCAGTAATTGAAAGGCTAGGGAGCCAGACTGCACTGCTTCCCCAACAGCCAAGGGTTTATAGTCACCCTGCCGAGCCTTTACTAGTTCGGCTAACTGGCTTGCTGGTTGTGGCTGGGATCTGCCATAAAGCGTTTTGATCGGAATCTGGTTCAGGATCTGTGACCAACCCGGTTGATTTTTGGCGGAAGGTTGGGTGTCGATCGCCCAATCGATGTGATTAATTCCCTGCTGCCGGAGAAAAGGTAGGATGGTCAATCCTGCTGTCGTCTCAGTCCCGCTGTTGATGAGACCCACTTTTCCCCGCTCTTGGGCGACCAAAACTGGCTCTCCCCCGGTCGCCAATATCGTGATGCGGAAGAGGGAACTCGCTACCTGCCACGCCGGAAGGATAATGAGACTGAGCGCCACGCACCCAGCGACCCACCAGCGCTTTTGCCACCAACGGTGACACCACACTAACCCTATCAGTCCATAAAGTAGGACTAGTTGAAGCACCGTGATTCTGCCAACCGCAAACGCGTTACCAGGCAGTTGACCAAACCCGTTGACGATCGCAATCAACAAATGGGTGGGGTAATACAATAGCCACGCTAACGCACTGCCTGCGAGGGGATAAGCCAGTCCTACTAAGGCACTCACTACCCCGCCCACACTAATCACCACAATCAGCGGTGTGGTTAGCACGTTCACCACAATGCTGTAGGGCGAGACTAACCCAAAGGCGCAGAGTTGCAAGGGTAAAGTCCAAATGTAGGCGGCGATCGGCACTGCTAGAACGCTGGCGATCGTTGGCGGCAGCCAATCCATCTGCTTCATCAAGGGCGGCACGGTCACCATTAAGCCCAAGGTCGCCAACAGGCTAAGCTGAAAGCCCAGATTCCAAATCCATAGGGGGTTAAAGATCAGCAAAATTACAGCGGTGGCTAGCAGCGATCCCAGGGGTTTAGTTTTGCGCTCCGTCACCAGGGACAGCAGTGCCCCCACCCCCATCACAGCGGCTCGCAAAACCGCAGGCTGAATGCCAGTGAGACATACAAAAATCAGCAGAGAGCCAATGCCGATGATGAGCTTGGCTTTGGCAGAAAGCTTGCGTGTCAGGGCCAGCACCGCACTCAAAATCAGCGAGGTTTGAAACCCAGAAGCGGCGAGGGCATGGGACAAGCCAATTTGGGTAAATTCATCCTTGACTTCGTAGGGCAAGTCCACCACCCGCCCACCCAGCACCATGGAACTGACCAATGGGCCTTCGGGACTGCCGAGCCAGCGGATTTGCGATCGAACGATGCGTTGGCGCACAGCCCACCACCCCCACTGAGTCGATTTGGAGGACGATCGCAACGTCACCTTTTTGCCCTTTAATCCGGCAAAGCCACCCTCTTGGGCTAGGTAAGCCCGAAAGTCAAATCCACTCGGATTCAAGGCAGGCTGCGGACTATAGAGTGATCCCGTTACGGTAATCGGCTGCCCTTCATGCAACCCGGTTGCTTGCAGTAACGGTGTTGTTACGTAGAGCTTCCCCGTAGCGGACTGTCCTCCTTGGGCAGATCGACTCTGGGCAGTCACCTCATCCACCTGGGTTACTTGGAGCCAAAACTGCGCCTGTTGGCTGCGGGTCAACCGGGGAGTGCTGTCTACTCGTCCCCACACTGTCACGGTTTGGGCTTGTCGCGAGGCATCTGAGTCAGCCAAAAAGCGACTAATATCCCTCGCTCCAGGTTGGGGCACCCGGATTTGCAAGTACACACTCGCCAGTAAGCCGATGAACCCCGCTGCGAGCCAAATCTTGAGCGGGGGCCCAGTCCGCCAGCGACGGGGAACCAGAAATCCTGCCCCGATCGCCAGAGCCAGTATTCCCAAACCACTGGGAGACGTGCCCCCAATACGCCAGGGAATTCCCGTCGCAAGCAGTCCTAAAATATAAGCCAAACAAAGGATAAAGCCATTGATTGGAGCCACGGATTCACTCCACTGTTAAATTGCCAAGCCCAGTTTTAATCCCAACATCGCATGCAGAAACATCACGCAGAGGGCGACACTGCCCAAGTAGGCGTGAACCGTGCGGAGGAGGGGTCGATTGCCGCCAAATCCTCCCAGAGAGATGATCCCATTGGTGGCGAGTAATCCCAAAACGATCGATCCTGTCCAAAAATGAGGACTCTCCAGAATAGATTTTTGCTGCATTACGAGGGATAATACGCCACCTGTGTAGCCTGCTGCTAGGAATGCAAACATCCAGGGCGCAATTTTACGATGATCAGCCCGACTTTTGCTAGCGGCGGCGGGGTCTGCGACGACTCGTCCGCGCCATCCTGCCAACCCGACAACGCTGCCCATGACAAACACAACGATCGCCATCATCACGGGATGCCCCCAGTGGACGATCGGTGCCGGGGTGCCCAAAGCTCGAAACCAAGCGGCGATCGGTTCCAAAACCTCACTCAAGTTCATTCCCATATTTTCCACCGTGGTTGCGTATTTAGGCTTTAATAGAATATTAAAAAGCCTAACGCTACCAAACACAAGCTATAGATCTCAAGGAATGTCTTTGGATTAAGGTCCTTGGACTAGCAGAATTCACGATTTATGGATCAAATCGCTCGACAAAGGTGCGGACACTCCCATCAGGGCTAAGCACAACCCGCAGGCGCGGAATGCGTTTGCTCTGGGTGGGGGAAACAAAGGGTTCACCGGTTAGGGGCATTCCGGTGCGATCGATGAAATCTCCCGCCGCTTGTCCCAGGGGCACAATGCGTTGAATTGACCCATCGGGACTCAAAATGAGGCTGTATTCCAAAACTTGCGTCAGTCCTTGGGGCGGCTGCCATCGCGCTTGGAAATAGCTCCGGGCTTCTGCCACTTGCGGCACCGTATCAAAGGCAGTTCGATCGCGACGAGCTTCGCCGGATGGCGTGGCAGATGGGGCAGCAGCACGACTAGACAAAGAAGGCTGAGCCATAGAAGGCTGGGCATTTGCGCCAGAAGCTACAGGCTGGGGGGCTGGAGCAGTAGCATCACTTGCTGCAAAGCCGCCTTGGGGAAGGGGGGTAATTTCAGTCACAGGAGGAGGAACCGAGACTACGCGCTGAGGCAGGGGCGTTAGCTTCAGGTTTGGAGGTTGTGCCTGGGGTGCAGCCCTTTCAAAGCGAGAGATTGTTCCTGATCCTGGAGGAATCGCAGGTGGAGAAGGCAAGTAGGTGAGGTCTGGAGGCAAGGACGTAGATGAGGTGGCGGAAGGCTGCGATCGATCCTTATCTAAACCTAATCCCGAATTTTTGCCGAGATTTGGGGAACGGGTTGCTGTTGTAACTGCCGGAGCTACGGTCGGGAAAGGGGAATTGACATTCGGAGACGCAGTGGCTGGGGAGAGGGGAACCAAAATTGGGGCAGGCGTGGCTGGGGCGATCGGCGTTGCCATAGACAGTTGATCCGGTGCTTGAGCCGTGGAAGAGGCGGGAACTGAGGGAGAGCGATCGAGTAACCGCATCCCTGTAATGGTGACTCCAGCCGTGACCAACACCGCTGCTGCCGTCCGTAACCATTGGGGCGGGACAAGCGATCGTCCTGGAGACAACAACCGAGGGAGGACAATTACCTCAGTAGCGTAGGCATCTAAAACAGTAGCCACATCCGCAAGCTGGAGGGCGCTGAGTAGAAGAATTGGCTGGGATGGAGTCGTGGCTAAAGCGCCAAGGTGGAAATGGTGGGAGAGTAATCCTCTTGGCTTCAAGAAAATACCGGATGCTGATGCAGCAGAGTCCTCTTGTGCTGTCAAGGTCACTCCTGGAGGGACGATCGCCCGATCGCCGTTTGCCCCATCGTCCCCAGCCTCTGGCACGGTGGCAATCAACACACCAGTATCGCTCACCAAAAGACCCTGAACATAGGCTTCGATCGCACTGTGCAGCAGTTCCAATTGAGTCCGATCGCCCCGAATGGTGACCCGCTCAGTTGCCACTCCATGCAAATCATCCAGGCTCAGTTGAAACCGCAACTGCTTTAGCACTGGACGGGCGGTCCACTGAGACAAAGCAGAGACGTTAGCTGTGATTTCTAACGTACAAGTTGGAGATGTGTAGCAGCGTAGAACGGGATGGAGCATGGGACAAGGGATGCGGGGGGTGAGGGAGAGGGAAAGCGATTAGTGCAGCTTGGCGAAGTTTCTGACCAGGTGGGGAGATAGTTTTGAGTTTTGAGTTTTGAGTGCTACCCACTTACTTCTGCCAGCCTGCACGAGTAGTCCTGAGTTCGGCTACCTTGGTTTGGGTATAGAAGGGTGAAATATGAAAGGGTGAAGGGTGAAATATGAAAGGGTGAAGGGTGAAATATGAAAGGGTGAAAATGGAAAGGTATCTACATTTCCGTCGTAGATTACTGTTTATTGCTTAAAAAAGCCTCAAAATCAAAACTTGGCGCGATCGAGAAGGGCCAGCCAGAGCCTGCGGGAACCGTTGGGGGCGCTGTAGAAAAGCAGGTCGATGAGGAGTTTCAAAGCCAGATGGGTTAATTGTTGCGGGGAAGTATTTTCTCCGTCCTCCATTCGTTCTTGGTAGGTATTGTTAAAGGTATCCAGATAATCACCCAGGAGGGCGGCTTGGTGGGGTTCTTGCCCTTGCTCTGTCAATTGCTCTAGCAAAGCAACGGCTTGTCGGATCAGGGATTGATGCTGCTGTGCGAGACGACAGCTAATGAGAACCAGTGCCCGTGCCTCTTCTACATCCAGCCTTTTGCGCCCGCCCTGACCCTTGCGTAGGGGGCTAGACTGGCGCAACCGCCATAGTGCCACCCGATCGCTCACCATTGACTCTAGCTGAAGGTCGATCGCTGCCTGGAGCATGGACTCAGATCCGATCGTCGCCAACGCTTCCAACGCCAGCAATACCAAGTCCAATTGCGCCTTGATATTATCCAACTGGTCTAGGTCAGGCTGAGCAGTGAGTGGCAGTGTCGCTTCCCATTTTGCAACGGTTGAGGCTGGAGGCTTCGTACTCACGAACATTACTTAGAATAGGGGCAAGTTTAGTTTAAGCTGACGCGGTTACAGGTCTTGAAACCAATCCGGTAAACCTCATGACGGAAAACCCTAGGCGGAGGTTTCCCAGTTTTTCCTTGTCCATTCCAAGAAAATAAGTAACGCCTTAGGCTCCTAAGGAGATTTCTGAGAAAGATGTTACCCCTGTAGGGGCGAAGCATTCGGCAGACAATCCCTTGAATCGACCAGAAAGTCATTGCCCGGATGCTTCGCCCTTCCGATACCTGGTATAAACTTTTCTAGAAATCTCCTAACCCCTAACGCTAGGAGCCTGAGGCGTTACGTTGATAGTCAATAACTAAACATGGTGTGATCTCGATGAGACGATCGTTTGCATTTCGGGCGTTTGCTTTCTGGATATTGGTGCTGGGGCTAGTTGTGACGATCGCCAGTTGCAATGGCAATGCTAATCGGCCGATCGTAGTGGCCTCAAAGAACTTTACAGAGCAAGTGATTTTAGGGGAGTTGCTGTCCCAGCAAATTGAGTCCAAAACCAGCTTGAAGGTCGATCGCAAGCTGAATTTGGGCGGTACGCAGATTTGTCACAATGGGCTAACATCGGGGGCGATCGATCTCTACGTCGAGTACACAGGTACTGCATTGACGAGTGTCCTCAAGCAGCCACCCAGCAATGATCCCCAGCAAGTTTATCAGCAAGTCAAACAGGCCTATGCCAAGCAGTTTGCCCTGGATGTACTGGAACCCTTGGGCTTCAATAATACGTTTGCGATGATTATTCGCGGTGACGATGCCCAGAAATTGGGAATCCGCACTCTGTCCCAGGCAACACAGGCTGCTTCCCGCTGGCAGGTTGGGGTCGGACCCGAATTCCTCGATCGCCCTGATGGATTCCCCGGACTGGTTAAAACCTATGGACTCAAATTCACCGCAGCCCCTAGGGTCATGGATCTAGGCTTACTCTACAAAGCTTTAACTGACAAACAGGTGGATCTCGTAGCTGGAAATGCGACAGATGGCTTAATTGCCAGCCTCAACCTTGTTGTGCTTCAGGATGACAAACGCTACTTCCCTCCCTACGAAGCCGCGACGATCGTGCGCCAACAAGTTCTTCAACAACACCCAGAATTACGAACAGCCCTTGAAGCCCTCAGTGGCAAAATCTCCGAAACAGATATGCGCCAACTCAACTACGCCGTAGATGGCGAGAAGCGCGATGTGAAGCAAGTGGTGCAGGAATTTCGGCAGAGTAAGGGATTGTAAGGAATCGCTGGGTGAGGGGTAATTAATCACATTGTCTCAAAAATGCCGGTAATGGTAAGAGGAAGCAAGGGGCGGGAGGATAAGGACAAACCTGCTGTTATGTTAGGAGCCTGATGAGTTACACCTTTTCAGATAAAACACTCTGTCCAATCTTATGTAGGCAAGCCGTCTGTTTTGGCTTACCAGTCAACCTGCGATCGTTCCCCCACCACCCGTTGGTAAACTGCCTGGGTTTGTTGAGCTAATCTTGCCCAGTTAAAGTGTCGATCGAGTTCTGCATAGGCGTTGTCAGTCAGCCAATGGGCATAGCCTGGATTCTTCAGCACTTCCAAAATGCCCCATGCTAGAGAGTCTGCATCATTGGCACGGGTCAAGATCCCCGTTTTGGTATGCCTGACCACTTCTGGGAATCCCCCTGTATCAGACACTACAACGGGCACCCGGGCTGCAAAACTCTCCAGCGCCACAATGCCAAACGGCTCATACAAACTAGGGAAAACCGCGCAATTGGCCACTGTTTGAAACTTGTTCAAATCATCATCTGACATAAAACCTGTGAAATAACATTTATGCCAAATCCCCAAATCCCACGCTTGGCGCTTGAATGTATCGGTGTTGCCACCACCAATAATGACAAAGTTGACGGCTCCCCCCATTTCCCAAAGCACCCTAGGAGCAGCATTTAGCAAGACAGGAATGCCTTTTTCGTGGGTCATGCGCCCCACGTAGTAGACAATTTTTTCGGCATCCTCGGCGAAGCGACGACGGAAGCCCCATGCATCAAAATTAGGCTGATGATGTTTTTTCTCAGGGCGGATGCCGTTGTAAATCACATCTATTTTGTCCCAGGGAGTGGTGAAAACGCGCTCAACTTCCCGTTGCATATAGTCAGTGCAGACGATAACGCGCCATGCCTGATAGGTGAGGTCGCCTTCTTTACTACTGATGTAACGTTGGGTGTCGGTGTGGATGCCATTATGACGACCAGATTCTGTTGCATGGAGGGTGGCGACGAGGGGCACTTTAAAGGTGTGCTTGAGGGCGATCGCTGCATCTGCCACTAACCAGTCATGGGCATGAATCAAATCAAAGGGCCCATCTTCCAGCATGAGTTTCCCGCCATGGCGACCCATGCTCTCGTTCATATTCACAATCCAATGAAAGAAATCGTGACTCCAGCCTACAGAGATACGATGAACCTGCACACCTTCCACAATCTCGAAGTGGGGAGCCTGTCCAAATTCCACGGTGATTAGATGGATCTCATGCCCTAACTCGACCAGTTCTGGGTAAAGTTCTGCTACGTGACGAGCAATTCCTCCTACGATCCGAGGGGGAAATTCCCAGGCAAGCACTAAAACCTTCATCGCAAACTCCCACAATACCGATCGCCCGCTACGGCTTTACTCTATTGATAACCTGTTTCGATTGCTCATCTACTTCAGACTCGGTTGACTTCCCTTAAGGATTGTGAATTTCATAACCCGTAAAATCAGGCTCCTAATTCTTTGGGGGCACACTCGGCGCACCACTAAGGAGATTTCCGAGAAAGATGTTACCGCTGTAGGGACGAAGTATTCGGCAAACCAGCCCTGGAATCAACCAGAAGGTCATTGCCCGGATGCTAAGTGCAAAGCACACGCTACGCGAACGCCCTTCCGGTGCCTGGTATAACCTTTACTGGAAATCTCCTAAAGAATTAAATTTATGTGATCCAAACTTCTCAGCCCCTAGAATCTCGGACTATCCCTAGCTAAGCACCTCTAGTTTAAAGTATCTATGATCACTAATTGGGAGAGAAAAATAGAGTCTGTCGTCTTTCCTCAACTAACGTTGCCCATCACCCGCCGCAGATAGCCTTTGCACCATAACCGATCAGCTCTTGGCGATCGGTGTGCATGGGCGTTGTTACGCTGCTGGCAGATCACGTCTCCCAAGCAGCGTTTTGCAAGACGATACGGTAGCCGTCTGGATCTTCAAAGGTTACTCCGCTTTGTTCCCAATATGGATTGTAGGACTTTACAGGTTCATATCCGATAGCTTTCATTTGCTCAACAGCACGTTGCCACTCCTGTTGATCAGGAAGGTAAAAAACTATCAGATTATCTTGTGTTGGAGCGTGACCAACAAAGTGTCCTCGTTGCTGCGTGAACTCAAAGTGGTAAGGTTCTCCTGGGATTCCAACCATTACACCGTCGAATCCTTCATGCTCTTCAAAATGATAAAGGATTTGAAGCCCTAAACCGTTGGTGTAAAATTTGACAACCTTGTCTAGTTGATCGGTTGGGCGAGCAATCCGCACAATCTTTCCTTGAAGCATGAGAGGTTCCCTCTGAAATCCTAAGTCATATTGATACAGATTTAGAGCGCATGATGATCGATAAATACCGTTAACTCAGCCTTGAACATCCTACCAGTGACCTTCAGGTTGATGCCTCTAGAAGTAATATAAGCAGCCTAACTATTAATTAACTATTAATTCTTAATTTGCTCTCTGGCTACCTCGCGCTTCAGCAGCAGCCAGGCACGATCGCTCTCCTTAAAAACCACACAGATTGGAATGAGAGATGAGTAGGATTAAGATTGAAAGCGATATGTTCCCCAATGCTTCCCTGCCATCCCATCAACTTTTTCTGACTGTTAAAACTTATGATCATTTGTCCCAACTGCGCTCACCAAAATCCAGATGCAGCGACCCAGTGTGAGGCTTGCTACACTCCTCTTCCAGCAATGACGAGCTGTCCCAGTTGCGGTAGCGCAGTTTCAGCCACCGCTGAATTTTGTGGACAATGTGGTCATGGGCTACATAGTGCCACTGCTGGCACCCCCAACCCCAGCGGAGATCCTCTACCCCCAACGATCGTAACCCTAGGGGCAGCAGCGGCTCAACCTGCTGCCCCCAATCTTCCCAGCCTCTCCAGTTCCTCTGCCCTTCCACCCACTCAGGTCACTGCCCCCAATCCCATCACATCTCCCGCTTCTGAGTTCCCCGATCCAGACCCTGAGCCAATCTCACCACCAGTTGCAGAGCCAGTTGCAGATCCAGTTCAAGAGCCAGTTCAAGAACCCATCAATGTTGCTCTTCCTGACCCGATCGCCCCACCCCCTCCCATTCCCCAGTCTCCTTC
>JARCMD010000270.1 GCA_030248885.1 Leptolyngbyaceae cyanobacterium MP9P1.79 | reverse complement strand
CTTGGCGATCGCCCTTAAAAGCAATATCCACATTTGGAATGCTCATAATTGGAGTGAGCGACTGTATCAGTGGGAAGTGACCTCTCCAGCCAGTACGATCGCCTGGTCTCCCGATGGTTCCTATCTCGCCTGCGCGGTTCATGACCACAGCATCGGTGTACTGGACTGGTCAAAGGCGCAACACCTCCAGCGTGAACCGACCGACGAGAATGACCTCCCAACTTTGATGCGCGGATTTCCTGGAAAAATCCGACAGTTAGCATGGGCAGATCTGCCACCCTCGGCTGACTTGCCTCCCATTCTGGCAGCCGCCACTCGTGAACTGGTGACGATGTGGACGCAAACCCCAGCAGGCTGGGATAGCTGGGTGCTGGATCTCCACAGCGGCAATGTTCTGGATGTGGCATTTCAACCCAAGAGTGGGCTTCTTGCCTCGCTTTCGGACGACGGCTGGATCATCTTATGGCAAGCAGCACGGTCAGCGGTGCAGGTGCTTGAAGGCGCAGAGGAAGGCTTTTCTTGTCTCGCATGGCACCTTAATGGACGACACTTAGCAGCCGGAGGGCAGCGAGGCGAATTGTTTGTCTGGTCGTCCTGTTCAAGTTAAAGGAAAAAATATAGAATGATTATCATTATCAATTAAGTTTACTCACTGCTCCTCATGAAAAAGCCGGAAGCGTTTGATGTCATTGTCGTCGGTGCCGGTGCGGCGGGGATTGGAGTTGGAGTTGTGTTGCAAGACTTGGGTCTGGAAAATTTTGCCATCTTGGAACGGCATCAGATCGGCGAGTCCTTCCGACGCTGGCCCCAGGAGATGCACTTTATCACCCCATCCTTTCCCAGCCACGGCTTTGGGCATCTCGACTTGAATGCGATCGCCCGTAAAACCTCCCCTGCGATCAGCTTCCGACGAGAACACCTGAGTGGTACGCAATACGCCCAGTATCTAGAAACCGTTGCCGACTACTTCAAACTGCCCGTCTACACAGGCGTTGCAGTCCAGAACGTTGAACCCTTACCCCAGCATCAAGGGTTTCTGCTTCACGTCCCCGATGGCATTCTCAAAACCCGGTTTTTAATTTGGGCAGCGGGTGAGTTTCAGTATCCTAACCTGACTCCTTTTCCGGGTGCAGATTTATGTCTGCATAACTCCCAAGTGTCTTCCTGGACAGAACTTCAAGGAGATGAATTTGTCGTGATTGGCGGGTATGAAAGTGGTATGGATGCAGCAGCGAATCTAGTGGCGCTGGGGAAAAAAGTTAAGGTGTTAGACCGGGCTGGAACCTGGGCAAACCCAGATTCTGACCCCAGTATTTCTCTGTCTCCTTACACGCAGCAACGAATCGAGTTGTGTTATTCCACTGGGCGATTAGAACTGATTGGGAATGTGGCGATCGAAAATGTGCGGGTAGTTCCGGGCGGTTACGCTGTTTACAGCGAATACAACAAGTGGGTGACATCCACTCAACCTATCCTCTGCACTGGGTTTGAGGGCAGCTTGAAGCAAATCGCCCCGCTGTTTAATTGGTCTGAAGGCTATGCCAGACTAACTGATGAAGATGAATCCACCTTGACCTCTGGATTGTTTGTTGTGGGTTCTTCGGTGCGTCATGACAATGTGATCTTTTGTTTTATCTACAAGTTTCGTCAACGCTTTGCAGTGGTGGCAAATGCGATCGCCCATCGTCTTGGCATCGATACGACACCTCTAGAAATCTATCGTCAGGAGGGCATGTTTCTCGACGACCTTTCCTGCTGCGAGAACGACTGCATCTGCTGAAGCAATTTTAGATTTTAGATTTTGGATTAATCCCCCATGCCCCTCCTTAGCCCTTCTACCCAACGCTCGATCGTCCTGATCGGCAAAGAAAGCACCGGTAAGTCTCAACTGATTGCCTCCCTGACTGGACATTCTCCCTACAGCACCAACTTTCGCGGCTCAACCGTTGACTGCGAAACCTATGCCGGAGATGGGGTTACTTTTGTGGATACTCCCGGCATCTTGTATCGTTCTGACACTGCCACAACACGAGTCGCACTGGAACAATTGCAGGCATATGACACGGTGTTGCTGGTGGTCAAAGCCACTCATGTCGATGAAGACCTAGCGGATTTGTTGCCTTTAGTGGTGGGTAAGCGGGGCATCGTTGTCATCCCGTTTTGGGACAAAGTTGCACCCTCAGATTTTACATGTCAGGTGATCCGACGCTAGGAACAGACCTCCAATCTAGCGTTTGTTCCAGTCGATGCGAGACATCTGACCGCCGCGCAGCGTGACGAAATTTTAGCGGCAATGCATGAGCCGTCAGTTTTTCCCAGTCAATGGCAACCCACGCCTGCGGGTTGGATCATTGAACCCCGTCCCACATTGTTGGAGCATCCCCACGTTGGCTGGCTGTTGGCGATCGCCCTACTGCTGCTCCCTGCCATCCTGGCTGTCTGGTCTGCCAATAGCTTTGCGGCGTTTGCCGATCCGCTGGTTCAGGGATTGGTCAAACCAACCCTAGAAGCCCTCTCTGGCTTGCCGCCCTTACTCAAAGAGATCCTGATTGGACGCTATGGATTGGTGACGATGGGACCGCTGCTGTTTGTCTGGGCAGTGCCGACAGTCATTCTCTACGCTCTGTTTCTAGGGGCTTACAAAGCCAGCGGTTTAGTCGAACGAATTACGATCGCCCTGCATCCGCTGTTGCGTCCGTTTGGCTTATCGGGGCGCGATTTGGTGCGTGTGATCATGGGTTTTGGCTGTAATGTGCCAGCCGTGATTAGTACCCGTGCTTGCTCCAGTTGTTCTCGTAAGACTTGCATTTCGGCGATTGCCTTTGGCTCAGCTTGTTCTTATCAATTGGGTGCCACGCTGGGAGTATTTAGCGCGGCAAATCTACCCTATCTGGTGATTCCCTATTTGCTTTACCTGGTCATCACAACGTTAATTTACACGGGTCTGGTTGCACCAAAAGCGGCTCGTTCTCCACAAAATACGCTGGTGATCGAACGTCGCGCCTTTCTGGAAGTTCCCCAGTGGTCAGCGATCTGGCGCGAGGCGAAGGGGACACTCAATCAGTTCTTCACCAATGCCATCCCCATTTTCCTGATCATCACATTGATTGCTTCTATCTTCGACTGGCTGGGTGTTTTGAATGCCTTGAGCGGATTGATCAATCCGGCAATGCGGTTATTTGACCTACCACCGGATGCAGCATTGCCTGTAATTTTGGCATCCATTCGCAAAGATGGCTTGCTGCTGTTTGCTGAACCGAACGCAGCCAGTGGATTGTCTCCGCTGCAAATCCTTACAGGCGTTTATTTAGCAGGTGTGTTGTTGCCTTGTTTAGTCACGGCGCTAACGATTGCCCGTGAACAGTCGCTCAAGTTTGCGCTGGGGTTGATGGCACGACAGGCGATCGCCGCAATCGTCTTCACCTTAGTCCTGGCTTGGGGAGGTCGTTTGCTCTGGGCAACTTGATTGAAGCGCAGCTTAATTACAGCGAGTCACTTGGGCAGTTTGCAGCACAATCTGATCAATGGCTTGCGTCATCACTTGAGCGGATTGACCAGGCGGATTGACCACAATGCTAAAGGCGATCGTGCCATGGTCAGCATTCTCCAGATAGCCAGACAATGCCTTCACCCCTTGTAAGGTTCCGGTTTTGGCATAAACTCTACCTTGAACGGGGGGATCGCGGAAGCGATTTCGTAAGGTTCCATTCACCCCGGCTACTGATAAAGAGTGATAAAACAGCCCACTTTCATCATGGGTATACATTTCTCTCAGCAGCGTCACAAAGGTCGATGGCTTCGCCCGATTGTGTCGAGATAATCCTGATCCATCTACCTGCTCATAACTGTTTGAGTTTACCCCCAATAAAGCGAGGGCAGATCTAACCGCACGTTGACCGCCGATGCGGCGAAGCAGGGCATCCGCCAGGTCATTATCACTATCTCGGTTGATCACGGTCACCCAATTCTCAAAAGATAATCGGTTCTGAGGAACGCGATCGCGCCTGACAACTCTGCCGCTCCCCGTTGTCGAAAATCTCAGTACTCCGATAACCAGCATTGAAGCGGTAGAGAGCAGTTTTAGAATCATTTAACGGTCCAGAGAGATCGATTGTCCCTTGATAGTCATTAAAACTACCAATAGTCGTGCTGATTTCGTAAAACGGATCGCGCAGTGGCTGTTTAGTAACGAAGTTGACAGTGCCGCCAATGCCACTGAATCCAGTGTCGCCATACAAAACGGAGGCAGGTCCCTTTAACACTTCTAACCGTTCTACATTGACAAAGCTACCATCTGAAGAAATTTGTGGATCGGGAAGTCCGTTTACCAGAGAGTTAGAATATACCTCGAAGCCTCGAATCGTAAAGTAGTCTCTACTTCCATCTGTGGTAGAAACTGAGGTTACGCCGCTGACGTTTTCCAATCCATCTGTGATGCTTCTTGCTTGACGATCTTGCAACACCTGTCGCGGCACCACCTGAATCGACTGGGGAATATCTCGTAAGGGCGTGTCGGTTCTCGTTCCCACTGAGCTATTCGGCACACGATAGCCCTGCTGTCCTTCGCCCGTCACCACAATTTCTTCATCGGGTTCGTCCGCTTCCGGGTTGAGGCTATAGGCAAGTCCTGCGGCTTTCAGCGTCACGTCTTGTTTGGGCAGTGCGGTTTTTCCGGTTACGCTCACCCGAATGCTGTTAGCATCCACTTGCACCACGCGGATGTTAGCAATTTCCTCAGTGGGGTTCTCAACATTGAAGGGTTGAGTAGTTGGCAATGCCAGCACCGCATTGGGAATATCTGCAACCAGGCTATTGCCTTCGGCTCTAAATTTGCTGGCATCCACTTGTAGGGAGCGGTTGTCCTGGGTTTCCAGAATGATTTCCAGCCCCGCAGCAGTTGGGTTGACTTTCACGGCAGTAACTTGAGCATTGGCGGCTTCTACCTGTGCTATCCATTCCGTCACACTTTTTGCCGGACGAGCCAGATCGCGAATTCGAGTCGTTGGCTCTGCCCACGCCGATCGCATTCCCATAACTGAAAACACACCTGCTAAAAAGAGCAATCGCAATTCGTGTCTCATCACCACACACCCACTTAATACAAATCTTTCTCAAGTAGCTTACGGTCAAGTGGTGAGGTATAGGCGATCGCTAGTTTGCTCAAACGGAATTTCTTGTTTGCTCAAACGGAATTTTTTGCCAAACCGTCCCTAGGACAGCAGGGGCTGTAGCAACGCAATTAATTCAGGAATATCCTGACGAACGGCATTTCATATATCTTGAATGGACTGCTGATCACGCGACATAGAGCACTTGAGCCGATTGCAAAATGGTGGAGCGCCGATCGAGGTTATGGCTTTGCTCAATCGATTTCTTGGTTAAAAGATCCACATTTCGCTCCAGCAAATCCTCTAATTCGTGCTTGATCCGAGCCAGAGTCAGCAAGCCCTTTCGAGCATTGGGCGCAAACGTGATTAATACATCAATGTCGCTGGTGGGTTGAAAGTCCTCTCGTAGGACTGATCCAAACAGCGCGAATTCGACAATCTGCCAGCGATCGCACAGTTCTTTAATATGAACCATCGGTAAGTCGAGATTTTGAATGACCATCGTGCTAAACCCCAATGTTCCGGTTGTTGATCAAACACTTTCGATCACAGCATAACCGCGATCTCTTCGAGTTACCCGCAAGGAGTCGCCGCCTTTCCCGATCACTCCTCCACAGCCCTGCACACGATTCCCACTCTGGTCAAACGGAATTTTTTAGTGACAATCCCGTGGGTTGATATCAAATCGTTTGCTAAAGGCGCGACTAAACGCCGGAAGATTGGTATAACCCACCATGTGGGCAACTTCTCCCACCGTCCAATCGCCTATTTGCAATGCTTCTCGCGCCTGATTCATGCGATAGTCATGCAAATAACCAAACACCGTTGTCCTAAACACCTGGCGAAATTCCCGCTTCAGGGTGCATTCATTCAAGCCAATCAGCCGTGCCAGTTCCCCCAAACTAGGAGGGTTGTCCAACTGTTGCCGCAAAATATCTCTGGCATGGTGAATGCGATCGAGCGCATCGGGTTGCACCCTGCGGCGCGCTGTGCCGATACCGTCAGGGTCGCCCTCCTGCCGTGCCATCTCTGCTGCTGCCGCCAGCCCCAGAAGTTCTAGCGATTTGCCCTCCAAAAACATCCGCTTCGGCATCCCTTGAAACTCACACCGCAACATTTGCCGTGCAACCGATTGCATTGCCGGAGTTTCCGTCCCAAACTGTTTATAGCGCGGTTGCTCCAGTGGTCGCACCCAAGGCTGTAAGGCAGTGGGCAGTTCCCCTTCTGAGTCGCCAATAAGCGATCGCAGCACGTCCCTTCGCATGAAAACCAGCACTTCTAGAAAAGGCTGCTGATCCAATAACTCAAAGGTCGCTTTGGGCATCACTCCACTACCATATAGACAGTATTGCTTCGCCCCCAGCAGGTCGCCATCATTCTCATGGCTTCCCGCCAAATGCAGGTGGAACTCTAGATACTCTTCTGGCGCTTCTGGCTGGGCAGACTGGACGCGATCGCGCAGTTGGAGATGACCCAGCGTCAGTGCCAGCCCCTCTCGCAACTGGATCGTGCGCCAATAGCCTTGACCCATGATGGGCGGAAATTTACCCATAAAGTCCTGATCATCGGCTGGATCTGGATGATACGTCGGCTCGACGCTCTCCATTTCATCAAACAACTCATCGTAGGCAGGTTGGGAAATGCTGACAGTCATAGGGCAATGTCAGGTCAACTGAGAAACAGAGAACTCTTAACAAGAAAGTATCGCATTAATTTCTAGCCCCCACCAGTGAGCAGGCAACCAGGCTTTAAACCTCGCTGAACTGTAGCGCAACGTGACAGCACGGTGACACATTGTTTGCAGTAGCGGTTTTGTTCTCCCGTGACCACAATCTCCTCATCGGGTTCTTCTGCTTCCGGGTTAAGGCTGTACGCGAGTCCTGCGGCTTTCAGCGTCACCTCTTGTTTGGGCAGGGCATTGGTTCCGGTAACGCGCACCCGAATGCTATTGACATCCTGCTGCACCACCTGCACACTGGCAATTTCCTGAGTTGGATTCTCAGCAGTAAATGCCTGGACCTCGGTTAACGCCAGCACTGCATTGGGAATATCAGCAACTAG
>JARCMD010000269.1 GCA_030248885.1 Leptolyngbyaceae cyanobacterium MP9P1.79 | reverse complement strand
GGCAAATTGACTACTTTCGCTGAAATGCCTTGGCCGCAATGCCTTCACCAAAGATGTTAAATGGGTTATGTAAGCTTTAAATTCTTGAGCATTAACAAATACAGCAGAATCTGATCCGCCGATCGCTTTCGGGGACAGATTTTGTGCTGCGTCAACTTGGAAAATTTCGCTTGAAAAACTGACTCGGACAAAACATAGGGCATCATGGATGAAAGATTAAATGTAGATCAACCATGCCCAGTCTTGCCATCCCTACTCTGCTTACGGGATCTGAAATTCGTCAAACATTTTTAGAATTTTATGCTGCGCGGGGGCATCTAGTCTTGCCCAGCGCCTCCCTAGTACCGGACGACCCGACCGTATTGCTGACGATCGCTGGCATGTTGCCCTTCAAGCCAATTTTCTTGGGACAGCGGGCCCCAGAGTCACCCCGCGCCACTACTTCGCAAAAGTGTATTCGCACCAATGACATCGAAAATGTCGGCCGCACGGCGCGGCACCACACTTTTTTTGAGATGTTGGGTAATTTCAGCTTTGGGGATTATTTCAAGCGAGAGGCGATCGGTTACGCCTGGGAACTCTCCACTCAGGTGTTTGGGCTGCCGCCAGAGCGCTTAGTCGTCAGTGTGTTTCAAGCCGATGAGGAAGCCTTTGCCATCTGGCGTGACCAGATCGGCATTCCTGCCCACCGCATTCAGCGCATGGGTGAGGCCGATAACTTTTGGGTATCTGGCCCGACCGGCCCCTGCGGACCCTGCTCGGAAATTTACTACGACTTTCACCCAGAGTTAGGGGATGCTGCGATCGATTTAGAAGACGACACCCGGTTTATTGAGTTCTACAACCTAGTATTTATGCAATACAACCGGGATGGGGATGGTAACCTCACCCCGTTGAAGAGCCAGAATATTGACACGGGAATGGGATTGGAGCGCATGGCTCAGATTCTCCAACGGGTGCCAAATAACTATGAGACCGATCTGATTTTGCCGATCGTCCAGACAGCGGCGACGATCGCTGGCATTGATTATGCTGGGGCAGATGATTCGACCAAAACCTCTCTCAAAGTGATTGGGGATCATATCCGGGCGGTGGTGCATATGATGGCGGATGGCATCACCGCTACCAATGTGGGGCGGGGTTATGTGCTACGCCGTTTAATTCGGCGGGTGGTGCGCCATGGTCGCTTGCTGGGGATCAATGGCGAGTTTACTACTGAGGTTGCAGAAACCGCGATCGGGCTATCAGAATCCGTCTATCCTCATGTCCGCATCAAAGCTGAAGCCATCAAAACTGAGTTACAGCGAGAAGAAGCGCAATTTCTGAGAACCTTGGAGCGGGGCGAGAAGCTGCTGTCAGAGATTTTGGCTCGTGAGACTGAGCAAATTTCGGGTCAAGATGCCTTTGTGCTTTACGACACCTATGGGTTTCCCCTGGAATTGACCCAGGAAATTGCTGCCGAAAAGGGGCTGACGGTTGACCAGACTGGGTTTGCCACAGAGATGGAGCAGCAGCGTCGCCGCTCTCAGGATGCCCATGAGACGATCGACTTGACAGTGCAGGGAACGTTGAACCAGTTAGCGGAGCGTCTGCAAGTCACTGAATTCGTGGGGTATGGCAACTTTTCTACTGTCGCACAAGTGCAAGCGCTGCTGGTGGAAGGTGCAGCGATGGAGGGGGCAAGTGCAGGCACAGCGGTGCAAATTATCCTTGATCAAACGCCGTTTTATGCTGAGTCCGGTGGGCAGGTGGGCGATCGGGGCTATTTGTCTGGGGATCATTTGCTGGTGCGGGTTGAAGATGTGAAGCGGGAGTCGGGGATCTTTGTCCACTTCGGTCAAATTGAGCGGGGATCGCTGCGGGTGGGCGATCGGGTAACGGCTCAAATTGATGTCGCCGGTCGCAGACGCACCCAGGCAAATCACACGTCCACTCATCTGCTCCAAGCCGCGTTGAAACTGTTGGTGGATGACAGTATTTCCCAGGCGGGATCATTGGTGGCCTTCGATCGCCTGCGGTTTGACTTCAACTGTCCTCGTCCGATCGCCCCAGCGGAACTCCAACAGGTGGAAGACCAAATCAACACTTGGATTGCCGAAGCCCACCAAGCTGCAATTACGGTCATGCCTTTGGCAGAGGCAAAGGCAAAAGGTGCCGTAGCGATGTTTGGTGAGAAGTATGGCGATGAGGTGCGGGTGATGGATTTGCCGGGAGTGTCGATGGAATTGTGTGGCGGCACCCATGTCAGCAATACAGCAGAAATTGGTCTGTTTAAGATTATTTCCGAAGCAGGCGTGGCAGCGGGCATTCGCCGCATCGAAGCGGTGGCTGGAGCGGCGGTGCTGGAGTACTTGAATGTGCGCGATCGGGTGGTGCGCGAGTTGGGCGATCGGTTCAAAGCCAAGCCGGAAGAACTGCTCGATCGCGTCACAACGTTGCAAACAGAACTGAAAACCACACAAAAGCAACTGGAAACGCTAAAAGCAGAATTGGCTCTATCCAAAGCTGACCAACTCCTGACCCAGGCAGAAACGGTGGGCGAATTCCAAATTCTGGTGGCTCAACTCCAGGATGTCGATCCAGAATCCCTAAAAACCGCTGCTGAGCGGCTGTTGCAAAAATTAGGGGTGGGGGCGATCGTCCTGGGATCGGTGCCAGAGCCAGACAAAGTTAGCCTTGTTGCTGCCTTCAGTCCCGCAGTCAACCAAAAAGGTCTCCAAGCCGGGAAATTTATTGGCGAAATTGCCAAACTCTGCGGCGGCGGCGGCGGCGGTCGCCCTAACCTGGCGCAAGCAGGGGGACGCGATCCCAGCCAACTGTCCACAGCCTTGGCGCAGGCCCAAACCCTCCTGCGGGATGGCTTGAGCTAGGTTTAGTTATTTCTGACAGCTTGGGGTGGATGGGTGGATAGGTGGAGCGATCGGCTCCTTAGGTGATTTCCGAGAAAGCTTTCTCGGAAATCACCTAAGTGGATAGTAATTGCTCAACCTAGAAGAATCAGGGGTCGCAGACCTTTTATCTACTACTTTTGATCGCTTTTGACGAGAAAAAGCACGAAAATTGGTCTTTCAAGC
>JARCMD010000268.1 GCA_030248885.1 Leptolyngbyaceae cyanobacterium MP9P1.79 | reverse complement strand
TCGAGCCACCGAAAGACGGACTCGCTCCATCTGTGACTCATAAGCCGCCTTTTGTTCGGGCAACGTGTCGCCTGGGTTGGCTCTCAAAATCTGCTCATAGTAGCGAAAAATTTGAAACGCATAACTGGCAGTTGCCACCTGTTCTTGAGACAGAGACATAACGCGATCGACCAGATCAGCGCAGGTCGCCAAGTGTGGGAGTACAAAAACATCGGCATACAGCGGCGGCAGCCTGTGCGATCGCGTTTTCAACTCCTCCAATAGCGCGATCGCTTCGTCAGACAGCTCTCCATCAAAATCAGCCAGGGAATTCAGTAAGGCTAATAGCAAGAACTTTGAACGTTTCTGCTTCAATCTCAAACGGTACAAGGGAATTCAACTTCTTTAAAATTCTAGCAAGTCCCAACAGCAATTTTTCTTTCAGGTGCTTTCATCATTGGTATAGAAGCGATCGCTTACACCGAATGAAAAGCCAAACTTGAGCAGATGGATGGCTATTGAAATGTTGCTCATGTAAGTAGAGAGCATAGTCAGCGCCAGTAGTGTGAAAACTGCGGAAAACAGACAATACAGTACGTTTGTTTTTATTAGATGGAATTGGCTTTAGAATACATCTAGCGCTTGGTTCTATGGATAAACGCTACTGGTGAAGTGTCCGTCTCTGTGCCTCTGGGAAAACGCATGACTTTCATCACTCAAACCTCAATGACAATCATTCTGCGTGTCCCAACCTTGAACGACAGTCAAACCGACTGCACTCGCCTCTTCTCCCTGTGGCAGCAACTCCAAAATCTGGAATCGCAGGAGGTCATCGTCGATTTTTCTGATTGTCGATTTCTCCGACAAAACGCAGTCGCCTTTCTAGGAGGGCTTGCCCGTCTCATTCAATCCCGTAACGGCAAAGTGAATTTCGTCTGGAACACGCTTCAAGATGACATCCGGGCAAACCTAACTCAAAATGGCTTCATTGATATCTTTGATGGCACTCAGCGAAAGTGGCTAGGCAATTCCGTCCCCTATCGGGAATATCGTTACGAAGACATGGACGCGATCGCCTCTTACTTAGAGAACTGCTGGTTGGGTCGCGGTTGGGTGCAGATTGATTCCGCTAGTAGCGACGAAATCGTCCAAAATGCGCTGGAAGTTTACAGCAACGCGTTTGAACACAGTGCCTCTCAAATCGGCATCTTCACCTGCGGTCAACGTTATCCCAATCTAGGTAAACTACACCTTACTGTCATTGACTTCGGGGTGGGCATTCCTCCCAACGTGCGCCAATTTCTCAATCAACCTCAAAAACTTGCCGCAGATGCTCTGAAATGGGCATTCAAGCTTGGCAACACAACAAGAGCTAACAAGATATCAGGCGGAACAGGATTAAATACTTTGAAACAATTTGTAAAGCAAAAGAGCGGTACGATTGAAATATACAGCCACGATGGATACGCCCTCATTACTTCCGGTCAGGAGATTTACCAAAGATCACCGGCATTTTTTCAAGGAACCCTGATAAACATCACAGTCAAATGTGACTCCCCTGCTTATAATTCGAGTGAATCTACGTTATTCTATTAGTACAAAGGTTCTAGTATGGAGTTAGAGCCATGAGATACGCAATTCGAGAAATGATTGGCGAAAACTGCATGACTCAGCAATCTGGGCAGCAAATTTATGAGATGATTTACCCCCGACTTCAAGCGGGTCAATCAGTAGAGCTAGACTTTGCTGGCACAAAGCGGTTCTTGTCCGTGTTCTTCAATTTTGCGATCGGTCAATTATTGAGGGATATTGATCCAGAGACGCTCGATCGCCTGTTGGCGGTTTCCAACCTTAGCCCAGTTGGACAGCAAGCTTACGATCGCGTCATGGAAAATGCCAAGCGGTACTATTCCTTGGATGACGAAAGGCAGAGAGCCTTTGATGCAATTATCCTTGAGCAAGCCACTCTTCTTTAATGTCCCTCAGATATCCAATTCAAGCAGCAGTCGTTGATATTAGAACAGATGTCCCCCAAGCCGAGGACATCTTTTTTGTAGATACCAACATTTGGTACTGGGCTACCTACCCAAAAGCCGACTCATCCCTACTATCTAGATGGAGCCGCCCCAATCCCTATCAGATTAATGACTATCCCAATTATTTTGAAAGTGCGGTTGTCGTAGAATCAACTCTTTACTGCTCTGGACTGTCCCTCAGCGAACTTGCTCACCGCATTGAACGAACAGAATGCGAAATCAGTAAAGGAGAGAAATTCTCGTTGAAGGATTTTAGACGGAAATATCCTACCGAAAGAGCTGGAGTCGTTGCCGAGATCTCAAACGTCTGGAGCCAGGTTACTAGCGTCGCCAGCCTGCTTGATCTCAATATTGATAGCAGCACAACAAACGCTGCTCTGATGAGACTCACAACCCAACTAATTGATGGATATGATCTGTTTCTTTTGGAAACTATGCAGAAACACTCAGTCACCAAAATCATCACCGATGATGGTGATTATGTAACTGTTCCAGGCATTCAAGTCTTTACTGCAAATCAGAACGTGATTAAGGCTGCTGCCAGTCAAGGCAAACTTTTGTCCAGATAGATCAGGCTTTGCAATCGTTCAAACAAATTCAATCAGCAGATTTCTGGTAGGTTCTCATTGCCGAAAACGTTAAGTGGCAGCGATGACAGATGCCATCCTCCCACAAGGCGGGCATTTTAAAGGGTGCCTCACATTTAGGGCACTTGGAAAGGAGCTTTAGCTGGTGGCGATCGCACTGCCAAACCGATTTATACTGCCACTCCATGCGATGGTAAAGAGTTTCACCGCAGCAAGCCCCACAGAGCCGAATGGGAGTCCACTGCATCCCAACACCTTGAGGCGGTAACATCTCTGCCAAGCGTTCTGCGCTGACTCCAACAACAGTCGCCAAGGTGTCTAGCTCTTGTTGCGATGGCGGTGGATTCAGATGAAACCGTTCCCATCGCGCTACCACTGCGCCAATGCCTGCTAGTTGCCCTAAGCTGCCAGGAGTCAAGTGATTCGATCGCCGAAAGCGTCCCAAGAAATGACTCAAACTTTCGCCTGCATACGGTTCAACATGAAACAGCCAGGGCTGAATGCCTGCATCCACCCTTACTTATACGCCTTCGCCACGTCCTCAAGGATTTTCTTCTCCACCTTTTTGAAGCCTGAAGCGATCGCTCTCTTCAGGCTTCCCGCAGCATTTCATCCATGCGCCCGATCTAGCCTTCTACACCCGTGACGAGTAGGCGCAGCATCTTCTTACTGGTCAAATTCGAGGCTACAGGCAGCTTGAGCACCTGCTGTTCCCGCAGACTTGTTCATTTGGGTCGATGACCAACTGCCGCCTATACGGATAGTCAAGGATCAACGTGGGCGAAGGCATGACCCCTCTCGAAGCAGTCATCACCCAGATGCATCATCTCCTTCATCCGGATTGATGACCGATAATGCTGGAGTTGACAGTATTGCTCCGTTCGCCTCCAGGGAGAGCGTTATTTATGGCTTTGCGTCGTGCCCTCTTGATGCTGACCCCGTTGCTCGTGCTCATGGCTGTGCCGAAACCAGTAGCGGCGGCTGATCTGGCTGTGCCTTTGATGTTGACGCAGGCACCCACAAACCAGGAGGGCAAAGCGGAGGCAAATCGACTGTTGCAATTGGGGATTCAGCAATTCAAAACCAGTCGCTTTGAGGCGGCGTTGCAGACCTGGCAACAAGCCCTCAAACTCTATCAAGGGATCAAAGAGCGCCAAGGCGAAGGTAGGGCACTAAGTGGTCTGGGCATTGCTTAC
>JARCMD010000267.1 GCA_030248885.1 Leptolyngbyaceae cyanobacterium MP9P1.79 | reverse complement strand
CCTCATCCCCCAGCCCCTTCTCCCAGAGCGGGAGAAGGGGAGCCGGATTGAAGTCCCTCTCCCTGGGGAGAGGGATTTAGGGTGAGGGTAGGCTGAGTAATTACATAAGAACTCAGCGTAGCAATTTCTAAAAGAGTGCGAATCTGGAAAATACTTCATAACAAGGGGCTTAAGCTCCTTGTTCATGCCTCATAAGAATAGGAACCGCCATGGTTGAGTTTCTGCTCATTCATTCTTCTTTGCCCCCTTCATTTGGGAAAATACCTTGTAATCGTCCCATGGCATTGAGGGTATGTTTATATCTTCCTCAACGATCGGATTGGCAATTTTTACTAAGGTGTATTCAATATTGGTGGCATGAATTGCAAAGGTAATGTTGAATAATTCCAAGAATTCTAATAACCAGAAAAACTCGGAGCCACCGATCGCCTCATAGTGCTGAATCAGTTCCGACATCCGAGTTTCTAAATGAGTAATCACCGGATGACAAATCAACACAACCTTGAGCAGAAACACAATTAAGGTCAGCCCATTGCCTTGATAAAGTGCGGCAATAAATAGGGGAGAGGGTCGTTTAGAAGAGTCGATCGTTAAACAATCCACAATTTTCTTACAGGTTTTAAATAATAAGTAATTATCTAAGGGTTGCTGATGACACTTTTGATGATAAAGCTCTAGTTTTTGAACTAAGTTGTTTTTTAAAACCTCAGCAAAATCCTGATTACCCATCCCAAAAATCAGATATTCTCGCAGACTCAGTTTGAACGCTTGATATTTTATGCCGCGAACTTGCCTCAAGAAAATACTCACTAGATTGATGTATGTAAATGATCCCCGCTTGGCGATGACAATCTTAACTAAGCGCAGCAATTCATCCCCAAATGTAGTGGGATTACTCATCTCCTGCGTCTTGGAGGGTGAAGATTGAGATCTAGCAATATACATCGCTAAATCAAAGCGAAATTTCGTTTTGAGCTTCTGAGATAAAATCTTTGCGGCTTCGCGCTGTTCCTGGGGATTCTGCGTATTTGTATATTGCGATGCTAATAGAAATGCGGTGTAACGTTGCTTCCAATTTCCCTGATCTTCATGGCGGGATGCAAAAATCTTCAGGTCTTGAAAATCCTGACTGTCAATGAAGTTATTCAGCCAATTTCTTAAGCGTCGCAGTCGTTGTGGCAAGACTTGCTGGCTGACATTTAAGTTGGAAAATAACTGAGTTAAGTCCTTAACTGCTTTGTAGTTGCGGTAGGTCTCCCAGTTGTTAACCAGGATGTAGCACGATCGCTTTAAAGTATTTCTAAACTCTGTTTCATTGTTTGCCGAAGCCACCTTACATAGGGCTTCATAGGCTTCTGGATTAGTTGCTGCAAAGGGCTGAATAAATAAATGTTTAAAGGCAATCAGTGCTTCCTCTGGCGATCGTTGCTCAACGGCCCTCAATAAGAAACTGTAAATAATGTCCTGAGCCTGCTGAAGACTTTTTGGCTTAGATTGCCTAATAAAAGACTGGCTCTGAGGAGATGTTACCGTTGGAAGATCCCCAACCATGATGGCTGCCTTTAGATACTGCAAGAGATTGCCTCTAAAGAATCTGTACAAGCCAATCTGGGTGTAACAGGATAGTCTGAGCGAGATCCGTAAATGCACAGTCCTGTCAAAATTCAAGAAGCAGACGACAGAATGTGGAACTCAGGAGGCAGAATGAGCATCCAGAGCCAGCACCCAAGTTTTCAACCGATCGCGTTGCTTGCCTACCGCTTCTGGACTTCGACCTGCAATTTCTGCGAGCTATTTAATCATTAATGGAACTTATTTTCTGGAAAGGGCTGCTCATTGGGTTCTCGATCGCCGTTCCCGTGGGCCCGATCGGGCTACTGTGCATTCGTCGCACCCTAGAAAAAGGGATGGTGTGGGGCTTAATTTCCGGGTTGGGAGCGGCGAGTGCGGATGCTGTCTATGGTTGCATTGCTGGATTTGGGCTGACCTTGATTTCCCAGTTTTTGTTACACCATCAGACGGAGTTGCGTCTTATAGGAGGGGTATTCCTTATTTACTCCGGCTGTAAAATCATTGTAACTCGACCTACCGAAGGAGACCCCAAACCCTCTCTTGGCACTATTCCACGCAGTTATATTCAGGGATTGGCCGTTGCCTACCTATCGATGTTTTTGCTAACCCTCACGAATCCCCTGACAATTTTTGCCTATCTTGCAACCTTTGCTGGATTGGGAATTACTATAACCAGGAGTAACGGTTTGACCGCGATCGTCCTAGTTACGGGGGTCTTTCTGGGTTCTACCCTGTGGTGGGTTATCCTCTCTAGCAGTGTGGTAACGTTACAAGCTCGATTCAACATGTATAGCTTGAAATGGATAAACCGTGTTTCTGGATTGATGATTGTTCTATTTGGCGTAGGCGCTCTCTTAGGAATTAGGCGATGAGCAGATTGGTAAAGCTATGGGGCCGATCGCTGGGGCTAGTCTTGGCTCTACTAGTGTGGATGGCGTTTGTGCCCTCCGCCCATGCTGCTTTGCCTTGGGAAAGGTATGTCCAGGGAAATCTTGCGGGAGCCGCTTTTTTGCTTCAAACAGGTTCTGTGGAAGAGTTGCGCCAACAACAGCAGCAGGTCGAGCAGCAGCGATCGGATGTCTCCAGAGAACGCCAACGCTTGCAAAATCTAGAACGTGCTGCACAAGGGAGTCTGGCAGGGCTGGGACACAATCTCCAATCCACCACAATTCAGATTAAAGATGTGGTGTACCAGCTACAACTGGCCAAAAAATCCCTCAAGGAATTCCAAGAAGACCTCATTTTAGCCGAGAAAAAATATCAGCAACAGCAAGCCGCCACCGTTAATCGCTTGCAGTTTTTGCAACGACAACAGGCAACCCAAGGATGGGCCGTGTTGCTTCAGAGCCAGAACCTGAACCAGTTTCTAGACCGTCGCTACCAACTCAAGCGGGTGTTTCAAGCCGATCGCAAAATTCTGGCTCAGCTTCAGGCAGAAGCAGCCGAGATTCAGCGCCAACGAGCAGCCATTGAGCAGCAAAAAAATCAGATTGCCCTCTTGACGCAACAACTGCTGGCCCAAAAGTCGGAAATTGAGGCAGCGGCCCGATCGCAGGGAGAATTGGTTGACCGTTTGCGCTCCGATCGCGCCGCCTTGGAAGCTGCCGAGAGCCAACTTCTGCAAGATTCCCAAAGCTTAAGGGGACTGATTCAACGACGACAGCAACGGGGTATCGGGCCTGGCGGCATTGTAGTGCAGGGCACAGGGCAGATGAGCTATCCCAGTGATGCGGTGGTCACCAGCGGCTTTGGGTGGCGAATGCATCCGATTCTGGGATATCAGCGCTTCCACACGGGCGTTGATTTTGGGGCGGACTACGGTAGCCCCATTCGCGCCGCCGATCGCGGCATCGTCATCCTGGCAGAATGGTATGGAGGATACGGCAACGCCGTGATTATCGACCACGGCAACGGCATTACAACGCTGTATGGACACTCCAGTGAACTTTACGTTTCAGAGGGACAAACTGTGGAACGGGGGCAGCCGATCGCTGCCATTGGTTCCACAGGACTTTCCACCGGGCCACACTTGCACTTTGAAGTCCGGCTCAATGGCGAACCCGTTGACCCAATGGGATATTTGTGAATTCCTGGCTCCCCAGTCCTTAATTTTCTCAGGAGAGCGATATTATTGGTTCATGACAGCTTGGTATGCCTTCACATGGGCATCAATGCCAGTAATCGCGGTGCCGACGACCACAGCATAGGCTCCCAGATCCAGGGCGCGTCGAGCCATTTGAGGGGAGGCAATGCCCCCTTCACAAATCGCTGGGGGAGGAAGCTGAGTGAGTTCGGTCAATAGGTTAAATCCAGGTGGGGAGAGGTGTTGCGTCTCCTCTGTGTAGCCGTAAAGGGTGGTGGCAATCAGGTCTGCCCCGGCTTGAACGGCCCCGATCGCCCCTGCCAACGTATCCACATCTGCCATCACTGGTTTACCCAACTCAGCGTGAATGCGCGCAATCAAACCCGCAACTGTTTCGCCTCCTGGACGATCGCGCAGGGTTGCATCAATGGCAATGATATCGGCTCCGGCTTCAGCAACAGCAGCGGCATGGTGAAACTGGGGAGTAATGTAGACAGAAAACCCCGGAATTTGCTGCTTCCAAAGACCAATGATCGGCACCTGCACCCGCTGGCGCACGGCACTAATATGGGTGGGGGTGTCAATGCGGACTCCCACAGCCCCCTGATTCACGGCGGCTTGGGCGATCGCTGCAATGACGCTGGGGTCATGGAGTGGCGAATCAACAGGGGCTTGACAGGAAACAATTAAACCGTGGGCGATCGTTCGTAGGGCATCTAGCATGGCATCATTCATCTAGCCTACTGGGGCGCTAGCCGGGGCTAACCGCGAGCTACACACATAATCTTGAGGGTCATATTCCTCAGCTTGCCCAAAGGTAGAGGTGGGCAAATAGACCGTAAATGTTGAACCTTTACCGATCGCTGACTCCACCTTAATCCAGCCTTGGTGCATTTCCACCAACTCTTTAGTCAACGCTAAACCTAAACCTGTGCCCTCATACTGGCGATGGTAAGACGGGTCTAATTGTTGAAACGGTTCAAACAGCAGCGCGTGCTGTTGCTCAGGAATGCCAATTCCCGTATCTTGCACTTGCAACACAATCAGAGACTCCTCCAACCAAATTTGTAGCAGCACATGTCCACCTTGGGGGGTAAACTTCACCGCATTGCCCAAAAGATTGAACAGAATCAATCCCACTCGACGGCGATCGGCTTGAATGTAAGCGGGTAGATTAACCAACCGAGACAGATCCAACTCCAGGGTCACGCCTTTATCATTGCTCTGCTCTCGTAACAGTTGCAGACTTGTGGTAGCCAGCTTAGCAATGCAAAACTCATCACTCTTCAGCACAGCCTTACCGGCTTGGATTTCACACAGTTCCAGAATGTCATTGATCAGGGTCAGCAGATGTTCGCCGCTACTGTGAATCGTCTGGAGGTATTGCTGCTGCTTGTGACTCAGGGAACCGAAAGACCACCCCAGCAACGCTTCAGACAAACCAATGACGCAGGTCAGAGGAGTGCGTAGTTCATGGCTCATCATCGCAATGAACTGACTCTTCGTGCGATTTACAGACTGAGCGATCGATAACGCATCTTGTAACTCTTGAGTCAAGGTAGAGGTTTGATGCTCCAACGTTTGCTGTTGTTCCTGCACGAGAGCCAGCAGCTTAGCGTGATGGATAGCAACTGCCAATCCCTCTCCCACCCTCTGTAGCAGCGCTACTTCAGCACCCATCCATTGTCGCGGTTGGGTGTGTTGGGCAATCATTAATCCCCATAACCTCGACTGGACAAAAACTGGAACAATCAACTCCGCCCTGATCTGATAGCGCCGCAGGACATTTAGCAGCCCCGGAGAGAAAACATAGGCTAACTCAGTATCGGCGATCGTTAAGGGAATGCCTTGTTTGTAGTGAGACCCGTGAGAACTATGGACAAAATCACGATGCAATTCAGTAATGTTCTGCACTGATGGAATAGCTTCGTGTGCCCTTGCTTCATACATCACACAGTTACAATGGTTGCAAAGATGACAATCAGCAATATAGATCTCGTCTTGGACAGCTAATCTCAAGTCCAGTTGATACAATAACACGCGATCGACTTGCAACGTTTGTCGAACCTGTTGCGCCGTAGCTTCCAGAATTGAGGACAGGTCTAAATTGTGATAAATCTGACTGGTTAATTGGCTCAGAATGGCAGCGGGCTGCAAAAGCAACATGGGTTCAGAGGCAGGACTGGTAGCCGGAGTCGCCAAAGTCAGCAACTCCACGAGGCGCAGAGTCAATTCACTTTGCAGATGGGGTTGGTTGGGTCGCAGCATCTGATGGGCGTGGTGCAGCAGACCTTGGGCATAACTATTTGACTGCAAGAGGGTTTTCAGGGTCGTCAGGAAAGGGGCGATCGTCTCTGGATCAAAGGTTAACTCCAGACAACATCGCTTCTCTGGTGCATCCAAAGGTGCAAACAGCTTGTAGTTTGGTTGCACTGGAGATCCAATTAACAAGGCACTAAATGCCTCAGATACAACGAGAGTAAAACGCTCTGGAACGTCCTTTGAGGTGAGATTGCACTCTGGATTGCACGCTAAAAGCGCAGCTTCTGTCAAGATGAGGGGCGATCGTACTGCGCCGAATGCATTTGAAGTTGCGCCTTGCTCAGCTACTGCTTGCAGCAAGATGTGCAACTGGTCGAAGGTTGCCAAGGGCAAATCGCGATAAACGTGAGCAGAGCCAAGATAAGACATTGTGGAGATCAAAGGATGAAAGCAAGCTCAACTCACTAGTTTTGCAAAGAACCTAATCAGCAATTCAACTGGTTTCAGCCACTCGAACAATAATAGTGACAAAGTAACAAATGTAATACTTTGTCACTTTGTAATATTTGCAGTAGTAGGGAAGCTGAGTCGAACTTCTAGTCAAACCATTGAGAGTAACTACTAGATACGTAGGCTATCAGTATAGATGAGAATAACTAAACACACTGCTTGGCTTGCCCCCTCTAAAGGTGAGAAGTTTTGGAAACTTCAAGGCGAGAAATTTTAGAGGGGGGTGTACGAGGTGAAGCTGGTATAAACTTTTGCGATCAGCCCTTGGAACTAAGTGCTATGGATTCAATGGACTGAAATCGTTCTCTTGTAGGGGCGAAGCATCCGGTAGACAGAGCCTTGAATCGACCAGAAGGTCATTGCCCGGATGCTAAGTGCAAAGCACACGCTACGCGAACGCCCTTCCGGTGCCTGGTATAAACTTTTCT
>JARCMD010000034.1 GCA_030248885.1 Leptolyngbyaceae cyanobacterium MP9P1.79 | reverse complement strand
GAGAAGGGGAGCCGGATTGAAGTCCCTCTCCCCTCTTGGGAGAGGGATTTAGGGTGAGGGTCTATATTGGCTGTACAACAGGGTTTCCAGCACCTCCACCAAAACTGTCCGAAGTATTGAAAAAGGGAAAACTAAATAATGTACCGATCGGTAGCCGATCGTAGGCTGGGTTAGCGGTAGCGTCACCCAGCGCATTCATCAACCTGATGCGTTACGGTATTCGCCTGATGCATCCTACAGTTATTACGTTTCACAAATGCCTGCCTACTTCAATTGCTCTATCCCTTTGGAGCGAGTGATGGGGCGTTGTTTTCTAATTTGTTTTTGCTTCGTCACGATCTGCTGAGATAGGAGCGCATAGTTTTTTTGATAGTTGGTTAACCGTTGTTTCGCTTGCTTAGAAACGTAGGTGCCTTCGGGAATGGCGTTAACTAGTCCGATCGCGTCTTGAAACTTAGGGGAGGCTTGCTGTTTAGCAGCGAGAGATTGGGGAGCAGTTTTAATCAATTGCACAGCTTCGTTAGCCTGGGCCTCAGCCGTACTCAAACTGGCTAAAGCTTGTTCTTCGACTCTCACCCGGTCTTGGACATCTTGGAGTTGGGGACGAATTTTAGCGAGTTCTTCCTTCACTTGACCGTCGTCAGAACTGGGAACATCGGGGAGGGCTTCTAGCAAGCTGACGGACTGCTGGAGTTGAGCTTGGGAGGTTTTTAGCGTGGGTAGATCTGGGGCATTTCTAGCGGTGGTCGCATTGGCTGCAAGGATTTGGGCTTGGTCGATCGCCTGCTTTTGCTTCGTTACGATCGAATTCCGTTCTCCCAGGACGTAATGCAAGCCGAAAATTCCCGCAATTAACCCTGCGAGAGCCAATACTGAAATATTTCTCGCCAATCCCAAATTATCGGTGTCGGGGTCTTTGGAAACTACCGCTGCGGATTGCAGGGGGATGGGTTCCTCGAAGGGAATGTTTTCTACGGAGACAACTGTTGGCGGAGTTGTTTCCAAAAAATCGGGAGAATCAAAATCGCTCCCCATCATTGCTCCTGTGGCGGTGGCTCCCGTGGTACTCGCTCCCATGGCAGTGGCTCCCATAGCAGGAGTTCCCATGGTGTTCGCTCCCATGGCAGCGGCTCCTGTAGCAGTGGCTCCCATAACGGCGGCTCCTACAGCGGCGGCTCCTACAGCGGCGGGAACAACCCCATTTTCCACAACTGGAGGGGAGGCGATCGGGGGTGGCGTTAACTCAATGCTCTGCCGCCAAACAGGGCGAGGCTTTCCTGTTTGCCGTCCATACAAAATAACCGATCGCGCCGATTCAATGCCTAAGTTTTGCACAGCCCGATGCAACGCAGGCACCAAGGTTTGTTGATTGGGGACATCAGCGGAATCTAGCAACAGGTGCAGAGCTTCACCGTTGAATGCAGCCTTTGCAGTGATCCCCCTTGGTTGAAGAACGCGATTTAGCAGCGAACTAATTGCTTCTGTATCGCCATGTTTTGCCAGTTCTAAAAGGTTCTGCTGTGTCATATCAAGGGGGCCCTAAAAGGAGGAAGTTTGGGGGGATTACTGCCTGGTATAGTTCCCTTGAAGCCTATCCGAAAAGTTGTAAAACTGCACTAAATTGAGTTGATTCTCTAACATTTTTTATGATGTTGAACCGCAGTGATGTAAAAGCAGGGAGTGTAAGTTCATGGTGTGTTTCTCCTATCACAACTCAAGATTTCTACAGCACAAAAATTTATTGCGGAAATCGATCGCGCCACCAGTGTTGCCAATCAAACCAAGCGGTCTCCAAAACAGGGTAAGTCGCTTCAGGGGCAGATGAATCGGTGGCGATCGACAATTGGGTGAGCAGGCAACGCCAATCTCGCAAATCGGCTCGTCCCAGCAGCCACGGGAGCAGGCGATCAACCTTCAGGTCATAGGTTTTGCGGTTTTGGGCAAATTGCTCACGGGTGACAGTGCTGCCGCCACGGGGGTTGATGCAAGCGCTGAGATAGGCATATTTGCGATCGGTGGAGAGGCTGTAGAATCCACCACCGGGCTGTTGGAGCAGGCGGGGCGGGGCAGTTGCAACAGCCAAGGGAGGTGACATGAAATCGGGCAGGAGCGCCGCAACATTGCCATCGGTGTTGGCGAGGTAATGCATGTCAATGTTCAGTAGCTGATCGCGCGATCGATAGGTATAGCGCTTGCCCGTCACATATTGCAGATAATCTACAGGTTTTCTGTCCAATGGAGTTTCTGCAATCAATTCCCAATGGGGTAGGGCTGGACTGGAGGGCAGCGTTGGAACGTTCCCACTTAAAAAAGGTTGCAACAACGAGTGCCCTAGGGTGACGACGATCGCGACCAAAATTCCAATTAGCAGGGGCAGACGCGATCGTTTCCAAATCATGGTGTTTAAGAGGGGATCTGCTGATGGGAGTTTTTTTGCAGCAGCCAATGACAGAGCCACCCGAAGAGCAAGATTGAGACTGTGGAAAAGAATTGTGCGCCCTGAGACCCATGCCAATAAAGAAATGCTGATTGGTGAGCGGAATTGAGCAAATACGCCATCAGCACGACACGAATTAGGTTGACCAAAAAGGCGATCGTCACCCCAGCAATGGGTAACCAGAAGCGCGATCGGCTCTTGGGCGCACACAACATACCAAATAGCACAGATAATCTCCCCAACAGCAGCATGGCCCCAAAACCAGAGCAACCCACCGCCACTTCGATCGTGGTGCCATTGGGTAACCCGATCGCCACTCCCTGCCGCCATACATCAAACCCCAAATACCACAGGGCAAATGTGGTCACTTTAGCTGTCAGAAGATTCAGGCTCACCCATTCATTCAACACTTCTGAAAGGGCCGTGGGCGGCACCAGCAGGGCAATCAAAACCACTCCCTCTCGCCAATATTGCCCCAATCCCCTCACGCCAGAGGCTATCAGCCCCAAACCCAAGGCAGAAATCAGGGGTGAAATTTCGCTGAGAATGTCGCCCTGCCCCTGAGTGAAGGTGCCCCGAAGAAGCATCCACCCAATCAGCAGCAGACCCACCAAACTGGAGCCAGGATCGCTTTCCAGGTTGAGGGTGTTCCTCTGTCGCCACAGGAGAATTACGATCGCCCCGGCAAAAAAGAGGGAGGTCACTAGCTGATCTAAGCTGGCATGTAGCTGCCATGCCCAATGCAAATGCAGGGTTAGTAGGAAGGTGGCGATCGTGGCTAGCCAAAATCCAGGAGTTTTGAGAGAGTTGCTAGTTTTGTGCAGCAGCAGAGAATCACGAGGGTGCATACATTGAATTTGAACAGTCTATTCAGATTTATGGGCAAGATGTAAGGAGTGTACAGGTCATAATAATCACCTTTTATCTCGATCGGTTTACTATGTAGAAAATTTCCCTATCTAAAGTTGCTAGCTATGGGTAGCTGTAACGACAATTTGTAACTACAATTAGTTATTGTAACTATCTTTCAAGTATGGAATACGAATGGGATGAAGCAAAACGTCTTGCTAATCTTCGTAAACACGGAATTGATTTTATCGATGTTCCAGCCGTGTTTGATAGCGATATTTTAACGATTGAGGACGATCGCTATAGTTATGGAGAGCAGCGTTTTGTTACATTCGGTTTGTTGCAAGAGCGAGTCATTGCTGTTGTCCATACAGAGCATGAGGATTATACCCGGATTATTTCTGCAAGAAAAGCGACGAAATATGAACAACGAATCTACTTCGAGCAACTCTCAAACTGACTGGCAACGGCTGGACGCAATGAGCGATGAAGCTATTGATCTATCAGACTGTCCAGAGATTACACCCGAAATGTTCGCTAAGGCAGTAGTGCGACGGGGTTTACCTGTAACAAAGGTTAAGGCGCAAGTTACACTTCGCATCGATAGCGATGTATTAGAGTGGTTTAAGTCTCATGGGCGGGGCTATCAAACCCAGATCAATCAGTTGTTACGAGCGTACATGGAAGCACATCAGTAGCCCTGGAATTTTGGAAGTTACAATCGATTTAGACATCTACGATCGGTATTTCAAACCCCTTGAAAGACCGTATCAAGGCGGGGAACAGGTCGAATTGCCCATTTCCCATGATTTGTTCTCTCTCTTGAACCAATATCCTAGAGTCCTAAAACCGAGGTAATGGAATGAGTGATCAGTTCTGGAATCAGGTTAAGTCGAACTATCGGCTGGGTAAGCTAATCCATGGCAAAGTTGAGCATCATGCGCCATTTGGGATTTTCGTTAACCTGGGTGACGATATGGTGCGAGGCATTGTTCAGATCACTGATTTTGTGGACACTGGGGATATGACTTCAGAGATGTACCCAGCTATTGGATCACCAATTGGGGCAGTTGTAGTAGAGTATACCGAGGACGATCGCAATCAAGTTTGGTTGAGTGTCAAGCCCAGTGTGTTGCAAAAAGCTTTGGTTCATCTCAACGTACCAGCAGCAAGCGAACGATGAGGAAGTAGAGTAGGTAGGGACGATCGCTCCTTGTCCATTCGATGACTAGCTAAACTACTAGGCATTGGTCTCACGAAATCCAGTTACTCAGAAATTCTACTTGTCCCTGCATGGCTTCTGATGATTTAGTGTTGATCAACCTTAATACTCCACGCATCAAATCACCAATCCCATATCGCTGTTGCGGAGCCAAAATAATCCCTGTATGAGACAGGCTTTGAGCAAGCAGAGTCGTATGCAACCGATAAAAGTCTTTAGTGTTAAAGCTGAAGATAACCCGGTAATTTACCCTTGCCCAATCTAGCTGCTCTTCATCCGACTTGTGAAGCATTCCTACATCAACGACGGTCAGCACATCTACATTACGTGATCTCAAGGCTTGTACAAAATCCTCATCCATTGAATCTTCGTCGATATACAGAAGTATTTGGCTCATCTACAAACCTGTTAAGCCTGACTACTATGTAATTCTGCCAATTTCCAATATTCAGCCTCTGCTTCTGCCAAATCCGCTTCAATCTCATCCCGATTGAGATGGTAATAGGCTAAGGCAGCATAAACTTGAGCAATGTTCAGATGACTCATGCGGCGGGCGATTTCTTCGGCACCCGCGCCCTGCTTGTAAAGCACCACAACTCTACTCACAGAAGTTCTAGTGCCTGTAATCATTGGACGATCGTCGCTCCCGCCTGTGGAGCGAGTTACTAATGTACCGATGTCAGTAACAGCTAGCATATTTTCAAAACCCTGCACTAACATTCATAATTTAAGTTTATAATTTTTACCAGGAATAGATAGTTGCTCACGAAGTAGGGCAAGTAGGGACGATCGCCCTTATCTTATCTTCCAGCTAATTGTCTACAGTGGCTATAATCGTTAAGGGGCAAGTGAATTTTCCAGTGCCTTGCAGTTATGAGCCTCATTAATGAATCAGTATTTTGCTACGGTAGCGCGGGGGCTAGAAACACTTGTAGCCCAAGAGTTAGAGGAACTAGGCGCTCATGGTGTAGAACCTGGGTTTTGTGGGGCTGCGTTTGAGGGCGATCGGGCCCTACTTTATCGCGTCAACCTTTGGGCAAGATTGCCCTTCCGCATTTTAGTCAAGTTGCACGAGTTTCCATGTCAGGATGCAACCGATCTCTATCACGGGATTCAAACCATTGATTGGTCAATATACCTAACTCCAGACTTGACGCTGGCAGTCAATGCGACGGGCAGAAGTGACCAACTCAACCACACCCACTTCACAGCGCTCCAAGTCAAGAAGGCGATCGTCGATCAGCAGCAAGCAACCGTGGGCGATCGTTCCGATGTGGAGTTGCAATCGCCAGATGTCCAAATCAGTGTGCATATCGATCGCGATGTATGCACCGTCAGTTTGGACAGTTCCGGTAAAAGTCTGCACCGCCGGGGATATCGCCCTGCCGTGGGTGCCGCACCGCTCAAGGAATCCCTAGCAGCGGCTCTGATCCAGCTATCGGGCTGGCAGCCAGAGCAAATGTTTTACGATCCGCTCTGTGGCTCTGGCACGCTACCGTTGGAAGCCAGCTTAAAGGCACTCAACATTGCCCCAGGATTGTTTCGTGAGCAGTTTGGGTTTGAGACGTGGATTGACTGCGACTTGCCCCTTTGGGAACACCTGCTGCAAGAGGCGGAAGCCAGTCGGCGAGAAGTTCTGCCTGCGCCGATTTGGGGCAGCGATCGGGATGCAGCGGTCATTGAGCAAGCGATCGATAATGCCAGCAACTGTGGCGTACTGAACCACGTTTATTTTGCTCAGATTGACCTAGAAGATGTTGCAGCCCCCGCAGACAGCGGCGTTTTATTCTGCAATCCGCCCTATGGCGAACGGTTGGGGCGCGATAGCGACTTGGGAGCTTTCTACAAACGGTTAGGTGATGTGTTGAAGCAACGTTTCAAAGGTTGGACGGCGTTTGTGCTAAGTGGAAATAAGGAACTCTCGCAGTCGATCGGGCTGAAATCGTCCCAACGGTTTGCAGTTTACAATGGAACATTGCCCTGTCAATTGATGAAGTATGAACTGTATTGAGAGGAAGGGTGGATGGGTGGATGGGTGGATGGGTGGATGGGGAAAGGGTG
>JARCMD010000033.1 GCA_030248885.1 Leptolyngbyaceae cyanobacterium MP9P1.79 | reverse complement strand
TCAATCATTAATTGACGGGTAGCTGAAAGCCGGGAGGTTAGTTGGAGTTAAATTTTGAGGGTCTTCGACCCCTCAAAATTTTCTTGACAGAACACTAGTTCGATCGCAGACTATGGCTTCAGCAAGATAAGCAAGGGTAGGTTTTGCGTATGATGGGGAGGCAAGCTAACTTTATCTACCTATGCCGCTCGATGTCCAAAGCTCTACATTGTCCCAGACAACCCTCTCCGGGCAGAATTCGTGGTCTCGAACGATTCGGCCGTTTGGGGCCTACATGCTTTGTGGAGTGGCTTGTGTGGGAGAGACATTGCTGACCATCGACCCGCTACGGGGTTATTTGTTGCAAGTTGATCGCACTGGAGATAACACGGTCATTCTGAACCCCAACCATGTGGCAGAGTTCTTAGATGCGACCGGGTTGGCGGTGCAAGGCGACACTCTGTGGTTTACACAAGAAAATAATGTGTTTCAGTGTCAGGGGGCGATCGCCAACCCCTTAGCCTCGATCGCCAACCTGACTCCCAGCGTATTTGCAACACTCCCCTACACGGCTGATGGTGTGGCAGTTTGGCGATCGACAGTGTATGTCACCTGCCAAAAAGCCGGATATATTTATGTGTTCGATGCGGATACAGGGCGGGAAATCACCCGATTCCCGGTTCCTGGGGTGGGCATTGAAAATATTACAGTTCGCAATGAGGAAGAACTATGGGCATGCGATCGAACTGAGCAATCGGTGTATTGCCTCGATCGCGGCACGGGTGAAGTGCGGTTCAGCGTTCTCACGCCCTTCGAGAATCCCACAGGCTTAGCCTTCTGCCCCGACTCAGACGGCAAGGACACGCTCTATGTCGCCTATGCCAGAGAGGAACACTACGTCCGCGACAACCCCAACGAATCTCCGCCCCAAGAGTTGGCAACCCGCGATCGAACCTTCATTCACCCGCTCTATTTCCACTACTACGAAGACCAACAGTATGCTCTCTCCAACGGTTACTTAATTGAGGTGTCTTATGTGGAAGAGTTATTGCCCTTGGATGAAATTGAACTGCAAGAGGTAGAGTGGCGGATTGCACTCCCCGCAGAAACCGATCGCCAATCGGTGAGACGGGTTAAGGCGATCGGTCGCCCGTTTACCGAAGAAATTCACGATGGGCAGCGGGTGGCTGTGTTTAAGTTCGATCGGCTCAAACCCGATGAGCGCCATGTCTTTGGCTGGACAGTCTTGCTGGAGGTGTGGAGCATCAAGTACATACTCAAGTTCGGAGAAGTGGAGAATGCACCCAAACTGCCTCCAGAGTTCACCGATCTCTATCTGATTGATAATGACGAACTGATGATGGACAGCGAGGTCATTAAACAGGCAGCCCAGGAAGCAGTCGGGACTGAAACCAATATTCTGCGAAAGGTATTGAAAATTCGTAACTATGTTTACGATCGGCTTTCCTACGCCATTCAACCCCACATCGATACTCCAGATGTGGTGCTGCAACGGGGAACTGGCTCCTGTGGCGAGTACGTGGGCTTGTTGCTGGCACTGATGCGGTTAAACGGCGTTGCCTGCCGCACGATCGGTCGCTACAAGTGTCCCGCCCGCGCTGATCAGCCCCTCGTGCCCTTGGAGCCGGACTTCAACCACGTTTGGATTGAGTTTTATGTGCCTGGGTTTGGCTGGGTGCCAATGGAGTCTAACCCCGATGATGTGACGGAGCGCGGTCCCTACCCCACGCGATTTTTCATGGGCTTAGCCTGGTATCACACTGAAGTTGGCAAGGGCATCACCTTCGAGCGCTTGGATATGAAGGATAGTGAGGAAACCGAGTCCGTGTCGATCGGGAGCTTGGCTCTCAATCACATTCGCTTCAAAATCCTGGAAGAGTTGCAGCCCAGTTGAGGCGCGTGTAGGAATGGTGGAGCAGTAGCAAAGTGAGAGGCTCGGAGTATGGAGTACAAAGTTAGGGATATGACGATCGAGGTAATTAGCCCATGACTGTACGCATTCGATTTCTCCCCGATGATGTAACTGTTGATGCAGTTCCTGGAGAGCCACTGTTGGCGGTTGCCAATCGGGCTGACATATGCATTCCCACGGGTTGCTTGATGGGATCGTGTCACGCCTGCGAAGTTGAAATTCAGGAAATTGGCGAAGCCTGCGCTTGCATTACGTCGGTGCCTGCGGGTTATGCCGATTTAACCATTAATCTTTACACTGACCCAACTTGGTAGATTGAGCAATTAGAGTGAGGCACCACTTTATCTGGAAACGCATTATCTGGAAGCGCATTATCTGGAAACGCATTATCTGGAAACGCATTATCTGGAAACGCATTATGACGATCGCTGAACAGGTTTATGAACTTGTCAAATCCCTTCCCGAAGAGCAAGCCAGCGAGATTCTGACGTTCGCTGAACTGATTCGTGCGAAACATCTAAATGCTAATCAACCCATGAGCAATGAAGTGGCTATCCCCTGGGCAGAACTAGTTAAGTCCTTGGCTGGAACTTGGGAAACGGACTTTCCTAACCTAGAAGACATTCGGGCTGGACTAGGGCAAGACATTCTACGGGAAAGCCTTTGATATATCTTTTGGATACCAATACCGTAATTTACTACTTTAAAGAGCAAGGACACGTTGCTCAAAACTTGAGTGATGTCTCTGCTCAAACCATTAATGTTTCAACGATCGTTCTGTTTGAATTGCAGGTTGGCATTGCAAAATCTGCTTTCCTGCAAAACGCACCCAGCAACTTCAGCAACTTCTGAGCCGAGTCAACTTGGTTCCGTTCGATCGGGATGCTGCCTTCGCTGCGGCCGCAATCCGTGCTCAGTTGGAGCAGCAAGGAACTCCCATTGTCCCCATGGATATTTTGATCGCAGGCACAGCCATCGCTCTTCAAGCCACTCTGGTTACCCGCAATATCAACGAATTCTCTAGGGTCGCTGAATTGGAGGTAGTGAACTGGTACTAACTACCAATTAATTTCCATGGATCAAGTCCTGGGTTTTGCCTGCGTGATATTCAGCCATTGCCGATGCTGCGAGTTCAGCGAGAATATCTGGGGAACGGGAAAACGCTTTATTCCAGCGCCGAGAAAAGAGCCGGAAAGTCGCGACGACCACTTACAACCCGCAGAATTTCAATACCATCATCTAGTACCCGATAAAAAATAATATGATTTTCTAAAGACAATCCTCGAAGATTAGGACGGATTGCTGCGTAGCTTTTGCCATTATTGGGATAGCTAACAAGTTGTATACATTTTTGGTTGAAGGCACGAAAGAAACGATCGCCCGCTTCAAGATTGTTCTCGGCAAAGTAGTCAGCAATTTCGTTGAGAGATCTACTGGCGAGAATGTTGATGACATAGCGACTCATGCCGATGCCGAATCTGCTGGTTGGAATCGTTCTAGAATTTGATTGACGAATGTTTCGCCATCAATGGGAGGGGTGTGGAGCGAGGCTTCGATCGCTGCATCAACTTTTGCTCGCACGTCTTCAACCCATGCTGCATCGGCGCGATCATACTCATCCAATAACCGCAAGGCGATTTCAAGCACTTCCTCTGCGGAGTGATATTTGCCAGATTGGAGTTTGGTTTGAATCAGGCGCTCTTGATTAGGAGTCAAGCTAATGCTCATGCGCGTTCTCGAAATAAGTTAGACCTATCTTAAACTGTTAATGGGTTCGTCTAGTTCAGCATAATCCGGTAGAGTAGTGTCGATCGCCTGACCTTGGCGCAGGACGACACGATCGGATTGGGGGCGGGACAACAACTCACTAAAAGTCCTGGCTTTGAACAAGATTAAATCAGCACTAGAGCCAGTTGTGAGCGCGTCTGATGTGGGTAAGCCCATCAACTTGGCGGGAATTTGGTTCACCGATCGCACCCAGTCACCGTAGGGGCGATCGAGGTGGGCAATGCGCGTCGATTGGGTCAGAACTTCCAGCATGTCGTGATCCCCAAACCCGTAGAAAGGATCGCGGCAGTTGTCGCTGGCCAACGCCACATCGACCCCAGCGGCTTTGAGTTCATGCAAGAGCGTCACCCCTCGCCAACGGGGGGTCAGCCCTGGTTTTCGATCTTGCAAATACAGATTGCACATCGGCAGACTGACAATGCCCAGGTTAGCGTCCTTGACGCGGGCGATCGTGTGGGCTGCGACATCAGTTGCTTGCACCGCCAGACTACAGCAATGGCCACAGGTGACATGTCCCTGAAACTGGTGCCTGAGCGCTGCCTCTGCCACATAGCGCAGGGCCATATCGTCAGCATTGCCGCTCTCATCTGTGTGAAAATCCAGGTCTAGCCCACGCTCTGCTGCTAATTGAAACGTGCGGTCTAGCTGCTGCGTAATTTGCGGGTTCATCCACACCACGCCCCCCAACACGCCCCCGACTTCAGCCATCTGATCCGCCAATTGCTCACCAGCGGGGGTAAGAAAATAGTCCAAGGGAACGAGGGAAACAGCTTGGAGGTGGAGGCGATCGGCCCACGCTTCTCTCAGACTGCAAAAAACCTCTAAGCTAATGCTAGCTTGCGTTCCAGCACTATCGATGTGGGTGCGGAGGGCACGGGTGCCGTGGGCATAACTGCACTTCAACCCAAATTCCATTCGGCGGTAGACATCTGCTGCATCCCAGTGCTGGGCTGCGTCTTGCTGCACAGCGCGCAGGGCGCTGTCGAAGGTGCCATCGGGATTGGGAGCGCGGTTCCAGATGTGCCCTTTGTCCAGATGGGTGTGCATATCCACGAAGCAGGGCAAAATCATGCCGCCGCGCAAATCAAACTCAGGTGTATTGGATTCAGCAGCGTTGGTAGGAACATGAGTCGGAACGATCGCCCCAATTTTGTCATGCAAAATCTCAATATTAACGAGAACCAATTCTGCTTCTGCGGATGGATTTTGTGACGAACGATCGCCGATTTCACCTATGCATAATTCCGGCAGCAAACACCGAGGAACCGTAGCATTTTTCAGCCAATAGTGAGATGGAAGCGGAAATTCAATTAAGTTTGTCATGTACCATTTATTATTTACAACTTGTTCTTCACCCTTCACCCATCCACCCATCCACCCATCCACCCATCCACCCTTCTACCCTTCACCCTAATTCCTACTTCTATCCTGCCAAGCATTCCCCACTCCTTTCAGAATCCCGCGCCCGATTAAGCCAATGCTGCGACCCACGACTTCGGTGAGTAAATAAATCAAGCCAGTGCCTAAGAAAGACACCACAGAACGCAGCCGAGGGGCGATCGCATCACGAATTTCCAACGCCAACGTGACGGTGTAGGGGATACCGGAAAGTTGAGCTAATTCTTGTTCGCGGGGAGCATAGATGGAGGTCTTTTTAATCCCTAATGCGGTGATGATGAACAACTTAAATCGACTTTCAAAGATTGCTTGTGGCTCTCTCACAGAGGCTTCCAGGCGATATTTCCAGGATAGATTATTTCTGAATCGTTCAATTTCACGGGTGGAAAGCAGGCGACGATCGTAGAAATTCTGCTTTACAGCCTCCACATTTCCCAAGCGATTGAGTAGGGGTTGAATCACAGCATTGGCAACTTGAATTAACACATTTTGCAGTAATACTTCAGCCCGAATAATCGCTTCTGGTGATCCGGCTGTATAGGAAAAACTATCAATTTCCAAGGGAGATTGAAACAATAAATGGGTGAGTAATTCTGGAAATAGGGGAATTTTCCTCAAGATATCTCTGTCTACGATCGCTTGATCTTGGAGCAATAAATCCACAATTTCCAGTTGTCGATCGCCCATCGCCAAGGTTGTGTACTTACCAAAAAAATCAGTGATTACTGCCTGCCATAGGTCTTGTAAAATCACCGATCGCTTGTCGATTAATTGGCTTGGTTGCACCTGAGAAACTTGCAATTCCGTCAATAATTCCTCGACTTTTCGTAACACAATGTAGAGCAATTCTCGCTTTTTCTCAGTCCTCAAAATATCGATTTCCAAAGGTGTCTGAGTGAGATTTTTTAACTCAGATTCCAAATTAGCCACGATCGCATCAAACAGTAGGGATTGTAACTCTCTGGGGGAACGTAGCGAGTTGTTTTGGGTGAGGCTGAGGGCTGAAGCGGGGTGACGAAAGGCTGGGTCAAGCGGGGAGGCTGGGGAAGGGTGAAAAGCGGTAGGCGGCGCTACGGTGCGGGGTGGAGGGGTTCTGTCTCCCAGCAGGCGATCGAGCAACCAGCGGGAGGACATAAGTTCCCGACGGTGCCCAGCAATCACAGCCCGATCGAGCCACGATCGCTGGGGTTGTTGGAGTTGCCGGTTCACTTCGGCTAGGGCAGATTCGATTTGGGACACTCCAGACTGGCACAGGGTTTGACGCAATTGTCCGATCGCACCCAAAGTAGGGGGGATTGAGATGACAGCGGTAGTCCGATCGCCCCAAGAGGACTCACCCGTCGCCACCTGCCGAATGGCAGCCACCAGATCTGAAACTGGAGTTCCCTTGGGGCAGTAGCCATTGATCCCCATTTGAAAAGCAGCCGTGAGTGGCTCAGATTCCCCTGGCATACTCACCAGTAATACAGGAAGCTGAGGATATTCAGTTCGTAATATTTGACAGAGTTCCAGCCCACTCATCTGTCCTGGATGAATCTGACCCAGGCATAGATCGAGAATCATGACATCGATCGGGGCATCGGTGGCGGTTGACTCGTTGGTTTGGGCGATCGGCTCGGAAGCTCCACCCTCAACAGAGTCCTGCAAAATCGCCAGACACTCCTGCCCCGTCCCTGTTTCCGCAACAACTTGCAGGTCAGGAAATCCCTCTAGGTAAGTTCGTAAGCCCAGCCGAAAGAGGGAATCGGCATCAACAAGGAGGAGTCTGAGCGATCGTTCAGTCATGGCTCCCTTCTTAACGGTTTCAAGAGTTCTTTAAGCTCTACAACAATCAAATCAGTAGGGGCAAGTCTACCAGATTAATTACAACAGGCAAAAATATTTATAACAACAGGCAAAAATATTTATAGACCTGTTCCTACCATTTTTCCTCCGTACCTGCGCTTCGTACCGCTCAATTAACATTGCCAAATCTGCACCGAAGTTGATTAATTTTGTGGCACTGGGGCTGGGTCTAGGGGGGGCAGTGGGTCAGGGATGGGAGGCTCAGGGAT
>JARCMD010000266.1 GCA_030248885.1 Leptolyngbyaceae cyanobacterium MP9P1.79 | reverse complement strand
GTGGTGGGTTGATTTCTCTGTTAGAAGCGCTCTGGTTGGAACATCACAACAAATAGGTACACAGAGACAACGAGGGTGCAGAGTCCCAGAATGCCGATCGCCCAGGCTTGTCCACGGGAGTAGGTTTCCCCGGTTGCGGCTTGCACCATTGGCGCGACTACTAAGTTGAAGCACATGCCCAAAAAGACCCACACTGGGATTTTTTGTCTGCGAGCTTCTGACAGCAGGGCTGCTGTCTCTTCTAGAACTTGGGTGGAAGGAGGAAGGAAGCTAAGAACGCTGCTTTTGGTCGGTAATTTAGTGGCAAGTTTCATCGCAATTTAGAGGGAGGTATTAGGGTGGAGCGTTAAAGAAGATTGGGGTAAGGCATTAGAGTGAGCCAGACAGCGATCGAGCCGCTAGGACTCGCGACTACAGAAAGGGAGACACGGCTAAATCAATGATTTTGATGGCAATAAAAGGAGCAACAACTCCCCCCAGTCCATAGATCAAGATGTTTCGCTGCAACAACTGATTGGCAGTCAGGGGGCGAAATTCCACGCCCTTCAAAGCCAAGGGAATGAGGGCAGGAATGATGAGGGCATTGTAGATCAGGGCCGAGAGGACGGCAGAATCGGGGCTGCCGAGGCGCATGACATTCAGAGCGCCGATCCCCGCAGCCGCAAAGATGGTGGGGATAATGGCGAAGTATTTTGCCACATCGTTGGAGATTGAAAACGTCGTCAACGCGCCACGGGTGATGAGGAGTTGTTTGCCGATCGTCACCAAGTCAATCAGCTTCGTGGGATCAGAATCTAGGTCTACCATGTTGGCAGCTTCCTTTGCGGCTTGGGTGCCAGAGTTCATCGCCACACCCACATTTGCCTGAGCCAAAGCCGGAGCATCATTGGTGCCGTCTCCCGTCATGGCAACGAGCTTACCCTTGGCTTGCTCTGTGCGAATGACTTCGATTTTGTCCTCTGGGGTGGCTTCCGCGATGAAATCATCCACTCCAGCCTCTTGGGCAATGACGGAAGCTGTGATGCGGTTGTCTCCGGTCAGCATAATGGTGCGAACACCCATGCGGCGGAGTTGGTCAAACCGTTCTTTGATCCCTGGTTTAATGATGTCTTTGAGGTAAATTACCCCGAAGAGTTCACCATCACGGCACAGAGCGAGGGGAGTGCCGCCCAAACGGGAAACTCGCTCATAGGCATCGTCTAGATCAGGGGCGATCGTGCCACCCCGCGATCGGACAAACCCTTTGATGGCATCCACTGCGCCTTTGCGAATTTCGCTGCCGTTGGGTAAATCTGTGCCACTCATCCGAGTTCTGGCTGAGAATTCCACCCCAGTGGCTTGCTCTGGTGCCACTTCTGCCTTGGCTCCTAGTTGCTCTGCCAGTCGCACGATCGATTTCCCTTCAGGAGTTTCGTCGAAAATGCTGGCAGTCAACGCAGTGGCGGCGACCTCTTGGAGAGAGTGTCCGTTGACGGGGATGAACTCGTCTGCCTCACGATTTCCCAGGGTGATCGTGCCCGTTTTATCCAGAACCAAGGTATTGACATCCCCGCACGCTTCCACGGCGCGACCTGAAGTAGCCACGACATTGAACTGAGCGACCCGATCCATCCCGGCAATGCCGATCGCGCTCAACAGTCCGCCGATCGTCGTAGGGATCAACGCCACAAGCAGCGCAATTAAGGCGGCAATGCTGACGGGAGTTCTCACGTAACCTGCAATGGGGGTCATCGTTGCGACCACGATCAGAAAGACCTGAGTCAGTACGACGAGCAACACGGTGAGGGCAATTTCGTTGGGTGTTTTGCTGCGCTCGGCTCCTTCTACCAGGGCAATCATGCGATCGATGAACCCTTTGCCAGGGTCAGAGGTCACCCGCAGGAACAATTCATCGGAAATGATGCGCGTACCACCAGTGACAGAACTGGAGATGTCCGTTCCCGGTTGCTTCAACACAGGGGCAGACTCGCCCGTAATCGCTGATTCATCCACGGAAGCCACGCCGCCGACCACTTCCGCGTCTGCGGGAATGATATCCCCCGCCACAACCTTGATTTGGTCGCCCTTATACAACCCAGTGGAACTAACTTCCTGGATTGACCCGTCGGGTAGCACTTTCCGAGCGGTCGTATCCGATCGAGTCGATCGCAAAGAATCAGCCTGAGCTTTGCCTCTGCCCTCGGCAACGGCTTCCGCAAAGTTGGCAAAGACAACGGTGAAGAACAAAACAACCGTGATTAATCCATTGAATAGGCGGGGATTTTTGCCAGCCGCTGGGCCGAATAAGTCTGGGGCCAGGGTGACTAGGAAGGTAACGATCGTCCCCAACCAAACGAGAAACATCACCGGATTTTTAATCATGTTCCGGGGATCAAGCTTGGTGAATGAATCCCGCACGGCACGTTTATACAAGCCAGAGGTATTAACCTTGGGAGTGCCCCGACGGTCTTGACGACGACCCTTAGATTGGCGAGGCGCACTGGAAGGAGTATCGGAGGTCATAGAAAAAGGGGGTAGGGATAAATAGGCAATTGTGACCCAGGTTGAAGGGTCAGGTTAAAGAACCAGTAGCAATTTTAAAAGCTTCAGCGATCGGCCCCAAAGCCAAGACGGGGAAGAAGGTCAAGGCTCCGAGAATCAAAATGATGCCAGCCGTAATGCTGGTGAACAAAATCGTGTCAGTTCGTAACGTTCCATCAGTCATGGGCACCGCTTGTTTGTGGGACATGCTATCTGCGAGCAACAGCAACGCCAGAATGGGGACAAAGCGTCCGGCTAAAAGGCTGACGATCGTACTCAAGTTCCACCACAGCGCCGTTCCCACAGGCTGGGAGTCAGCGAGTCCTTCAAAGCCAGACCCGTTATTGGCTGCGGCAGAGGTATATTCGTAGACCACCTGAGACAGCCCATGAAAGCCAGGGTTACTGATCCCCGACAATTGATCGGGTAGTGCCAGGGTGATCGCTGCGGGAATCAAGACCACGATCGGGTGAACCAAAAGAATGACACTGGACAGCACAATTTCGCGCTTTTCAATCTTGCGTCCCAGTAGCTCAGGAGTTCGCCCCACCATCAGTCCCGTCACGAAGACAGACAAAATTAAGTAGACGAATAAATAAGCCGTGCCTGTGCCCTGTCCTCCCCAAACAATCTGGAGGAACATGTTGAACAGGGTGGAAAATCCTCCCGGAGGCATCAGGGAATCGTGCATCCCATTGACTGCGCCCGTCATGGTTCCGGTTGTGGCGATGGCAAAGAGAGCCGTTTGGGCCCAGCCAAAGCGCACCTCTTTCCCCTCCAGATTAGATTGCGTTCCTCCCAAGACTCCGTTGACGATCGGATTACCTTGGTACTCGCCCACTGCCGTGACGACGATGAGTCCCACAAAAACGACCAGTACCATACTGAAGAGCAAATAGGCTTGCCGATTGTTATTAGCAAACACGCCGTAGGTATAGATCAGAGCTGTGGGAATGGACAGCATCAAAACAATTTGCAGGAGGTTTGTGAAATTGTTGGGATTTTCAAAGGGGTGGGCTGAGTTGATCGCAAAAAACCCACCGCCATTTTCTCCGAACAGCTTAATCGCTTCAAAGTGAGCCACTGGCCCACGAGCGATCGCCTGGGTTGCGCCTTCCAAGGTAGTCACTGTTTCTGGCCCAGCCAAGGTTTCTGGCACTCCTGCCACAATCATCAGCAACGCGACTGGGATGCAAATCGGCAGTAAAACGCGGGTAATCGATCGCGTGAGATCAACATAAAAGTTCCCCAGGGTGCGCCCAGTCAATCCCCGAATAAACGCGATCCCCACGGATAAGCCCGTTGCAGCAGAGGTGAACATTAAGAAGCCTAACGCCGCTACTTGGCTCAGATAGGAAAGTGTTGTTTCCCCAGAGTAGTGCTGTTGATCTGTATTGGTGAGAAAGGAGATAGTGGTGTGTAGTGCAGTGTCCCAGGTTGGTGCGCTCAGCCCCGTAGGATTCAGGGGCAATATACCTTGCAATATGAGAATGAGAAACACCAAGACCGCCATCACGGTATTGCTGTAAAGAATGGCTTTGAGATATTCCCAGCCGGTCATTTCCTCTGGTTCAGAAATGCCGATCGCTTGATAAATTAGCCGTTCCACTGGAACTAGCACAGGGTCGAGAAACGTTGCTTCTCCGATGAAGACTCGCGCCATGTACTTGCCCAAGAAAGGAGCCAGCACAATAACGATTAGCAGCGTCAGAGCGATTTGAAACAGCCCATAAACCATAAATTCGACAGGCTCCTAACAGCAGGGCTTGATTGAGGTAATGCCTAAACTAGGGCATAGCTTGTGATCACGTTTGATTAATATCGTTGCAGTCTACAACTAACCTCATCACTAAACTGATCTATTTTTAAGGAACTGGGGCTACACGTAAATACGCCAATCAATCTAGATCTAGCTCTGAATCTATATCTCTATCTATATCTATGGGATCGGGTGCATCTCAACTTTGCAACCACCCGATCCACCCTCACCCTAAATCCCTCTCCCTAGGGAGAGGGACTTTGAATTCCGGCTCCCTTCTCCC
>JARCMD010000265.1 GCA_030248885.1 Leptolyngbyaceae cyanobacterium MP9P1.79 | reverse complement strand
GTAGTCTGTCAATCATTAATTGACGGGTAGCTGAAAGCCGGGAGGTTAGTTGGAGTTAAATTTTGAGGGTCTTCGACCCCTCAAAATTTTTTTGACAGAGCACTAGGCGATCGTAACGGACTGAAGCAACTTGCTTAAAGTCGTGCGAAATTGGGGGAACCCGAAGGTATCGATCGTCCGTTGGCGCAGCACCTGTGGTTGATAAAGCAGCGGATTGGGATAGGAGCCTTGCAGAATTTGGATCAAACTCTGGGCAATCGATTCTCGATCGTCGGGGTCAACCAAGCATCCCAACTCGCCCTGAGCCAGGGGATCAACAGAGCCATCCTGATTTCCGGCTAACACAGGCTTGCCGCAGGCCAGTGCCTCCAGGTAGACAATGCCGAATCCTTCGCCCTTGCTAGGCATCGCAAACACATCACAGAGGTTGTAGTGATCACAAAGCTCTGCTTGCGGTATAAATCCTGTCAAGGTCACACAATCTTGCAACCCCAGCCGCGCGATCAACTCCTCAATTTGTGGCGTGCCATCGCCTTTGCCAGCGATCACGTAATGAACCGTGGGGATCGCAGCCCGAATTGTGGACAACGCGCGCAGAATTTGGTTGTAGCCTTTGTAGCCTGTGTTGCGATCGAGCCGCGAAACCGTCAGGATCACCTGCTGATCGGGGGTTAAGCCATAACGTTGCAACAAATACTCTGGCTTGGGAGCAATGGCAAAGCGATCGGCATCAAAGGTATTGGGCAAAATCGCCGTCAGCGCTGGATCAAGCAACTGCTGCTCCACCAGCCGATCGCGGGTGTAGGCACTCACCGACACCACCCGATCGGCATGGCGCAGTGAGGCTTTCAAGCTGGCACTTTGGATATTCCACGCCTCCAGCCCATGCAAAATCACCCAATAGGGAATGCCTGTTCCCCGCTTGCACCAGTCAAACGCCACACTGTAGTAGTCAATATGAGTAGACAAGATCAGCTTGGGGCGTTGCCACAGGGCAGAGCCAACAATCTGAGTGGCCGCAAACCCAGCTTGGGCATACCTGCGCCAGAGATTCCGATCGCCATGTTGCTGTCCAAAAAAATGGAACCGAGTCTGGGGTAGAAATTCTATCTCTTGCACATTTTTGGTGGTAGAGCGATCGTATTTAAGGAATACATCATAGTCAGCATCAGGATGCAGTTCTTGCAAGGTTCGGAGCAGCAGTGCAGAGTAAACCTGGATTCCGCCCATGTAACCAAAAATATTGGGGAAAAGCAGGTAGAAATGAGGGTGACCTTTGCTCATAGTGTTAATCGTTCAGACAAACCTAAATAATGCTATCAGGATTCCATGATGATAGTCCCTAAAACTTCCCAAACAAAAAGCTAGGAGTTCCGTAAAAAACTCCTAGCTTTCAAAACTTAACGGGTCAAATCTAACTAAGTTCAATCGGCAGATTGGAACGATTAGACCACTTTGCTGGATTTGCGACGACGGGAGAACGCAAGCGCTCCAGCCACCAAACCAAGACCAGCGATCGTTGTGGGTTCGGGCACTCTGGCCTTAACCACGAAATCTTGGTAGTCGTACCAGTACAGCCCTTTGCCCTTGTCCTTGGCAAAGTTGCCATCTTCAAAGCCCAAGAAGTAGGCACCGGGATCGCTCACGGTGGCGAATGTAGGATTCTTGATTTCGTCAGACTTCACGGAGTAGGTGTATGCACCAGAGTGAGAAACGCCCCAGTTGCTGATTAGTTTCGTGCCTTGATCCTGTAGTCCCAACTGGTAGGTAGTTCCTTTTGCAAACTTGACACTGGCCGTGCAAGTCAGAACGGTCTTCCCGCAAGTACCAAGCCAATCGTTGGTTGCAGCAGTCGAACCAGGATCATAGGCCTTTGTTTCAGTCAACAAGGAAGTGAATGTGCCACCAGAAGAGAAACCGAAACTAGACAGATCCTTACCTTTCGTGAATACGAGGTCGAACTTGTAGGTTCTACCGTCGCCGACAAAGGTGGAGGCGGAGAAAGGAAAGGCTGCCTTCGTGCTGACTCCCTTGATTTGGGCATCAGGGGTGAGTGGTGTTCCAAGGAAGCTAGCAGCTTGAACGGGGATAGTGGGCAAAGCGACTGCGCTAGCAGCCACTAAGCTTAAACCAATTGATAAAGACTTAAGATTCACAGGGGTACACTCCGAGAGTTATAAATGGCACTGAGGAAATAAGCTATTATACAGTGACTCCTACAAACTGGTGTCCATAATTTTCGGAAAACTGCGGATATCACTGAGGTAAGAGATAAACCTGTTTAGCTTGACTCACCGATAATAACTATTTAGAAGATTCAGGTCTCGTTTCGTAAGTATCTTTACTTAATCTTCATAGCTTCTTCAAAAAGCTCAGCCTTTCCTCGGTGATATATAAAACTTTTGTAAGGAAACCATTTACGTCTCCGTAAATTGCGGGGAATCCTAGCAGAAGCTACTTAGATCAACTTTGTTTCCCAGCCAATGATAAGAATCACTGCGTGGACGGGTAGATGGTATTCCACAAAGTGATATAGAGGCTATTCAATCCCTAGTATCATCTAATTGGAAAGCTGTTGACAAAACTTTATCGAAAGTTGAAGAGTTTCTGCCAAAACTTTATCAAGAAGCAGTTTTAAGATTGGTTTGAGCTTCCTGGGCTACTTGCTGCACCGCGTCTTGAGCCAAGTTTTGCAGTGCTGCCTGACTTTCGGGGGTGTGGAAGTGGCTTAGGGCTTGGGCTACGCGATAGCGAATTTGCCAATCAGTATGGGAGACGTAGGACAGAAGGAGGGGGATGGCTTGGGGATCACCCAATTCACCGAGGGAGCCGATCGCCGCAGTTTGCACTAAGTCGTTGCCAGAATCGAGGGCTGATTGCAGCAGGGGAAAGGAGCGCCGATCGCCCAGTTCCCCCAAGGCGGCAACGATACTGAATTTCAGCAGCCACTCCGAGGTGTGGTGGTAGAGCCGCTGAATATCTTCAAAGGCCTCTGTAATTTTCAATGCCCCTAGGGAATCTGCGGCCGCTGCTTGGACATCGGGTTCTGAGTCGTGAATCAGCCGATCGCGCAAAATGGTTGCTGCCTGAGCCAGATTTTGCTTTCCGAGTCCTGCAATTTGGCTGACGGCTGCATAGCGAACTCGTCCATTGCTATCAGTAGCTGCGGTTTGAATCAGGTCAAATGCTTGGGCCGGGTTCAGTTGGCGCATTTGATTGACAGCCCGCAGCCGATCGCCAAAGTCGGCTGATTGCAACAATTGGGTCACAGATTCAAGAGTGATGCTCATAGAAAAATGAATGTTGTTGAGTAAATGTTAAAAGCCGTGAATTAATTTAAGAGGGTGGAAAAAACAAGGGCGATCGTAATTTTTTAGCAGACGTAGATAGAGCAGGAATTTGTAACCAGAGAACTAAGAGGTTGTTTGAAAGGTACGAATTTTTGCCCGAACCGCCCCTTGCCCCTAATCCTGGGGGTTCTGAGGTCAAAGTCCCCCAGAATTGGGGGGTTTAAAACCTTTCAGGCATACCAGAAAAGGGGGTGAATGCCAAGGTATCTAGCACTTTTAAAACATCTTCTAAGCATTCGGGCAATCACGTTGGCAATTGCAAACAAATTTTACTTCTTGAATGCTTCATCCCTGCTGTGGCAATAAATTGTGATTTTTTTTACACCGCTTTAGTATTGCGACAAATTAGTATTGCAACAAAACAAAGAACCTGTGCATAGGTTGATTGAATCTTGATAGGGGTGTATGTCATATTTTCTCCAGTGATTTTAATCTGACTCGGTTGCCATCGCTTGTACGATATCGCCACGGGTGAGAATGCCGATGAGGTCGCCTGCGTCGTTCAATACAGGCAAGCGATGAATTTTGCGATCGTGCATCAGTTTAGCTGCCTCGCGAGAGGTTTTATCAGCGGTGATGGTGACTGCGTTGTAGGTCATCACGTCACCAACGGTTTGGCCCAGAGCTTTGTGGAGGTCGCGATCGTACTGGGTGGGATTTTCCAGATAAATCACCATATCCAGCAGCTTGACGTAGGCGGGTGGTGTGACTCCTGTTTCTTGCCACATCAGGTCAGTTTCAGAGATCACACCGATAACCCGATTGTTGTCATCCACCACTGGCAGTCCGCTGAATTTGCGCTCTGCCAAAATTTGGATGGCTACTTTTAGAGGGGTTTCAGGACGTACAGTGACGGGATCACGACTCATGATGTCGGCGACGGTTTTAGCCATGGTTGAATAGTTTTCCTTGAGAACGGGATGTGGGGGGAACGGGGTGCGGGTTAGAACCGCTGGTGGTTGGTTCACTGTCCAAAGCCCTCGGATTCTTCAAGAATTCGAGGATCTGAATCGTTGGTTTCAGTGAGATTTAGGTACGATTCGATGCGTTGAGTCCATTCTAAGGAAGAGCGAGAACCAACTTTGCCGAGGTTCACACGTCGTTACGCGGGCGATCGGGGGCTAGTGAAGCTTGGCGAAGTTTCTGACCCGTTAGGGGGATTGTTTTGAGTTTTGAGTTTTGAGTGCTGCCCACTTAACTTCTACTAGCCTGCACTAGGTGCATAGAAACAGAGCAGACTTTAAACGGATTTACGGTAACTGAATTCGTAGAGTGATTGAACCAGAGGCAAATTGCCGCCGCTTCTATATGGGAATCAGCCTTGAAATGTTTGGCTTTTCCTGAGTAGAAGAGTAGGATAACAACGAAATCTCAATCCTTCGTGATTGCTTTGAAGCAAAACATGCGTCCAACTGTACCCCAACCCCAAGATTCGCCACGACGATCGCGCCGTCGGGTTCGCCCACCTGCCCCAGTCACTGAATCTATTTCTGTCAACGAAGCTAACGAAACCATTGTCATCGAGGAACCTGTTTTGGCTCCCGTCAAACCTAAGCGGCGGCGGCTGGGGTGGCTTGTGAGTTGGCAACTTTGGTGTGTGTTGGCAGTAGGAGCCTTTGGTGGAGTAGGATTTCTCTCTGCTTTGATGCTGTTTCGTCCTGATGCACTCCCCAACTGCCCAGCCATATTTTTGCCCTTGGCTTCTGGTTCCATGCGGTTGTCCTGTGCCCAAGCATCGGCAAACAAACAAACCATTAAGGATTTGCGAATTGCGATCGGACTCGTTAACGACCTACCAGCTGACCATGAGTTGCGCCCTGAGATCAACCGCTTGATTGAGCAGTGGTCTCAGGACATGCTTAACCTGGCGGAACGGGCGTTTCAGGAAGGGCGTTTAGAGGAGGCGACAGCGGCGGCCAACCAGATCCCTGAATACACCAAAGCCCACAACTCTGTGGCGGAGCGGGTTGAGCGCTGGCGAACGACGTGGCTGAAAGCAGAAGCGATTTATCAGCAAGCGGAAGCTGAATTGCGCCAGGGCAAACTCTCCAGAGCGTTTGACAAAGCAGATAAATTGCGGTATGTGGAGAATGATTACTGGAAGGTGGTGCGCTACGAGGAACTTTACAAACAAATTCAATCTCTGGGAGAAGACGGCAATCGATTGTCGCGGGCCCGCAGTCTGGCAAAACAGGGCAATTTAGACAACTTATTGTTAGCCATGCAATTAGTCCAAAAAATCAAGCCTGAAAGCTATGTCTACGACGAAGCTAAGAAGCTGGTTGTTGTCTTTGGACAGCAGATTTTGGACTTGGCCCAAACCTATTTAGACACTCGCAACCTCTCGAAAGCGCTGGCAGTTGTGCAAAAGATTCCTCCTACGGCTAACCTCCAAGAGGAAATTAAGGATTTTACGAATTTGGCTCAGGCGCAATCCAGAGCATGGCAAGGAACGATCGCTGACCTAGAAGCGGCGATTGCCCAAGCCCAGAAGCTCTCCACTGGTCGCCCCCTCTACGGAAAAGCTCAGCAATTCATTACCCGCTGGCAACTGGAAACTGAGGGTGTGGGCATTCTAGACCAAGCGCGTCGGGCGGCTCAGCGTGGAGCCATTAGTGACCTCACGGCGGCGATCGCCATTGCCGAAGCGGTGCCCCAAGATAACCCGCGTTGGGGACAGGTCAAACAAGATATCGATCGCTGGACTGCCCAAATTCAGACCATTGAAGATCGTCCTTATCTCGATCAAGCGATACAAGCCGCCAGTCCTGGGGATATTGCCTCACTGCAATTGGGGATCGAAACCGCAAAGCAGATTCGCCCCAAACGGGCACTTTATAAAGAGGCTCAGGCTAAGATTCAGGCTTGGACGGAGCAAAGTGAGCGAATTCAAGACCAGCCTTATTTGGATCAGGCGCTGGCTTTGGCAGATGGGGGGGATGTTCCCGCAGCCATCAGCATGGCTAACCGGATTTTGCCAGGGCGTACCTTGTATGGTGAGGCACAGGCAAAGCTCAAAACGTGGCAGGCTGGCATCCAGGCTCAACAAGACTTGCAAGAGTCTTACCGCTTGGCAGGTTCAGGAACACCGGAAGCCCTATCTGCTGCGATTCGGGCCGCCGATCGCGTTCCAGGCTCCAATGCTGCCCGTATCGATGCAAAAGAGGCGATCAATCGGTGGAGTCAGCAGCTTTTGGAGTTGGCTCAAGGACAGGCTCAGTACGATTTAGGGCGGGCGATCGGCATTGCCCAACGCATTCCTCAAAGTAGCCAGATCTACAGCGCTGCTCAGCAGCAAATCTCCATTTGGCAAAAAACTCTCCCATCTCCCACTGCCAGTCCTACCGGAAATTAAGATAGTCCATCGATTTGGCTTTCTTAACTTGTCGGTGAAAAGAGTCTTAAGAGATCCTCTTTTTACTCTCGCAAAATTCCGAAGTGCCGAGGATGCTTGCTGATAAGCGACACTTAAGGAGATTTCTGGAAAAGTTTATACCAGGCACCGGAAGGGCGAAACATCCGGGCAATGACCTTCTGGTCAATTCAAGGCTTGTCTGCTGGATGCTAAGTGCAAAGCACACGCTACGCGAACGCCCCTACAGGGGTAACATCTTTCTCGGAAATCTCCTTATCAACAAAAACCCAGGAAAACCATCAGTTTTGTAGGAATTCTGCGGAAACAACCTGAACAATAGGCTTCAGATCTTTTTTCGCAGTCCCCATGCCAGGAAATCAGCCTGTAAATCATCCTATAGATACTGTTCCATTTAACCCTTCTGCAAGTAAGTTGATGCTGATTCGTCTTGAGGAGTAAGGGGTTCATGAAAGTCGGCGCACAGTATTTGGGGGAGAACGAGTGTGAATTTACCGTTTGGGCACCCAAATTATCTGGGGTAGCGGTACAAATTGTGTCTCCCAAGTCGCGTTTGATCCCCATGCAACTGCAAGCACAGGGATATTGGCATGTGAAAGCGATCGATATCTCGCCCGATACCTCTTATCTCTACAAACTGGAAGGGGGAGTGGAGCATCCCGATCCTGCGTCTTATTTTCAACCCCAAGGAGTGCATAGCCCGTCTCAAGTCATCGACCACAGACGATTTGAGTGGAGCGATCGGTCTTGGGCTAATATTTCTCTCGATGAATACATTATTTACGAGATCCACGTTGGCACCTTCACCCCCGAAGGCGCCTTTGCCGCGATTATTCCTCGTTTACCAGACCTTTATCAACTGGGTGTGAACGCGATCGAAATTATGCCCGTGGCTCAGTTTCCAGGCGATCGGAATTGGGGCTATGACGGCGTATATCTGTACGCAGTGCAAAATTCCTACGGGGGGCCAGATGGACTCAAACAATTGGTGAATGCTTGCCATCAGCAGGGGATCGCAGTCATTTTAGATGTGGTCTACAATCACTTTGGCCCTGAAGGCAACTATGTTAATCAGTTTGGTTCCTACTCCACCGATATGTACCACAGCTTGTGGGGAGATGCCGACAACTTTGACCAGGCTTACTGCGATGGCGTGCGAAATTTTTGTTTAGAAAATGCCCTTTATTGGTTTGAAACCTACCACATTGATGCCTTGAGATTGGATGCAGTGCAAGGCATTTATGACATGAGTGCTAAGCATTTTTTACAAGAATTGGCAGAGCGGGTGGTAGAGTTTTCTCAACAACACGATCGCCCGTATTACTTAATGGCTGAAAGTGATTTAAATGATGTGCGGTTGATTCGCCCTTGGGAGCGGGGGGGCTATGGCATTGATGTTCAGTGGTGCGATGATTTTCACCATGGATTACACACATTATTGACGGGTGAAAGCGATCGATACTATCAAGACTTTGGCACCTGTGAACAACTTGCAAAGTCCTATCGAGAAGGCTTTATTTATTCAGGGCAATACTCAACCGATCGCCGGAAGCACCACGGTAATTCCTCCCAAGCGGAACCTGCGGCCCAATTTCTAGTTTGTTCCCAAAACCATGACCAGGTTGGTAATCGCTTGTTGGGCGATCGACTGTCACATATCGTCTCATTCTCAGGGGCTAAACTAGCAGCGGGGGCTGTCCTGCTTTCTCCCTATTTGCCGTTGTTATTCATGGGGGAAGAGTATGGTGAAGATGCTCCCTTTCTCTACTTTGTCAGCCATTCTGATCCGGCATTAATTCAGGCAGTTAGACAAGGGAAACAAGCAGAGCATAAGTATACAAATCACTGGGAAGAATGCCCCGATCCCCAAGCCTTAGAGACCTTCGTTAAATGCCGTCTCCAATGGGAAAAACGCACAAAAGGTAAGTATCGAGTCCTGTGGAGTTTCTATCAACGACTGATCCAATTACGCCGTTCCATTCCTGCTCTGAAGCACCTCAGTAAAAATCATCTGGAAGTCTCATTTATAGAGTCAGACAAGGTTATTTTTCTGCATCGCTGGTT
>JARCMD010000032.1 GCA_030248885.1 Leptolyngbyaceae cyanobacterium MP9P1.79 | reverse complement strand
GCGATTGCAACACGCTACGATAAGCGGGCAGTCAACTTTCTAGGGGCGATTTACCTGGCTGCTACCGTGATTTGGCTAAATTGATGACACGCCCTAGAATTCCTTGATATTGACTGGGTGGATAAGCACGAATATCTGCAAAGTCGAGATCCAGTGTAATCAGCACACGATTTTCCTGTTGACAAATTTCGATAATTAACGAGTCATTTTCCCCTCTCAAACCTTGGTCGAGTACTGTCAGTGCATCGTATCCAAATTGCTGAAGTATCTCGGCAAACTCAGCCGGTAGATTTTCATCAATCTTGAATTTCATACTGCCAATGGAATGATGCGTTCACGGGTAAGTTCGGCAGCGTAGGCGATCGCAGCTTGAATGTCGTCGGTGGTGAGAGAAGGATAACTGTGCAAAATTTCAGCCGTGCTGGTGCCTGCTGCTAGGTTGTCGAGAATGACCGACACCATAATCCGGGTGCCACTAATGCAAACCCGACCATGACAAATCATTGGATCAACTGAAATTCGCTCTCTCCAACTCATAACTGTGCCCTCCATCTTGCTGTGATTCTGAACTGTTCGACAGTCATATTACAAAACTAGACCTCAATGCCTCACACTCTGCTTTAAGTGGGATAATCAACTCCGTTTTCAGTACCAAGAACATCAGGATCGAGCAAACCTTACTCTGATAATTTTCTCGGTAGGCTGGTCATATGCCTCAACTTTGTCAGTATCTTTAATTCTTCGTCATATCAAGTCGTTCTTGAAACTTTCTCTGATGAAGTCCCTAGAATTGCATTTCTTATTTTCTAATGAGTGAGGAAAAGTTTGTGACACTAACCGCTTTTCAATCAAATACAGCCCTTCCCCAGAATAGTCAGTACAACTAAATTTGAGGAACTGTTGTTTGCTAAACATTGCTGTTGTACTGAGTTATGAAGGGACAAGCTATACCTCTAATCGCAGGGCTTTTCTTCAAACTAAGGATTGTGGATTAAATAACATAGAAAAGTTCGGCGGTAGGGGCGAAGCAGTCGGCAAATGGCCCTGATTGAGTCTCAAAGTTTTCTGCCCGACTGCTTCGCCCTTACCCAGTCTCCAGCTTATTAAATTCACGATCCTAACCACCAATCTAGCCACTTAGAGAAACCTATCTCACATCCAGAATTGTACTTTTGATGAATCGTCTTTAGTTGAGCAGGATCTCCAGTCAAATCGCCATACGCATCAAACCAGCAAACCTTTGCTTCTAATGCTTCTGCCAATGTAAGCATCATGCTGGTTCAACTTGCAAAGACAACTTCCTCTCTGTATGGGTCTTCCGTATTAGTCCACAACATAGCTAGAGGTGGAGACTGAAGACTATCTAATTTCCATCTAATCATATCTAGGACGAAACTGTACTCATCGCGATTAAACATGAATATAACGCCATAATCGTAAACAGATTCTTTTGCACTTATATAATGCTGACTTCCTAACTCAGAAAAGTAAGTACCAAAGAAGAGTAGGGAATCTAGTAGAGTGACAGTCTCCCTCTCGTAATGAGTACCGTTCTTCCATTGGTATAGCTCATAAAACTCTTCAGGCAGTTGTATGTGTAAAGTACAGTTCTCATCGAATTCTTCAGACACTTGCAAAAATAGAAGCTTATCTTCTTCATAAACTCCTTGTAAAGTTTTTTTGGGCAGTTGAAGATCTGAAACTTGGCTGTAAATGTTCTCACGAACCTGTCTTAATTGCAGAGTGAGCAAACTTTGAGGATGATTCTTTTCCAGTCAAGTAGTGATACGGTTTAAGGCTTCTACAATTAAGGACATTTTTTGTAAATTAATATTCATTTCTAGGAGCACATAGCTCTCATACAGCACTTTGCAGATCAGTACCGTACAAAATATAGAACCCCTCGCCTTCAATAGCAAAATCCGATGTACCTAATAGACTTGCAAAGTGCTGTATCAGCATCCCGATTTTGATGCCAGCCGCAATAACAAACTTGCCAAACCTTTATTTTTCAGAGCTACATAGCAACAAAATCTCACGATATTTTCAAGAAGGCTTTGAGAGCAGTTTTATACTTCTTCTTCAACCGCTTGGAAGCCAAGCCACTCTGTTGAATCTTGGTCAAAATAGCCGCTGAACACATCCCTTTGGGAATTGGACTGCCAGCGGTAATCAATTCAGATAGTTCAGTGGCATCCATCTCACGGGCATATTGATAGGCGATCACCGACTCACGGATGACAAAGCTCGGCACTCCAGAACCTGGCAGGAGCAAACAGGCAGTTTCAGAATGAGATCTGCGGGTCGTGACGTTAACAAAAAGATAGGTATTTTCAGAAGTTTGGGCAATGGCGATGTACAGATGCTCATTATTGGGAGGCGTATCCAGCAAAAATGCATCTCCCAAACTAATGGGAATGCTATCCATGCAAAACTCCATCTAGATAGGCTTCACGAAGCGCTTCTTGCTGGATTTCAGCGATTTCATCAGCACTCTTGCCCACATTTTTCAAAATATCCTCTACCGTGATGGGGACTGCCGAGCCGTGGGGATCTTGCCACTCCGGGAGATCGTGCGTCCACTCGGCAACCTCAAACGGGTCAAGGTGCCCAAAGGCTTGATAAACCTCCTGAATGATTTCCTCCTCCGCTTCGCAAAGGTCTGCATCTCCTGGATCATTCAGCAAATCAACGTGGTTTCCATTTCGGGGCGAAATAAACTGAGACCAGAGGGGCAATGCATCCTCAACGGGTTTCCCCTTGAGCAGGTCATAAACGCCGCTGAGGACAGGCCCGTAATCCATGGATACGTATCGATCGCCCGTAATCGGTTGCTCCAAGCGCTCCAAGGCAACCCGATCGGCGATGTAAAGCATCTTGAGTAAGCCTAAATACTTCATGGGCCTACCATGCAGCTTCAAGAACACGGCTGCGGCTTCAACGGCTTTTTCTGGATGAAACCGAAACTGGATAGGCATTCTTCAGAAGCTCTACATTAGTACAATTTTATTGTAAGACGAATGACAAATGTTAAGAAACTGTTTGTAAACATAAGCTGCGCCCCGAACCGCCCCCCAACCCCCCAATTCTGGGGGACTTTAGAAGGCAAGTGTAAAACTACACGCTAACTTGCAAACATTCTCTAAGGGATTTACGTCAAAACAAACTACTTAGCAAAACCTATGGATTGAGAAGCTTTGCTTTACTCATCCTACTCAGACAGAGAGTATTTGATTCAACTACAACTCCCTCTCTACAGAAACGATGAGAGGTTTTTGCGTTTACGGAGATCCATGAGATTGGCCAAACTTTCATCGCCCCAATCTAACGGGTGGCTTTCGTCGTCGGGAACCAGGGTGACAGCAGGTTTGGCGATCGTCTGTTGAGTCATTTGAGTCGAAGAGGACGATCGCTTTAGCACCTCCAATTCTGATTTGACGTGCCGCCCCGCTACGGCTAAAGCCCTAACTGGCTTGGGCTGGGCAGCGGACAGTTTTTGCTTAGATGAGGAACGAACCAGAGTGCGTTTGCCCTTGGGAGGCAGGGGGGATTTCAGCAGTCTCTGAGTAATGAGAATGCAACCCACCACACAGCCAAAGACGATCGTGCTAAACAGCCATAGGGTGTTGTCAGCTTGCTGCGGGGGAACCTGTACTTGGGGGGTTGGGACTGGATTCGCTTGGCTTGGAGAAACTGGGGCAGATGCTAGGGGCTGACTAACCGTAGTGGTGGGGACTTTAAGCCTAGCGGTTGTTGAGGTGATGGGACTATGATCCACCGCCGCCGGATCAATTAATTCCTTGACTCCCAACCCAGCAACGATCAGCACCGCCGTCCAGACAGTACCCCAAAAAATAGCCAGCAGCAACAGTTTGGCAATCGTCTCCGATCGGGGCACCGATTCAGGAAGTTGGGGCGAACTTATCTCAGGCTTGACCATAACCAACTTGAGCGGGGGAATGAAGGAGTAACACACCACGGGAGCGTCAAGGTATTGAGCCTCTGGCTTCAGATTGTAGGTGAGAAAAGCAGAGAATGAGCAAAATTAGTAGTAAATCTGCACCTTAGATCCAGAGCGTGTCAGAACTAGACACTCGAAGCGAGGGCGGGATCGGACGCTGACCCTTTTGGTAAGACTGCCTGATCTTCTCTGGGAAGGGGTTGTAGGCAATCTGGACTGTTATTGGCTGGCTTGTTGACCAAGGAACTAACGGGGTAAGTCACCATCACGGCTGCATCGTAGGGGTGTAACAGGGATTGCAGCGAGTTGGGAGGGGTGTCGGGGTTTAGCCAGGTTTCGTAGGCATCGGGCGACAGGATAACTGGCATCCGATCGTGAATGGGTCTGACCATTGGATTAGCTTCAGTTGTCAAGATGGTGCAGGAGGCGATCGGTTCCCCTGTAGAATCTTGCCAGCGCTCCCATAACCCCGCAAAGGCAAAGGGCTGATGATTTTGCAGATGTAGGTAAAAGGGCTGCTTTTTCCCATTCTGGCGCTGCCATTCATAGAAACCATCTGCCAAAATCAAACATCGCCGCTGCTTGAAAGCCGATCGAAAAGAGGGTTTTTCGGCAACCGTTTCCGCCCGCGCATTAATCAGTTTTGCGCCGATCGCTGCCTCCTTTGCCCACGAGGGAATCAACCCCCATCGCAGCACCCGAAATTGGCGCTCTGATTGCACATCTGACTGTCCTGCGGGTTGCCACACCGTTGCTACTCCCTGCGTTGGGGCAATGTTGTAGCTGGGAGTCACATCAGGCACGACGGATAGCTGAAAGGCCTTAGCGATTGTCTCACCTGACTGGCTTTGGGTAAATCTGCCACACATAGGATTGTTGTCAAAAAACGATGGGCACTCAAAACAAGTTTATGGATCATGCCAGACGGAATGCGTCGCCGCCTCTGTCAGAAGTTCCATCACTTGGGGAGGCAGGGGCGATGTTGCCAAGAGGGGATGTTTGATGTCTCCCCACGTTGCACCGGAACGGGTACGATGCAGCGCCAGGATTTCGGGAAATTGGGGCGAAACTAAGACGCGGAGGGGCGCGAGTTGACCCAGCAGGCGGGCGTGGTGATAGTGCGGCGATCGGCACAGAGCAGCATCCAACTGGTGGGCGATCGTCTCTGGGGCAAGGGGCGATCGGTCGAGCAACAACAGATAATGGGCGGGCTGGCAAACGGGGATCAGGCTCTGAAAACAGGTGCCCTCCAGGTTCAGACTCGCCAATGCATCGTAGACGAAGCCTTCCTGCAACTTCTCGCCCACCAAATCGCTGATGCTCCCGCTGCGACCGAGAAATTCCAGGCAAGGGGTGTTGCGGTAGAAATGGGTGACCCGCACCCGATCGCCGATGGAATAACGGTATAATCCTCCCTTTTGGGACAGAATAATAGTGTATTCCCCTCCCACTTGCAGTTCATGCAGCAAATGGATTCCCGCTGCATCTGCACCTTCAGCGGCAAACTCAAAAAACACCTCATCCAACATTGGGACTGCGCCTTGGGCCGCAATCAGTGGGATCGTCATCGGGGCTTCTGTGGCTAGTAATCCTTTGCCCTGCACCAATACGCCTGGAAAGCGCGATCGTAGCCCCAGCGCTTGATCGGCGGCATTGGCACTGTCCCAGCAGGAAATTAATTTGAGTTCAGACCATAATCTTGTCCAGGAAATCGTGGATTCAGTCAGAAGTTGCCGACGATCGCGGGACATTCGCGGCTGCAATTCCTGACTCAGTTGAGCATGGCGGGCTTGAATGTAGTCCAAATGCACCGTGAGAAAACTGGGACTCCAGATGGAAATTGTCTCTAGCTGTTCTGCTTGTAGCAAGGCGAGACAGAGTTGATGCTTAAACGTCTCCGGTGACCGCACTTGATTCAAGCCGCGAGGAGTGACAAAAAAGGGGGACAACAGCGATCGTAACCAGCCATCCAGGTAGGCAGAGTCATCCTGTAGCGCGGCTTTTGTCTCTTCAGCAGTGCCCAATTGGGGCGAAATACAAAAGTAAACCTTACCTGTGGAAAATCTGGGCCCGTGCTGAATTAAGTCGTGGGCCCAGATACAAAACATCTGGTTGAACGATCGCCGCAACGATCGCGTGTAGGGAATCCACTTCGCTGCCCCTCGACTTCCAGAGGTTTTTTCGTAGAACAAAATTGGCTCTGGGGTGAGGCGACTTTTCCCGCGCTGTGGTTCAATCCACGGCAGGAGATCGTCGTACTCCACGATCGGAATTTGTGGCCAATCGGCAACGGAGCGAATGCCCAAAAATTTGCCATACTCACTGGCGATGAGCCGATCGCAAATCTCCTGCTGCACCTGTTGTTGGGCAGACTGGGGATCAGCCAACGATCGCTGAAACCCTTGGGCAGCGGGAGTCAAGAGTTGTTTAAAAGCTTGAATCAGCCAGCGCATCAGGTCACCTTCGGGTGGGGATATTTAATCTTTGGGTGTAACTACTCAGCCTACCCTCACCGTTCGGCTGAGCGCTCACGTCGAAGCCTAAATCCCTCTCCCTAGGGAGAGGGACTTCAATCCGGCTCCCCTTCTC
>JARCMD010000031.1 GCA_030248885.1 Leptolyngbyaceae cyanobacterium MP9P1.79 | reverse complement strand
GATGGGGTAACTTTAGTTGCACATCAGGTGATTTAGGAAAGCTATAGTAAAAAATATCTGTGACCATTGCCCAAATCGACCCTTTACACTTCGTCACTTTTTAGACAAAACATGATGATTAGGAGAAAACCCCACTCTTTTGCAGGAATCGTTTTGTCATCTCTGATCGGAACAGCTCAGCCTCTGTCTGTCTTGGCTCAGAGTTCACCCTCTATTGTGCCTTCGCAAAATTCCGTACCTTTTGAACAAAGAGTGCCATTACCTGAGTCTCTTCCTCCCTCATATGTTAGACCAGGCACGATTTTAGGCGATGCTTATACTTTAGGAGCAGGAGACATTGTTAGAGCCGAAATTTTTGACATTGCTCCAGAGTTAGCCCTAGAGCCACGGTACACGATTTTATTAGATGGTACGCTAAACTTACCTTGGGTTGGAAGTGTCCCTGTTCAAGGCTTGACATTAACGCAAGCGGCGGCAGCAATTTCAGCGAAATATAGTCGGTTTATCCGCAGTCCGTTAGTTACGATTAGTTTATTGGCACCTAGACCACTTAAGGTTGGTGTGATTGGAGAAGTCAATCGCCCCGGCTCTTACATTATTAGTGTCATTAGTAATGAGGTTTCTCAGACAAGCCTCAATCAAAGAACGGCATCTGAAGGCGGAAATCAGTGGCCTAGAGTGAGTCAAGCGATTCAATCGGCTGGTGGTGTGACTCAAATTGCCAATATTCGTGAGGTGAAAATTCGTCGGCTACGAACGGATCGCGAGGAAATTGTGGCGATCGACCTATGGAAGTTTTTGCGCGAGGGTGACCTCAGCCAAGATATCTTGCTTCGCGATGGCGACACTATCATCATTCCTAAAGCTGACAAGCTTGATGCAGCAGAAGCCACTCAGGTTGCGGCGAGCAACTTTTCTCCTGAAACTATTTCAGTCAGCATCGTTGGCGAAGTTACCGCTCCAGGCTCACTTAAGCTAAAACCAAATACAACTTTAAACCAGGCTATTATGGCAGCGGGTGGGTTTAGAATTGGTCGAGCCAGCAAAAAAGGAGTGGATTTAATCCGTCTCAATCCAGATGGCACAATTACACGCAACAAGTATTCGATCGATCTTGATCAAAATTTGAGCGCGGGACGCAACCCCGCCCTTCACAACAATGACATCGTTGTAGTGAATCGAACCTTCATTGCATCAGCGAATGACTTTTTGATCAACGCGATCGGTGTTCCACTCACTATTTTTGGCGGAATCTCAGGGTTTAGGAACGTATTATTTCCTAATGGAAATCGGTAATATTTCAGGATGCTCTATTCTGAAATGTTTGTTTAGTGACGAACTTAATCGACTGTAGATGAGGTAACCCATGCAAGCCGGACAAAATGCACAGAACCTAACTTTCAACGGGCAAAATCATTTGGAAGAGGCTCCATTGCCCCCCAGCGATATGGGCGGAGAAGCTGATCACAAGCCTAAAAGTGGCGGCTTTAAGGTGCGCTCTTTGGTGGGGGCTGTTCGGCGAAACATTCCAATTGTCCTAGTGCTGACCCTGCTTGGGGGCGCTGGCGGATGGGTGATGACTAGAACTTTTCCGCTGATCTACGAAGGTAGCTTTGTCGTTTTAGTTGAGCCAATTACTTCACAAGGGCGCTTATCAGATCCATCTGCCATTTCACGGGCACAGGTTCAACAAGACAATAACGGCAGCGGTATTGATTATCCAACCTTGCTTCAAGTTCTACAAAGCCCTGATAGACTCTCTAAAATAGCGAAGACTATTCCAGATAGCTATGGAGTGACGGCTGAATCCTTAGCTAGAGATTTAAAAAATCAAGATTTTACAGTTGCTCGTATTGGAACAAATCTGCTGGACTCGACGAGAACGATCGAGGTTAGTTACAGAGGATCTAATCCTGAAAAAGTTCGTTTTGTCTTAGAACAAATTGCTCAAGGATATCTCAAATTCAGTCTTGACGATCGCAAAGTGCGAACTGAGGCTGGCGTGGAATTTATTGAAGAGCAACTTCCTACCTTGCAGCAACGAGTTACGGGATTGGAAGGTCAGACGCAGGCTCTTAAGCAGCAGTATCGATTAACCGATCCAGTCCTTGAAAGTAATCAGGTGTCAGACCAGTTAAAAGGCGTGAACGACAAGAAGTTAGAAGCTGACACACTATTGCGAGAGCAGACAACCCTCTATTCTATCTTGCAAAAGCAACTTGGCTTTACTCCAAATCAGGCACTAGGAGCGGCTTCGCTCAGCCAAAATCCTCGTTATCAAGACTTGCTCACGCAGTTAAAGAAAGTGGAGGCAGTCATTGCGATTAAACTCGCTCGCTTTAGTGAGGATAGTCCTATTGTTAAAAACTTGCGCGATCAGCAAAGAAATTTAGCGCAGCTAGTTGCTCAAGAATCTCAACAGAACCTGAGTGAGTCTTCACCTGGAGTTTCAGAGAATTCTCAGATTTTGGCATTTCAAGATCCGGTACGTTTGGATCTAATTAAGCAACTGGTTCAGTCTGCTAATTTAAGTCAATCTCTGCAAGTGCGCGTACAAGAAACTGCTCGAAACAAAGCAGCATTGGAGAATCGATTAAATCAACTTCCCGCCATTACTCGGCAATACAATACGCTGCAACAGCAATTGGATATTGCGACTAAGACATTAAATCAGTTTTTATTACAGCGGGAGACATTGCGAGTTGAAGCGGCTCAAAAAGAAGTGCCATGGGAAATTATTGCCCAACCAAAACTGGTCAGCGATTTAAGGACAGGTAAGCCGATCGCGTCTCGAGGCAAAAAGGCACAGCCCATGATTCCGGGGGGCTTGGCGTTTGGCGCATTGCTGGGAGTTGCTGCGGCTTTATTAAGAGAGAAGCTCCGTAATCGATTTGTCACGGTGGCAGATTTGCAAGATGCTGTACCATTCCCACTTTTTGGGATGATTCCAAGCCAAAAAATGGGGTTGAATCTAGCAACGGATGGAATCAAGCCAAACAATTCAGAACCGTTCACAGACGCATTTTCTTCGCTGTATACCAATCTGCGATTCTTATCTTATCCACCTGTGCGATCGCTGGTTGTTGGCTCTGTGGAACCTGGAGACGGTAAAACAACGGTTGCTCTGAATCTTGCTTTAATCGCTGCCGCAATGGGGCAACGGGTTTTATTGGTGGATGCAAACCTTTGCTTCCCTCAACTGCATCTGCATTTGAACTTGCCCAATCAAAAAGGTTTAATTGATGTTCTGCAACAGCGAGTTGATGCAGCCGAGGTAATTGAGAAGATACCTGGAGACAGTAATCTGTCTGTATTAACAGCAGGTTCTGCTCAGTTTGGTGCCACTCGATTATTCGCTTCCAACGAAATGCAACGGTTAGTCAAACGATTGCAAGGTAGCTATGACCTGGTTATTTATGACAGTCCATCGTTAGATACATCAACAGATAGTAATTTTTTAACTGCACAAACCGATGGATTGTTGTTAGTAGTTAGCCTCAATAAAACAAAGCAGAGTCTTGTTAAAGAGACAGCAAGTGATCTAGAGAAATATCACTTACCAGTTGTAGGCGTTGTGG
>JARCMD010000264.1 GCA_030248885.1 Leptolyngbyaceae cyanobacterium MP9P1.79 | reverse complement strand
GGATAGACCCTCACCCTAAATCCCTCTCCCAAGAGGGGAGAGGGACTTCAATCCGGCTCCCCTTCTCCCAGAACGGGAGAAGGGGTTGGGGGATGAGGGTTAGCCATCGCAAAAATGTCCGAACTATTGAATGGAGCAACATTCAAGTAGGGTAAATATTGAGGGTAATCAAGCTAACATATCAGGCACAGCCACTTTCTATGTGCGATCTCACATCAGGTTTCTCGTGATTTTAGTCACACTTATTCTGGCTGTAGGCAGAACTCCATCCAGATGGTTTTGTTTCTTAGGATCAAGAATTAAATAACTAGGTGATGTGCAACTTTCCCGAACCGCCTACCCTTCGGGAAGCAAGCTACACCCCAACCCCTCTCCCAAAAGGCTTGTCATTACCAACATCTCTTGAAAAGCCTACACAATATGGCTTTTAGAGCTTGGCCTCGTTTTCAACAATCATCACTTATTGATAATGAGTAACGAAGGCATTGGGGTTTAGAATTTACATTTTTGAGAAATCTTCGATTTCTCAAAAATGTTGGTAATGGTCAGCCCAAAAGGGGAGAGGGGCTAAGATTTGGATCGGCTCCCCTTCTCCCACTGGGAGAAGGGGCTGGGGGATGAGGGCAGACTTTAAATTGCACATCGCCTATAACTTGCAGAAGTTGGAGACTTGGTAAGGGCGAAGCATTCGGGTTAAAACCTTTGAAATTCAATCATGCCCTTTTGCTGTAGCTTGCTTCCAGAAGGGTATGCTTCGCCCCTACAGCAGGACTGTTCCATGTTATTGAATCCACGATCCTTGGCTAGTAGAAAAATGCTTGGATGCTGATGTGCAAGATCTGTAAAGATATAGTTAGTTCCTACCAAAAGATTCTAAATAGTTCAAAAGGCACTTTTAGGTTTTGAGCCTGGAAAATGTTCGTAAATGAATGTAAACAGATTACTAGGTCAGGGATCTGGAGATTTATAGTTCAAATGAACTAAAAAGCTGAGATCACTGCTCTATAAAGATTTTGACGCTCTTAATACTTGTTTACAAATACTCTCTAAAGAGCGATCGGACTATTGCAAATGTTGCCAAAATGGGTGAGGTTAAACGAGTCCCTTACACGCTGAATTGGACAGGATTTTGACTAAGGACGCTTCGGAGAATCTTTCAGTGGCAACGGCTTCGCGGGAACCTTTCGCGAGTTTGGTGCTTTACCACGCCTTCAAGTGGTCTGTGGTGAGTCCCTTGTTCCATGCTTACTTTCGGGGCAGGATTTATGGTGCAGAGTTTGTCCCGCAGCAGGGGGCATTGGTGGTCGTCAGCAACCATGCCAGTGATTTCGACCCGCCCTTGGTTTCCTGTGCAGTGGGTCGCCCCGTGGCCTTTATGGCGAAGGAAGAACTATTTCGGGTGCCGATTCTGAAGCAGGCGATCGCCCTCTATGGGGCATATCCAGTCAATCGGGGGGCGGCCGATCGCAATGCCATCCGTGCCGCCATCAGCTACTTAGAGGCAGGGTGGGCAGCGGGACTATTTTTGCAGGGCACCCGCACGCCCGATGGCCGCATCACTGACCCCAAACCTGGTGCTGCTTGGATTGCGGCTAAAGTGCAAGCTCCTCTGTTACCTGTTAGTTTGTGGGGCACCCAGGCGATCGTCCCTAAAGGGTCTACGAAACCGCGCTCTGTTCCCGTCACCATCAGAATCGGAGAGCCGATCGCTGCCCCCTGTTCCACCGATCGGGAGACATTGGCAGCGGTAACCCAGCGATGCGCCTCGGTGATCAATGGGTTGCATGATTTGGGGCGATAGGGAGGCGATGAGAGCGGTGAAATGTTAAAGCGATGCCAATGGACGAGTACACGCCGCTATTAATTCCTCGACTCCAGCAACAATCAGAATGTGTGTATTGAGTTGCTCCGCTAGCTGAGCAACGGTCATGTCATCCAGAAAACACGTATCGCCCTGTTTCAGCATTACGGCGGGCAACAACAGTCCATCCTGCAAGTCCTGTCCCTGGAGTGCCTGGAGCAAATCCTGTCCCGTCAGCAGCCCCGTGACCGTAATTGTCTGTCCCCAGTAGTCGCTACAGAGAGCGACTGCGTTGACCGTCAACCCTTCCACTTGATTTAAGCGGTGCAAAATGGGCTGAAAGGCTTGCTCCACTGCGTTGCCGATCGCCCAGGTAAACGTTTTGGCAGGGGAAATTTTTTGGGGTAGGGCGTGGGCAGCTTGCTGGAATTCCTTCAAAAATTGCCGAATTGACCCCACGCCGTTGCCGATTTGCGGATAGTCCTCGTAGTGAGATTCTGGGGGCAATGCCTCCCCTGCAATCAGGAACCATTCATCGGCTAACCAAGCAAAGGTAGACCCCATCTGGGTTTGGAACTTGGACTGAAGTGCTTGCACTTGCCCAATCACCTCCCTAGCTTTCTGCGGGGCGACGGGGATCAGTTCATCCTCTGCGGGGCGAAAGCGCGTCAATCCTACCGGGACAACTGCTACAGAAGCAACCGTGGGCATATCTCCTGAGTGAAATTGGGCCAAATCTAACAGGGTGCGATCGAGACTGGCTCCATCATTGATCCCCGGACACACCACCACTTGAGCATGAATTTGCAAGCGTTGGGTTTGAAACCAGCGGAGTTGCGACAAAATCTCTCCAGCGCGAGGATTTTTCAGCAGGCGAATCCTTACCTCTGGCTCTGTGGCGTGGATAGAGACATAGAGCGGAGATAGACGCATTTGAGCAATGCGATCCCACTCCTTCAACGACAAATTCGTCAACGTCAAATAACTACCGTAAAGGAAACTGAGGCGGTAATCATCATCTTTTAAGTAAAGCGTCTGCCGCATTCCAGGCGGTTGCTGATCGATGAAGCAAAACGGGCAGTGATTGTTGCACTGAATCAAGCCGTCGAATAGGGCGGTGGCAAATTCCAGCCCTAAATCCTCGTCATAGTCCTTTTCAATTTCCACCTGATGCCGGGCACCCGCTTTATCCAAAACTTCCAAATCCAGCACTTCATCGGCACAGAGAAACTGGTAGTCGATCAGGTCGCGGGGTGGCTGACCGTTAATGCTGATGAGCCGATCGCCCACTTCAAACCCAATCTCCTCGGCAATGGAGTCGGACAACACGTTGGTAATCAGAGCAGGGGCGATCGGCATAGGTTGTCACTTGTCATTTACTTTAATTCTGCCATGTCTGAAAAGTGCCGCAGGAGTTCTGCAACTGACCAAGCTTGGGCAATGGCTCCTTGGGGGAGGTGGGGAGCGTCGCCATCAAAAATTTCTGAGATGGAACCGAGGCAAGCTTGCTGCTGGAAATGATCGAGTAGGGGTTGCCCATCAAAGGGGAGGGGGGCGTGGGCAAAGCGAGTCCAAGCACGAATGAAAGGCCCAATAAGCCAACTCCAGACGGTGCCTTGATGGTAGGCATGGTCGCGGTGGTGGGGATCGCCAGCATAATGTCCCACATAATGGCGATCGGCGGGGTCAAGGCTGCGGAGTCCATAGGGGGTTAAAAGTCGCTCCTTTGCCACCTGCAACACCCGCTGGGACTGGACTTCTGGAAACCCACAATGACGCAAAGACAGGGCAATGACGGCGTTGGGACGAATGCTGGGATCAGGGCGATCGTCGGGGGCGATCGTGTCATAAAAGTAGCCCTGCTCTGGATTCCAGAACTTTTGCAACGATGCTTGCGCCTGTTGAGCATGGTGAATGTAGCGGCGCGTCTGATTCTCTAATGGGGCAGGATTGCCACCCTCATTCTGGCTATCCAATCGTTCTGCCCACTGCCCTGCCCAACAGAGGGCAGAATACCAGAGCGCATTAATTTCCACAGGTTTACCGCATCGTGGGGTCACAGGTTGTCCGTCTACAACTGCATCCATCCAGGTGAGGGCAACTCCCGGCGCATCCCAGGTGACCAAGCCATCAGAGGCATCGATCGAAATGTTGTAAAGCGTTCCAGCAGTAAAGGCCTTATATATTTTTTGCACCGTTGGATATTGCTCTGTCAGGAATTCCCAGTCCTGGGTCGCCTCCAAGTACAGTCCCAAGGTCTCAATCCACCACAACACCGCATCAATGCTGTTGTAAAAGGGCTGTGATCCCGCATCGGGAAAGGCATTGGGGATCAGCCCTTGATCACAGTAGCGACTGAAGGTTTGCAGTAATCCTCTAGCCAGATCAAAGCGCTGGGTGGCTAGGGCTAATCCTGGCAGGGCAATTAAGGTATCCCGTCCCCAATCGTTAAACCAAGGATAGCCAGCTATGACGGTCGGCCCATTGATGGACGATCGATGCACCACAAACTGATCCCCAGCCTTCAGGAGTTGCTGCCACAGGGTAGGTTTAGCAGCAGATACATCGGCTACAGGCGCAAACGTATCTGCTAAGCGTTGCTGCTCTGCCTGCACTGCCTGCTGAAAGTCCAATGCAGTCGGGTGTTGGGGGTCAGTCTCTCCTACCTTGGCCTCCAGGGTTAACGTTTCCCCAGATTGCAACGTCACCGTTAGGCAACCGGGACTGTAGAGATCTTCGCAATCTCCCAATCCCCGTGCCGTTTCTTCTGGGTAGTGATAGTTCATGTACCAAAATCCATCGCGCTGGTAACTCCCCTGAGTCCAACGCAACTGCCAGAGTGTGCCGATGAAGTCGGGACGGTGGCTTTGAAACAGCACATGCTGCTGACTAACCCGCTGGGAAAAGTTGAGGTCTGAGTCTACCTGTTGCTGGTGGTGAAAGTTCCGATCGCCCACCAATGGTCGCACCCGTAATACTGCTGCCCCCTCTCCTTCATAGCGGTACTGGACTAAAACCCGATGGCAAAACTGGGAATCTTGCTGGTTCTCGCCCATGTCATGGGGCATCACCAACTGTCGGGTTAACCGCCACCCCTCCTGCCCCCAAACCCAAGTGGGGACGGGATCAATCTTGAAGGTTTGCAGAAGCTCATACCCGTGAGGAGCGATCGTACCATCGCGCCAAAGGTTAGTACCCAGTTCAAATACCCGCCCACCAACCGCTAGAGATGCCTCCAGGTGGGAGAGCAAAAGGGTGCGTTCACTGGGGGGATCGATCGCCGCAATCAACCAGCCGTGATAGGTGCGAGTTCGGGCATCGCAGACAGTGCCGCTAGCAAAACTTCCCAGTCCATTGGTAAGCAACCACTCCCGTGTATCCAAGCTAAAACCTCTAGATTGCGACCCTACTCAAAATCGTTATGACTATGATATAGTCTCAACAGTTCGTAATCATTACAAGTTGTGATTAAACAACTTGCAATTAATAAACTTCTAAGCATGGAGAGTAATGATGCAAGTGTTCTTGCGCTGCTCCTATGGTTTAGAACACATGAACGCCAGAAGATTATTTAGGAGAATGAGCGAATGACTTTGACCTACAGTGCAGAAGGATGCCTCCGCGTTGGTCAGCCTGCCCCTGACTTCACCGCAACGGCAGTCGTTGATCAAGAGATGAAAGATATTAAGTTGTCGAACTATAAGGGCAAATACGTTGTCTTGTTCTTTTATCCCCTTGACTTTACCTTTGTCTGCCCCACTGAGATTACCGCATTCAGCGATCGTCATGAAGAGTTCAAAAAACTGAATACCGAAATTTTGGGCGTGTCGGTTGACAGCGTGTTCTCTCACCTGGCATGGATTCAAACCGATCGCAAATCAGGAGGCGTTGGCGATCTCAACTATCCTCTCGTAGCCGACATCAAAAAAGAAATTAGTGCTGCCTACAATGTCCTGGTTCCCGCTGAAGGAATCGCCCTCCGGGGTCTCTTTATCATTGACAAAGAAGGCATCGTCCAGCACGCAACCATTAACAATCTCTCCTTTGGCCGTAGCGTCGATGAAACTCTGCGAACCTTACAGGCTCTACAGTACGTCCAGTCTCACCCCGATGAAGTTTGCCCTGCGGGTTGGACTCCCGGCGCTCAAACCATGAACCCAGACCCCGTGAAGTCTAAAACCTACTTCGCAGCAGTCTAAGATTCTATTCATGACATTAAAACCCTGGTGCTGCTTTGGTCTTACCGGCAGCACCAGGGTTTTTTGTGGGAGTACAGATCAACACAACTTAGCCACGATCGCGGTTTCGCATCAGCGCTTCTACCCTCTTCGACTACCGCTCAACAGTTGCCACTAACCGTGAAATATTTGCCCCTTGGCGATCGGATTCCCTACTTTGAATGTGGAGATTCTCCTGGCAGATATTTACGAGAAGATGACGTTTGAACCGGTTGTAGATGTGCCTGCTGAGCCACTCTAAGTTGCACATCGCCTATCTTACTTTTTGAGCCACCAAATCAGCAGCACCCCACCTAAGCCAAGGGCGGAGTAGAGCCAGAGGGGAAGCTTTGCCGGGGAGCGACGGGTTGACGGGGTAGACCGGGTGGTTTTTTCGGCGGGGGTGGGGAGGCTTTTGATATACCAATCCGAGCAGTAGTGATGGGGTCAACCACGGGGAAATCTCCACATGAATTTCCTCTTTTGTAGCCTAAACAGCCTTAGAATGCCACCCTCACTGACTGAAGAATGACCAAAATCTGCTGCTGCAAAGGCTTTTCAAACATCCCCTTCAAAGATCGTGAATGACTCCTGAATGATACCGAGCCGCCATTTCCTCGAATGAAGTTTAAGGAGATTTCCAGGAAAAATGCCAGTGCTGTAGGGGCAAAGCATCCGGCAGATCAGTCCTTGAATCAACTAAAAGAGAGTCGCCCGGATGCTTTGCCCTTCAGGTGAACGATGTAACTTTTTCTGAAAATATCCTAAATTAATGCGGATGACGAGACTCGAACTCGTACGCCTTGCGGCACCACCCCCTCAAGATGGCGTGTCTACCAATTCCACCACAACCGCATGATTTCTGTGCAAGCGACAAGCCTGCATCACACAAACCTTTGCAAGAGTAGACCTTAGTTGCGATCGTGTCAACAACGCAAAGGATTCTTGCCAAAGCTTTAACCGTGTTCAGTCCCTCATTGTATTGTACTTTTACTGAGGGTCATGCTGAATTTAGAGATGATTTTGCCGGACTTAGCATAAACGTGTCCAGAGTTAAAGGTTCTGGCTGAGAACCCATCCCAAAGCGAGGCGTTGCATTGCATACTGAGCAATGCAGGGCTTCAATACTAGTTTTTTAGAGCTGGTTTTTGAGATGATTTATAAAAATTTAAACAGAAATTTAACTTGTCTGGGCACGGTTAACGGCAAAGGAGCCAAAAAATGCGTTTTTCAAAAATTTTAATTGCAAACCGGGGAGAAATTGCCCTCAGAATTCTCCGCACCTGCGAAGAGATGGGCATCGCCACCGTTGCCGTGCACTCCACGATCGATCGCCACGCCCTGCATGTGCAATTAGCAGACGAAGCCGTTTGTATTGGCGAGCCTCCCAGCAGCAAGAGTTACCTGAATATCCCCAACATTATCGCTGCCGCCCTGACCCGCAACGCCACCGCCATTCACCCAGGCTATGGATTTTTGGCAGAAAATGCTCGCTTTGCTGAAATTTGCGCCGATCATCAAATCGTGTTTATTGGCCCCACCCCGGAATCGATTCGGGCGATGGGAGATAAATCGACTGCCAAGGAAACGGTTCAACAAGCCAATGTGCCCACCATTCCCGGCAGCAACGGACTGTTGAAAGATGAGCAAGAAGCCCTGACGATCGCCACGCACATTGGCTACCCCTTGATGATCAAAGCCACAGCGGGCGGCGGCGGGCGGGGAATGCGACTGGTGCGCGAAAGCGGAGAACTCGTCAAGCTGTTTCTTGCCGCCCAAGGCGAAGCCGATGCTGCCTTCGGGAATCCAGGGCTGTACTTAGAAAAGTTTATTGAACGTCCCCGCCACATTGAGTTTCAGATTTTGGCAGACAGTCATGGCAACGTCATTCACTTGGGAGAGCGCGATTGTTCCATCCAACGTCGCCACCAAAAGCTGTTGGAAGAAGCGCCCAGCCCCGCCCTAGACCCAATCCTGCGGGAGCAAATGGGGAGTGCTGCCGTGCGCGTGGCCAAATCGATTAATTACGTGGGGGCCGGGACGATCGAATTTTTGCTAGACCGATCGGGCAAGTTTTACTTTATGGAGATGAACACCCGCATTCAGGTCGAACATCCCGTTACCGAAATGATTACAGGACTAGATCTGATCGCTGAGCAATTACGGATTGCCCAAGGGGAAAAGCTGCATCTGACCCAAGAACAGGTAATCTTCCAGGGTCACGCGATCGAGTGTCGCATCAACGCCGAAGACCCAGACTACAACTTTCGCCCCCAACCCGGACGCATCAGCGGCTACTTGCCCCCCGGCGGCCCCGGAGTCCGCATGGATTCCCACGTCTACACCGACTATGAAATCCCGCCCTACTACGATTCGCTAATTGGCAAATTAATTGTGTGGGCCGCCGATCGCCCCTCTGCCATCAACCGGATGAAACGGGCGCTCCGAGAATGTGCCATTACAGGACTCCCGACAACGATCGGCTTTCATCAAAAAATTCTAGAAACCCCAGAATTTCTTGAAGGGGAAGTTTACACAAACTTTGTTGAGCAATTAATGCAAAAGCAGGCAAGTAAGAAAAGCCTTTCCTAACCCGTGGGTTACGCGACCGCTGACCCATCCTGCGATCCAAGATTGCTGCCCCATCTCGATCGCAACTCGATCAAACTGCCGATCGAAACAGGATATTGAGCAATCCTTGCTGCCCCAAAAGCATCTCCCGCACCAAACTGACAACTCCCACCCCAACAATGGGCGTAATGTCTACTCCCCCGACAGGTGGGATGACCCTTCTCAAGGGTGCTAACAAAGGTTCAGTGGGCAGAACAATGAAGTTGAAGGGAAAACGGTTCATCTCAACCTGGGGATACCACGTCAACACAATGCGAAAGATGAACAAAAAAATCATTAACCCAAGCACCCCATTCAGGGCTAAAACACCGAGGACAGATGAACTCATAGGTTGCAAAAAACTTTACGCTTTGTAAATATGTACTGGCTTTATTTTAGCTGCAATGCTGCTATGCCCCATTAGTCCCCTGAAAAAACCTCGTCCTTGAGGGCAAACTCGCTTTCCAATGGACTAACCGCCCATTAGAATGAGAACAAATAAACGATTACTAACGGATTCAAACCCCATGACCCCTACTTTAATGAATTTCTTCTACAGCTTGATTGCAGGCGCTGTGATTGTGGTGATTCCAGCCACCTTAGCCCTGATCTTCATCAGCCAAAAAGACAAAGTTCAACGTTCCTAGTAAACCTTTGCGTGAGTTTACCTATCTTTGAACTCATACACCCTTGAACAAGAGGCTTAAGCCCCTTATCTGGATCTAGGATGGACAAAGTACTGTGTTCATCCTATTGGTGCTATAAATCAAGGCTCAGACTTGAGACTTGATGTTAAATTTGGTTCAGCCTAATCTAGGCAGCATGTATTTAGGAGAGAAAACGTGATGATTGGTCTTGGGCTGGATAGTGCGTTCCACGGAGTTGTGTTGGCCCAGGTCAACATTGGCAGCGGACCTGCTACGTTGCTCGGCATCGCGTTGCCGGTTGCAGGGGTAGCGCTGTATTTTCTGCGGACGATACGGCCATCCTTGGCACGGGATCACGATATTTTCTTTGCGGCTGTTAGCGTGGTTTGCGGCTGTATTCTGCTGTTTCAGGGCTGGCGGCTTGACCCGATTTTGGGCTTGGGTCAGTTTATGATGACTGGCTCGGCAATTTTCTTTGCGGTTGAAAGTATCCGGTTGCGGGGAGTCGCCACAGAGCAGGCAAAGCGGAGTACGCCGATCGTGGATGAGGAGCGCCCCGTGAGCCGCAACTACCGCACAGATGCCTACTTTGAAGACATGGAACCCTTTGACGATCGGGATGAAGATGCCCCCCGCAGGATCAGAGGCACACGGGATGCGCGATTGGTGCGAGAGGATGAGTATAACGAGGAAGCCCCAGTCCGTCGGCGCTCTGCCCCACGCGGCAGCGAAGGACGAGGTGAAGCTGGACGTAGTGAAGGTGGCGATCGGCTCAGCCCAGGTACGGGCGATCGGCCCCGCAAGCGCCGCACTCCTACCGATGCATCTCAGTCCGCAGCAAGTGACCCCAGCACTAAGACTCCCCGCACAGGTGGCAATGCTGCTCGTCAGCCCAACCGCGACCCAGGCGCTCCCGCTAAGTCTAAAAAGAGCCGTTCCAGTGCGGGGCAACCTCCGGCTACGCGCAAGCCAGAAATCGATAGTCCAGCCCCTAGCAGCTATGTTGATTACCAACCGTTGGACTTCCCCGGCGAAAGCGACAATTCAGAGAATTTCGATTAGAGGTTGTTAATGTCAGGAGATTTCCGAGAGAGATGTTACCCCTGTAGGGACGAAGCATCCGGCAGATAAGCTTTTGAACTGACCAGAAGGTCATTGCCCGGATGCTAAGTGCAAAGCACACGCTACGCGAACGCCCTTCCGGTGCCTGGTGTAACCTTTTCTAAAAATATCCTCAGTATCTCAGCATAAACCCTGCACGGGCGAAGCATACCCTTCGGGAAGCAAGCTACGGGCAGAAAACGTTGAAACTCAATCAGAGATGTTTGCCGAATGCTTCGCCCCTATTATTGATTTTTCTTCTGATACCCAAACCACTTCTGCGTCAAACGATCGAGTACACCGTCTTGCTTCATTTCTCGAATGCCTCGATTAAACTCAGCAGCGTGTGAGGAGCCTTTGGGAAAGATGACTGCAAATTTGGTGGTACTCTGACTATTAGGAATGAAATTGAAGTCAGGAAATGAGTTGGCATTGAAACCTACTGCCTCAGATGCCCGTGGTTCAGTCAGTGCAGCATCAATTTGTCCTGTTCTAAGGGCTTGCGCCATCTCAGCAACTGTTCCAAACTGAACAATACGAATTCTTTTACCACTGTTGTCCACTTTATTCCATAGAGAAGCCAATCCCTTGTCAATGTTAAAGGAGATTATATATTCTTCCTCAAGCGAGTTCACCATAACACCAACTTTTTTACTCATCAGATCTTGCTCTGTAGATAGGTTTATTCCTTCCTTGACGATGATTTGATTGCTGTATTCATAGTAAGGATCGGAGAACTCTAAATCCTCTGTCTTCTCCTTCTCAAGCGTTATCCCACTCATTACAAAATCAGCCCTCTTTAATTGAAGGGCCGGAATTAAATCATCGAACTCAACAACTTGGCGATCTAATTTAAAGTTGAGATACTGACTGAGGTAAAAGGAAAAATCTGAGTCAAACCTAATAGAACTGTTGACCGGAAACGAATAACGAAGAACTTCATCGTAGGAAGAAGGGTAGGAAGAAGGGCCCCTAAAGGTATACATAACCAGCTTTTTCCGGATAGGGGCAGGTTTTGTAGAGGAAGCTACGATCGGATTAGGGAGAGAAGGCGATCGGTTCTTCATCCAGCTATTGAACTGATTTGCACCCAGCCCCATCGACACAATCAGGGCAGCCATGCTGAAGCCGATGAGCCAAGGCGTTTTTTCTTGGGAAGACTTGACCGGGCGGGGCTGAGGGAAGCTTGCCTGCACGGCCTCTGGAATGGGCAGATTCACCCCAGCTACCTGAAGGTGATGACGGGTATCCAGGACGGGGCGCAGTTGCTGGGCAGTTGCCTCGGCATCGTGAGCCGTGAAGCACATGAAGTTCTTCATCGCTGTGGCATAGGTGAGCAGCGGTTGGAAGGTAGCCAGTTCTGTAGCAAGGGTTTCCACCAACGTGGTTAAGCGCCGCCATTCGGTGATGTTGTGGGGCGATAGGTCTGCCAAGGCTGTTGCAAGTTCCTGCGCCGCGAGGTCGGGCTGGGTGTAGGCAAGGGCTGTCCAGCGTTGGGCTTCCGCAGCGTGGCGCACTTTGGAGTTGGGGCTGTTGAGTTGGGGTTGAATGTGGGTCAGGATGAAGGCGGCGATTTCCCGGAGTCGCCGTTGTCCCAGGCGGGGATGCTGGCGGAGTTGGAGGAGGAGACTGCGCCGCAGGTTGGCATCCAATTTATAGGATTCTTTGCCCAGTTCACGGTTGGGGACGTTGAGCAGAAAGTCGGAAACGGCAATCCAGGGAATGTTGAGGGGGACTCCGTGGCTGTCTTGGTAGAAGGTGGCCCAAAGGCGATACATCAGGTCGGGGGTGATGACGAGCAGCGGGGCGCTGTGGTAAGCCAACAGCAGGTGTGGCTCTCCAAACCGGGCGTGGAGTGCGCTTAGTTTTTGTTGGGGGGCGATCGGGGCTGGTTTAGTTTTGGAAAGCGATCGAGTCATGGGATTTAATACGGGTTGAGTTAGGGCGTTTCGTAGCAGTTAAGTGGTGGTTCGTGGTGTTAATCTGGGTTCCGACCCAACCTGACCCTTGGGGGTGATCCCCCAAACCCCCTTCTGGGGGACGACCCGCTTCCCCCAGACCCCCTCCGACAGTGTGGATTGTCGGATGACGGGAGCGCTTCGCTTTGCCTGGGTTGCACGGGTTTTGTTGCGTTCAGAGTATGTTTGAGGCAATTAGGCTGCATTCACCCCCCAACCCCCCAATTCTGGGGGGCTTCCGATCCGGTTCCCCCAGAATTGGGGGCTAGGGGGCGGTTCGAGTAGCGGTCAGCAAGTTTTAGATAGTCACTCAGCGGCTTCATGATGTTTCTCCATGTAGTTTGTGATAGCGACCGCGCAGTACGTCGATCGCGCTGTCTAGTCCAGCGCGCGTCACTTCAAACATGGGGACAAGTTCGGCGATTTGTCCAGCGGTGGTGCTGTGGAAGCCCGATTTGGTGCTGCTCCAGCGCGATCGGGGGACGGGGTTGAGCCAAGCAATGTAGCGGGCGTGTCGCTGGAGTTGGGCGACAAATTGCCGGGTCATGCGGAGGCGATCGGGATTGAATACGCCCCGTGCGGCTCCGGCATCACTGATCACTAGGACGACAGTGCGAGTATTTTGCAGCGTTTCTAGAACGGTTTGTAGGGGTTCTGCGTCTCGGCAGTGTCGATCGCGGTAGAGGTTGAGGGTGGGGCAATTGCGAAAATAATAAATGCTGAAGTGTCCCAATCTGCCTTCCTGGGTTGCGGTTCTGATTAAGCGCTCCGATAGGGCATGGAAGGGAATCATGGAGCCGTCTTGGTCAATCAGCAACAGCAGTTCTAGGCGGTTGACGCGGGGCGGCACTAGTACCGGATCGAGCAACATGCCCTGTCTGCCAATCTGGTTCACGGTGGCTTCCACATCCAGTTCTGTGGCTCTGCCCTCGCGCACGGGCCGCCGGAGGTGTCGCCAACTCTGCTTCATCTGCCTGCGGGTGACGGGGAAAAATTCGCCTTTGCCGCCATCTGTTGCCCCCCGTGCCACGCGGGCCGCCTGTACCTCGTCCTCTATTTCGCGCAGCAGTTCTGAGCTTGGCGCGAGGGTTGGGGGCTTGGG
>JARCMD010000263.1 GCA_030248885.1 Leptolyngbyaceae cyanobacterium MP9P1.79 | reverse complement strand
CAGAATGATCAATCACAAAGTTGAAGCGCAAGATTAAAGGTAAAGTACAAAACTAAAGGGTTCTGTAGAACTATGAATGAAACTGCAACTGCCCCGCTGACAGGAAAGGCCTTATTGCAAAAAGTAAAGGAATACTCCCACTTGCCAAAGCGAGAAACCGCTAAACGCTGTGGATATTACACCATCACCAAAAACGACCAAACTCGCATTAATTTAGCCGATTTCTATGTGGCTCTCTTGGCTGCAAGAGGGATTTCCATGAGTCCAGAAGGCCCTAAGGATGGTCGAGGACGGGAGCCAACCTATCGAGTCAGTGTGCATAAAAATGGTCAAATTGTGATTGGTGCAACCTACACCGAGTCCATGGGCTTGAAGTTTGGAGACGAGTTTGAAATCAAGCTGGGCTACAAGCACATTCATTTGATTCAACTCGATTCTGATAAAGGTGCAGTGAGTGAAGAATCTCCAGACGAAGCGGAGTAAGTGCCCATTCAAGTTGTTAGCAATGTATTCAGCAACTAAAGGGATTACGTAGTCTCTCAGGTTGGTTCTCGATCGCCCTTAGTACATATTTTCTAAGAGCAAGAAGCCTTACGATCGCCAATCATCTACACCCTTGAAATCGGATGTTGTGGTATTGAGTAACCTGAGTTCTAGCTGCCAGCAGCGATATTTTTATAATGAAATCATATTCTGTTTAAAAAGTATCAAACCTAGTGCAGGCTGGCAGAAGTAAGTGGGTAGCACTCGAAACTCAAAACAATCTCCAGGCGATGTGCAACTTAAAGTTTGCCCTCATCCCCCAGCCCCTTCTCCCCTAGGGAGCAGGGGAGCCGATCTAGGTCTTAGCCCCTCTCCCCTGCTGGGAGAGGGGTTGGGGTGAGGGTTTCGGGAAAGTTGCACATCGCCTATCTCCCTAACTGTTTAGAAACTTCTGCCAAGCTGCACTAGGGATCTCCTCAAACTTTTTGCACCCATAACACTTGCCCCTTAACCCGATCGTGCCCCTGATGCAACTTCAAACTAGCTTGACGCAATTTGCCCAAGCATCCCCGATCGGCAAAATTGGCATTTTCTTCGCCGTTTGGGTGGGGCTGTGGTTACCGATCGCTGTACCCTTGGCGTGGGCGCTCCACTGGCATCCCCTGAAGCCCATCACAGTACAGCAAAAACTATCCCTGGTGGCATCCCTGTATCTGCTGGTGCCTGGAATTCTGTGGGCGGCTGCCTATGCAGAAACACTACCCTTCGCCATCTACGGCTTAACCTGGCGAGTGGAAACTCTGGGCGCTCTGGGGCTGGGGCTAGGGGTGGCAGTTTTGGGCTTGGGGGTGATGTTTTGGCTGCAACAGCGCTTGGGCTGGATTGAGTTAGACAGCGCCAACCAGCAGCAGTTGAATGCAGTGTGGTTCCCCACCCTCCTCATCGCGCTGGGCATTGGCGGCATTGAAGAACTGGTGTTTCGCGGGTTCCTTCTCAACCAACTCCAGCCCTATCCTCTGTGGGGGGCGGCGATCGTCAGCAGCAGCATCTTTGCCCTGCTCCATCTGGTGTGGGACGGGCGCGAAACCCTGCCTCAGTTGCCGGGGTTGTGGCTCATGGGGATGGTGCTGGTGTTGGCGCGAGTGGTGGCGCACGGCAATTTGGGCTTGGCGTGGGGGTTACACGCAGGCTGGGTGTGGGGCATCGCCTGCCTAGACTCGACGCAATGGCTCAGCTACACCGATCGCGGCCCCGCCTGGATGACGGGATTGTCCCACAAACCCCTCGCTGGGCTGATGGGACTGCTTTGCTTGCTGGGTACAGCGATCGGATTGCTTTTTGTCTACTAACTGTAAGAGTGAGCCAACCAACAACGACTCGGCGGTTACAAAAGGTTCACCACAGAGGCACGGAGAAGAGTTAGACAGAGATCGTTCTTTAAAAGTCGATCGTTGCCCAATCGGGTTCACGGAAGTAGCGAGTCATGTCCTCAAATTTTCGCAGTTCTGCCCGATGGACATACAGTTCCTGTGGCTCCGACTCCAGCCAGCGGTGGTTCAACTCCGTGAGCGTCTGGCTTAGACGACTGGCGAGAGAGGCTTCCCCTGGCACTGGCTCTTGGTTTAAGTTGGCAGGCACATCGCCGAAGTAGCCCAAGGTGACGTGGGCTGTGAAGTGATATTGTTGCTCAATTCCCAGAGCCACCAGGTCTGCGTCTTGGTAAATCGCCCGCCGAAATTCACTGAGCCGTTCGTAGGAACTTTCTTCCTTGGGAGCCAAGCAAACGCCGATCGCCCTCGGCATCACCACGATTCCCAATAACTGCAACCGAATCGGGTGATCACTGACCATCAACGACTTACATTGCTGGAAGATTTGAGCAATTCGCTCCCGTAGGCGTGGCTCAAACTCTGGGTTCTCCATGGCATGACGGTAGCCACTGTCCCAGATTAAATCAGCCACGGTTAAATGAAAGCTTTCCGGCGGTACTGGAACGACCAAGCCGGGGGTTAGCTGTTGAAGCAGTTGGTGCTGATAGTCCTTTAAGTTGGTATAGAAATGGGCATTGTTCGACTCATCTTCCCAGGTTGGCGTGATGATGGTATAGCCAGGAAAGGGCACGGGCTGACGATCGCCTCCCGCACCTGTTAGCTTAAACTTCGGAGACTCCTGAATATGCTGTAGCTGAGACTCATAAGTCTCTGGTAGCGTTATCCGCACCACCCGATTTACATAAGCCTGGTAATGGTCGTCCAATCTAGTTGCCTCTCGCCTGATTCTTCACCTTATAGATTGTAGGCATAGATTGCGATCGGGGGATCACAGCGTGATGATTAATGATGTTGCTCAGGAGGTTAACAAGTAGCTTGAGCTACTTGCCTGCGCTTTGGAGTCACAGCGTAACGACTAATAATGACGTTGCTCAGAAAGTTACAGCAAGCAGCAAGGAGAGTGAACGATGACTCAAGAAATTAGAGTACAAGCAAGTGACGGCAATGTGTTTGCAGATTTGGGTTTAGAAAACTCTGACGAATTGCTTGTCAAGGCAGAACTTGTCCGCAAGATCAGCAACATTATTGATCAATAGCAAATAACTCAAACTGAAGCAGCCGCGCTCTTAGGAATGGATCAACCCAAAATTTCATCATTAATCAATGGAAAATTATCGGGCTTTTCAACCGCACAATTATTTCGCTTCTTAAACGCTTTGGGGCGAGACGTGGAAATTGTGGTGAAAGCGAAACCGCAGTCTCGCTTACAAGCTCAAACGCGGGTTGTTGCTCCATAATTTTGGACATTAGATAACTTGCATCTCTCTCATCCAAAACCGGAGCCAGCTAACAGTTTGCTCACCTATAGCACTCCTAAATCATGGGTGAGGGTGGAAGGCTTTGTGAGAAGGAACTCCCACATCCAGATACGATCGCCATACCCCCTACTTTCCTGACCCATGCCAATTTACATTTATTGGGGAGACGATGAGTTTGCGATCGGACAAGCCGTGAAAGCATTGCAGGCAAAGATCCTCGATCCCCAGTGGGCCAGCTTCAACTCCGACAAGCTCACCCCAGACCAACCCAATGCTCTGATTCAGGCGCTGAACCAGGCTATGACTCCTCCCTTTGGGTCAAATCAGCGGCTTGTGTGGTTGGCTGATGCGGCCCTCAGCCAAGGCTGCTCAGAGGAGATGCTAGCGGAATTAAACCGCACCTTATCCGTCATTCCAGAAACCACCACGTTTTTACTCACATCCAAAAATAAATTCGATGGGCGGCTGAAATCTACGAAGCTTCTGGAAAAACATGCCCAAAAGGTGCAGGAATTCCCCTTGATTTCGCCGTGGAAAACTGACCAGATTATGCAGCGAGTGCGCCAAGTTGCCCAGGAAGTCGGTGTGAAATTGACGACGGGCAGTGTGGAATTGCTGGCACAGGCGATCGGCAACGACACGCGACAACTGTATAACGAACTGGAAAAATTGCGGTGCTTTGCGGGAAAGGAGACTCGATCGCTCGAACCTGCAACTGTGGCAACCCTAGTCACCACCAGCAGCCAAAGCAGCTTGCAACTGGCGACCGCAATTCGCCAAGGAGACACCGCCTTAGCGCTGGATTTGGTGAGCGATTTGCTCAACCGCAATGAGCCAGTGTTGAAGATTGTGGCGACCTTGGTGGGGCAGTTTCGCACCTGGCTCTGGGTAAAACTAATGCTGGAAACGGGGGAGCGAGACGATCGCACGATCGCTCAAGCGGCGGAAATTAGCAATCCCAAGCGAATTTATTTCTTGCAGCAAGAGGTCAGAAATCTCTCCATCCGCCAACTTCAGCAAACCCTGCCGCTTTTACTAGAATTGGAAACCAGCCTTAAGCAGGGAGCCGAGGATGTGCTGACGCTCCAAACTAAGGTTATGGAGCTGTGCCACCTCTGTCACCCAAGTTAACGCCAAATCGATGTACAACTTTCCCGAACCGCCCTCACCCCAACCCCTCTCCCAGCAGGGGCTTGTCATTACCAACATCTCTTAAAAGGCTTAGAGAGTGTCTGACAAATGCTCTAGACCTTGCACTTGCCCCCTTTTCATGTATGCCTGAAAGGCTT
>JARCMD010000262.1 GCA_030248885.1 Leptolyngbyaceae cyanobacterium MP9P1.79 | reverse complement strand
TAACAAGGGGCTAACAAGGGACTTAAGCCCCTTGCCTGAGCTTCGCGATGGCAACCTCACTTACGCCGCAGACTACTAGGAGACGACTAATAACCAATGATGCGTCTAAGAGGGTGTTTTAAAAGTGCTAGAGACTTTGCACTCGCCCCCCTTTTCATGTATACCTGAAAGGCTTTAAGGCCCCAATTCTGAGGGACTTCAACCTCAGAACCCCCCAGAATTGGGGGCAGGGGGGCGGTTCGGGCAACGATTCGTACCTTTTCAAACATCCTCTAAACTCGGAGCGGTAGAGTCACGGTAAAGGTACTCCCTTCTCCAGGCTTGGATTGCACCGTGATATTGCCGTTCATGCTTTCGATTAGGGTTTTCACAATGGCTAACCCCAAGCCGTGTCCCCCTGTTAAGCGAGAACGATCGTCATCGACTCGATAGAAGCGCTCAAAGATGCGATTTTGATCGGGGAGGGGAATGCCAATCCCCCGATCGCACACATGCAGGATGGCTTGTTTCTCAGTTTTCTCCAACCTGAGAACGATCGGTTCAGCGGGGTCAGAATATTTGATGGCATTGTCAATTAAATTAATCAACACCTGCTTGAATCGATCGCGGTCTGCCAGGACTGTTACCTCTGTGGTCATTTCCAACATGATGTGGCGATCGTCAAACACATCAGCCATATTTGCCATCTCTGCTACCACATCATTTAGCACCAGCGGTTCTAGATGAATGGGAATATACCCACTATCTGCCCGCGCCAGATCCAGTAAATCTTGCAAGAGGCGCACGGTGCGATCGGCTTCTGAAGCAGCAGTTTCCAGGGCTTCACGTTGGTAGTCGCTTAAGTTGGTGCTACGACGCAATAGGCTTTGCAAATAGCCCACGACTACAGTTAACGGGGTTCGCAACTCATGGGAAATGTTGCTGACAAACTGACGCTGCTGTTCCCAGCTATCGGAGAGTCGAGACAGCATCATATTAAAGGTTTGAGCCAGTTCCTTAACTTCACTAGGCGCATGGCGCAGTTGCAGTTTAGCCTCACTTAAATCTTCAACAGAGATTGCCCCCGCCATCTGGTTCATCTCTTGCAAAGGTTGCAGCGATCGGCGAATCCGCAACGTAATTGCTCCCATCAGCGCGATGATAATTAGAACACAAACGATCGCCAAACTGTGAATCGCCGCCCTTAGTTGGCGCTGATCATCGGTCACATCTTGCGCCATATAAACCTTGCCCAGTGAAACTCGCTTCACTACCACAGAACTAGCAGACAAAATTAGGTACTGATCCCTCACCTGATAAACTTGCGGCTTAGGCGGCATCTCTGCCAGGGACATTAACTCTGCTGTTTTCATCAAGGAAGGCTCTAAACCTGCCGAATGAGCTAATAACTTGCCATTGGAGCTTTTAACCCAAATTAGGAGACCGGGTACAGTTACGTTATCGATCGTCTTTTGTAGCCCGACTTCGATCGGCAACATTTCACTGTAAAGTTGCACATCGCGAGGAAAACGAGCGCCAATATACTCCACATTCTGCGTGCGCGTTTCAATCAGGATTTGCTGAATTTTCCAGCTAGTCCAAACCGCAAAACCCCCCAGGCTGAGAGCCGAGAGAGTTGCAATTTCCACAGTCAGCCGAAACTGGAGCGAAGACAGGTGAAGGTGTCTGCGCCTAAGCTGATGAAGTGTCGTCCAGAATTGACTAAGAGATTGCATCAAAAAATAGACAGGTGCCGCCAATCAAATTGTCCATCAAATAGTCTGATTTCAGTTTCAATAAAAATTCCATTATTTAACCTGTATCTCTAATGTAATCTCAAAGTTTCCATAGAAATGATGTAACGCTAATGAACGCATTAGTTTTTGCTGAGAAGCCGAAATCAATACCATTACATTTATAGAAGTCCTATCTCTCAAGATAGAGGCCAGATCCATTAACTCAAACGCTACACTTTAGGGATGCTGACTGCGGAGACTGAGCGCAGGGATCTATAGAATATACAGGCAGTAAACTATGGCAAATACACAGCTACAAACTGTAACCCTGGGCTTAAACGGCCCCCAGGTTCCGCCCCTATGCATTGGCACTTGGGCTTGGGGGGACAAACTTGTCTGGAATTATGGCAACGGCTACGGAGCAGCAGAGGTGCGACAGGCCTATGAGGCGGCGATCGGCGCTGGCATCACCTTCTTTGACACGGCTGAAGTCTATGGGTTTGGGGTTTCCGAATCTCTAATCGGGGAATTTATGCGGGAAACCAATCAGCCCGTGCAAATTGCCACCAAGTTTGGGCCAGCCCCTTGGCGCTGGTCAGCCCAATCTGTTTCAGATGCCATCACTGCTAGCTTGAAGCGATTGCAAATTTCCCAGATTGATCTGTATCAAGTGCATTGGCCCGTTAGCTTTTTGCTCAGCCAAAAAACCTTGATGAATGCCCTAGCCGATGAGGTGAAACGGGGCAGAATCAAGGCGATCGGGGTCAGCAACTACTCGGCTCAGCAGATGCAAGAAGCCCACCAACTGTTGTCCAGTCGCGGCGTTCCCCTCGCGGCAAATCAAGTCCGCTACTCCCTGATCAACCGCAACATTGAGAGTGATGGGATTCTTGACACAGCGCGGGATCTGGGGATCACCATCCTGGCCTACAGTCCCTTAGCCCAAGGATTGCTCACGGGCAAGTACAGCGCCAGTCAAGCCCAACTCCCCACTGGGGTACGCCAATTTGATTCCCGGTTTGGGCGAGAAGGCTTAGCGAAAATTGCCCCTGTCATTAACCTCCTGAGCCAAATTGCCGATTTACACGGGCGCACCCCTGCTCAAGCCGCCCTGAATTGGTTAATCGCCCAAGGTGGCGTGATCCCCATTCCTGGTGCCAAGACAGCCAAACAGGTGAAGCAAAATGCGGGAGCCTTAGGTTGGAAGCTTAGCGCTGGAGAAGTTGAGCAACTTGACAAAATCAGCCGATCGTTCAAGTAGTCTCATTCAAGTAGTCTCAAGGGGAAACTGGCTCTGTGGATGCCGATCGCAATTCTGCCAGTTGGGTTTTGCTAGGCACCAAACCCCCAGGACGCACAATCATCACCAGAACCAAGGTCAGCCCAAACAAAAACAAGCGCATCTGGATGGGGTCCAGACTCGTAGCTAAAAAGTCCTTCAACTGCGGGTTGCTGATGTTGGGCAACACAGAGACATTGAGAACCCCCTTCAGCACCTTGGCCAGTTGGGGCAGGTAGAGGCGATCGGCTGCGGTGATGATGATCCCGCCCAAAACCACCCCAGTCATATTGCCCAAGCCACCCAAAATCACCATACACAACACTGTAATCGACACTGAAAAATCAAAGTAGTCAGGGAAGATCGTGCTGGTGTAGGCGGCGAAAAATGCTCCTGCAAGTCCAGAAAAGCTAGCACCCATGGCAAACGCCAACAATTTGGTCTGCACCAGGTTGATCCCCATGGCTCCCGCAGCCAATTCATCTTCCCGGATTGCAGTCCAGGCCCGACCGAGGCGCGAGTCTCGCAAGCGAGTAATCAGGAAGAAGGAGAACACGACGAGCAACAGCACCAAGTAGTACCAGGGAAAGGGGTTGCTGGACTGAAACAAAATGAAGGGGAGCGTTGGTGTGCCGACGGGGCCCAGTCCTTCTGCGCCACGAGTCAGGTTCAAGGGCTTGACACAGCCTACAAGACAAATGGCCAAGTCAGGACGGTTGAATAGTGTGGCGAGGAGTTTGGAAATGGGTTCGTAAATTTGCACCTGAATGAGATTGCGAAAGACAACGGGCACAATTTCCCCAAAGCCTAGAGTGACGATCGCCAAGTAATCTCCCCGCAACCGCAAAGTCGGTGCCCCCAGCAGCACCCCCGCCAATGCTGCCACCCCTGCCGCCGCCCAAATCGCAATCCAAAAGCTCCAGCCTAGGTTAAGTCCTGGAGCAGAGACAAATGCCGCTGTGTAAGCACCGATCGCGAAAAATGCCGCATAGCCCAAGTTCAGTAAGCCAGAAAAGCCCACCACAATGTTCAGCCCCAGAGCCAGGATGACAAAAATTTGAATCTGAATCACCGTACCAATCCAGCCCGTTTGAGCGAGGCGATCGACAATGGGAAAACTCAATAGCGTGAAGGCTAGGGTCACCAAGGTTGCTTGCCGCCTGCGTTCTGGGGTCAGACCCTGAATGGCTCCCATGAGCGTGGCGGCGATCGTGGACAGCCCCAACCCCGCCACCCCAAACGCTAAGGTCTGATCCAGGGGGAGGCTACGTTGCCCAGAGGCAGACTGAATCACCACACCTTGAGCAATACTGGCAAGTAGAATCCAAACTCCTAAAACCAACCCTGCGCTCCCCCCCAATCGAGCGCCCGTATTGGGGTTGGGAATACGCTGCCCCTGGCAGGCCGCCAGCCCTGCCCCAGTTCCCAGGAGCCAGCCAATCACGGCACTACTCCAACCCCCAAAAATCAATACGGTGAATGCCCCGATCGCTCCTAAAATGCCACTCGCCCTAATCACTCGCATCATGTTAGTTGATTCAGCCTGGTTGATTCAATTGGATTGCTACCGCTAACTTCTCACAATACTTCGGACAGTTGTTGTGGAGGTGCTGGGAACCCTTTTGTACAGCCAGTATAGACCCTCACCGTTCGGCTGAGCGCTCACGTCGAAGCCTAAATCCCTCTCCCCTTTTGGGCTTGTCATTACCAACATCTCTTAAAAAGCTTGGAGAGTGTCTGATAAATGCCCTAGACCTTGCACTCGCCCCCTTTTCATGTATGCCTGAAAGGC
>JARCMD010000261.1 GCA_030248885.1 Leptolyngbyaceae cyanobacterium MP9P1.79 | reverse complement strand
GCCTTTCAGGCATACATGAAAAGGGGGCGAGTGCAAGGTCTAGGGCATTTATCAGACACTCTCCAAGCTTTTTAAGAGATGTTGGTAATGACAAGCTCCCAAAAGGGGAGAGGGACTTCAATCCCCCACCCCCTTGTCCCGTTCTGGGAGAAGGGGTTGGGGATGAGGGCTAACTATCGCAAAAATGTCCCAACTATTGATCTTAGATTTAAGGTGAAAATGCAATTAATTCTCTATAGCAAGCCTGGTTGTCATCTCTGCGAAGGGTTGCAAGAAAAGCTAGAGCAAGTTGCAGGACTGGAGTTAGAGGTACGAAATATTATCCAGCGTGATGACTGGTTTCGGGCCTATGAGTATGAGGTGCCTGTGCTGTTTGTTGTTCACTCTAGTCCATCAGGGCAACGGGAAGTTCCTCTACCTCGTCCATCGCCTAGGTCCACGATCGCCCAGTTGACACAACTCCTGCAACCTTACAACGACTGCTAAACTCTAGTTTGTATGCACAATAAAAAAACTGAGGGCCGCGAATGACCCTCAGTTAAACTTGGTTCAAGTAAAAGTTTTAGGGAGAACTAGTCTTACAGCAAACCCCAGAAATGTAGAACACCTTGACCAGAAATTAGTTCAACTGCCAAAACTGACACAAAGCCAATCATTGCCAAACGGCCATTCCAATTTTCAGCTCCAGTCGTAAAACCCCAATTCCAAGCGTTGCGATTTTCTTCTTGCATGATTTAGCTCCGTGTGTCTTGTATGTTAGGTCTTGTGTGTTAGGGCTTATATATTAAGTCTTGTAAACTAATATAATGGATGTTTTACAAACTTGCAAGAAAGATTTTTACGATCGGCAACCAGCACTGTTCACAACACCCTCAAAACACTGGGAATACTTGCCACACTCTCTAGAGCGCGAATATCTTCTAAGGCCCGTCGGAAGTTGCCTTCTCGCACATCATGGGTGACGACCACGATTTCCGCTAACTCATCCCGCAGTCCAATCTGCACCAGAGATTCCAGGCTGACCCTGTGATCGCCAAAACACGTACCCAGCTTGCCAATCACACCGGGGCAATCTTGAGTCACAAAGCGGGCGTAAAAGCGCGTTACCAAGTCAGCAATGGGAGCGATCGGGCTGTAGTGGTTGTGGGGACAACTCAACAACGGGTGGAGAACCTGGGCGGGCTGTGTTTGCAACACCGCAGCCAAATTGAGCAAATCCGACACTACCGCGCTGGCCGTTGGGCCGCTGCCTGCACCGGGACCCAAGAACATCACCTGTCCCAGTGGTTCGCCTTCCACCACGATCGCATTATTCACCCCCTGCACCATTGCCAACGGATGGGTCTTAGCCACCAAAGCTGGATGCACCCTGACCTCGATCGCCTCTGAAGGTGGCTCTTGGCGCTTGGCCACCGCCAGCAACTTAATCACAAATCCTAGTTTTTCGGCATAGGAAATATCAGCCGCGCTCACCTGCCGAATGCCTTCGCAGTAGACCTCCGACAGCTTAATTCGGCCCCGGAAGGCGAGGGCTGCGAGGATTGCAATTTTGTCCGCCGCATCCAACCCATCCACATCCGCCGTGGGATCAGCCTCTGCGTAGCCCAAACGCTGCGCATCAGCCAACACCTCAGCAAAATCAGCCCCTTCATTTTGCATCCGCGTCAGGATGTAATTGGTGGTGCCATTGACAATGCCCAGGACGGTGTGGATGCGATTCACGCCGAGGGATTGCTTCAACGGCTGAATCACCGGAATACCACCGCCCACCGCTGCTTCCAGCAACACGTAAACTCCAGCTTGATTGGCCGCTGTAAAGATTTCATCCCCGTAGCGGGCGATCACGGCTTTGTTGGCGGTCACCACATGCTTGCCGTGGCCGATCGCCTGCAAAATTAGAGTGCGCGCTGGCTCCAGCCCTCCCATCACCTCCACCACAATGTCAATGGCTGGGTCTGTGACGATCGCCGCCAAATCGGTTGTCAGGCAAGACTGGGGCAGGGAAACCGATCGGGCTTTGGTGAGCGATCGAACTCCCACACGATAAATTTCCAACTCTCGCAATAGCGGATGGCGTTGTTCTGGGTCTCGCAAAATCTGAGCCGTTCCTGCGCCAACCGTTCCCAAGCCCAATAGTCCAATTTTGAATGCCACAGTGTCTAATTCCCATTGACTCAGGTTTATTGTGACACCCCGACCCTCGCTTCAGTGCGATCGAACCCAAAAGAATTGCAAGCGCGATCGGACTTTCGACGATCGTCACAATTCACATAAAAAGCGGAACATCCCCAAGAATGTCCCGCCTTAAAAAATTGAGATTTAATTTCACCCAACAATCAGCAACACCGAGCCTAATAGGTCTCAACGTGCCAGCGTTCAGCCTTCTTCAGTTGCTTTTGGTAATCAGCCCAAGTCACCTCATCCTTCGCCGCTGCTGTGGAGAGCGCTTCGTCGATGCCGTCCTCCATGCCCTTCAGCCCACAAATGTAGGTGTGGGTTTTTTCGTCTTGGATGAGCTTCCAGAGTTCATCTGCGTGTTCAGCGACTCGATGCTGAATGTACATTCTGCCACCCTCAGTATTTTGTTGTTCGCGGCTAATGGCGTAGGTGAGCCGGAGATTGTCAGGATATTTCGCCTGTAACTCCTCCAACTCTTGCTTGTAGAGGATATTAGGCGTGGTAGGAATGCCAAAGATCAACCAAGCCAGCCCTTTGAATTGGTAGTCCTCATGGGCTTCTTTGAACATCCGCCATAAGTAGGCCCGGAAGGGAGCGATGCCCGTTCCTGTTGCCAGCATGATCACATTGACCGTCGGGTCTTCGGGGAGCAGCATTTCCTTGCCAACGGGGCCGGTGATCTTGATGTCGGCTCCTGGTTCCAGTCCACAGAGATAGGTGGAGCAAACGCCATTGACCATTTCTCCCGTTTGGGGGCTTTTGTACTCTAGCTGCCGCACACACAGGGAAACAGTTTTGTCATCCACATGGTCGCCATGGCGGGTGGAGGCGATCGAGTACAGCCTGAGCTTTTGGGGCTTGCCCTTTTCGTCAATCCCAGGGGGAATAATACCAATACTTTGCCCTTCCAGATAACGCAGGTTACCGGCTGAGAGATCAAAGGTCAGATGGCGAACTGTGCCAATGCCCCCTTCCTGCACCAATTCCTCATTGGATAGGCATTTGCCCACAAACGGATCATTGGGACGATAGAGATTAATGGGAATATCCGTTCTTTTTTCTTTGGCTTGCGTCACAGGTTTAGTCTCCTTTGCAGGTTGTTCATGCTGAGTCGTTTCAGTCGTCACTGCTGTTGCGCCAGTTGCACCCGTGCCATGAACGCTACTAGGTTGGGTAGATGCAGCATCACCTGCTTGCTGACTCGCAGCTTTCAAAGGTTGAATGCCCACAATCTTGCCACCCATGCGCGTAATTCGCCGCATCATTTCATTCATGCGGTTGTAGGGCACAGTCAGAAATACACTACCGCTCTGACGAATGGGATAGCTGGCTTTGTCGTTCTCGTCATTCTGACGCAGACCCACAACCTCATAACGGAAAACGCGGCTACTAGATACGGTATTCCCAGCCCCTGCGGCTGCACTTGCACTGTACATTTAATTATTTTCTCCAAACCAAATTAATTTAATAACGGATTGCGGTCACAACGGCTACAAATAAACCTCATCACCACATGACAGACAATCGAATGTTGAACTGACCAGACTTCCCGATCTATGTAGCTGCTCACTTTAGTGTCTTTTAAACTGTAGCTTTTAGACCGTAGCCTTCAAGTCTGCGTCTTTTCTGTTTCTACTTTACCAATAGGGCCAATGCTACAACTATTTAATTGGGGCGATGCAAAGCTTACAGAGTCAACGATCGCCTAAATGTCAACCTTAAATCAATTTCACATTGATTTAAGTAGATGATTTAAAAAGGCGCGATTCACCTTAGCATGGTTATTAGAGCAGCGTTTTTTAGTTCCCAACTTAACCTTGTAGGGAAGATCCCCTTCTGATAAAATTTACGTAAGAGTAGTAGTAAATACCTACTGAGACCGACAAATTTATCGACTTTTTAATGATATTTTTTGAAGGTGCTCTTTAAGGTTAGTGGGGTCAGCCTTAGTCATAGCAATTAATTGGCTTTGGCTGACTCTGTTTAACTGAGGACTTCATAGATGCATCATTAAGATGATCCAGTTGAGACAAACGTGCTGGAGTTTTACGATTCGGACACCGCTCTAAAGTCAGAATTGTTAGGTTTACCCTGCATCATTCTGTTCTTTCCTATTTTGTTTAGGGTCTGGGCAAATTGCAAGATTCCACTGTTCCAAACGAAGTTAACTAACCACGCATTTCACTAGTAGAGGAAGATTATGACCGTTAAGCCAGACCGTGTAGTTCTGATAGGCGTTGCTGGAGATTCTGGGTGTGGCAAATCCACATTTCTGCGGCGCTTAACAGATTTGTTTGGGGAAGATTTTGTTACTGTAATCTGCCTGGACGATTATCACTGTCTGGATCGCAAACAACGGAAAGAGACAGGCATCACTGCCCTCGACCCTAGAGCTAATAACTTTGATTTGATGTATGAGCAGATCAAAGCATTGAAGCACGGGGAAGCGATTAATAAGCCAATTTACAACCATGAGACTGGGATGATTGATCCTCCGGAAATCATTGAACCCAATCACATTGTGGTCATTGAAGGACTGCATCCCCTGTACGACGATCGGGTTCGAGCTTTGCTAGATTTCAGTGTTTACTTCGACATCAGCGACGAAGTTAAGATTGCTTGGAAAATCCAGCGAGACATGGCAGAGCGGGGACACCGTTACGAGGATGTTCTTGCCGCCATTAACGCCCGTCGCCCTGATTTTGCCGCCTATATCGATCCTCAAAAAGAATTTGCGGATGTGGTGATGCGGGTGTTGCCGACGCAATTGATTAAGGATGACAAAGAGCGGCGAGTGCTGCGCGTGCAGATGATTCAGCGAGACGAAGTGGAAGGCTTTGACCCAGCGTATTTGTTTGATGAAGGGTCAGTAATTTATTGGACTCCCTGCGGCCGTAAGCTCACCTGTTCTTACCCTGGCATGAAGTTCTACTATGGCCCTGATGCTTACTTTGGCAAGAGTGTTTCAATTCTAGAGGTGGATGGTCAGTTCGATAACTTGGAAGAGGTCGTTTACATTGAAAGCCATTTGAGTAAAACCTCTACTAAGTACGATGGGGAGTTGACGCACCTCCTGCTGCAACACCGGGAATATCCGGGTTCCAACAATGGCACCGGGCTATTTCAGGTGCTGACGGGGCTAAAGATGCGGGCAACCTACGAGCGTCTGACTGCCCAGGAAGCAAAAACCAAGGTGGCTGCTAGAGTTTGATTTCAGGGTATTAAGGAGATTTCTAGGCGATGTGCAACTTTCCCGAACCGCCCTCACCCCAACCCCTCTTCCAGCAGGGGAGAGGGGCTAGGACTTAGATCGGTTCCTCTTCTCCCTGGGGGAGAAGGGAGTTTTGGCGTATCCTCTACAAAGCTGAGATGCTCCCGTTAAGGGTTCGTGTGGAACCTGGAATATGTAAGGAATTTGAGAGGCAAGGGGCTTAGGTTCCTTGCCTCTCAGGGTTTAGAGCGATCGGTTGCTGACCACTGATGCTCAGGATCGGCAATTAAATAAGTTCCAGAAGTTCCAGATTTACTAAGGAGATTTCCAGAACAGGTTATGTCAGGGGTGCATCTCAACTTTGCAACCACCCGATCCACCCTCACCCTAAATCCCTCTCCCTAGGGAGAGGGACTTTGAATTCCGGCTCCCTTCTCCCTAGGGAGAAGGGTTGGGGATGTAGCTTGCT
>JARCMD010000260.1 GCA_030248885.1 Leptolyngbyaceae cyanobacterium MP9P1.79 | reverse complement strand
TGGCAATTTATCGAGAAGTTGCTGCCCATCTCCAACAACTGGCTGGGGTGGAGACAAATTTAGTTCCTGAGCAATCCCAACAATTTGACTACGCTCAAAGTCAGGTGGGAGAATTGTGGATTCAAATCCCTCAAGATACGCCAATCGCCGATCGCCAACGCGTTGAGCAAATTTTGGCATACTATGGCGATCGGTATGGTGCCTGGGATGTACTAGAGTGAATCATCTAGCTACGCAAATCTAGCTATTCACTTGTATGACTAACTGGCACGATTAAGTTGAGACGTTAAGGCATGGGCGCAATTCAGGCAACACGGGGAACGCGAGATATCCTACCCGATGAGGTGCGCTACTGGCAGCGGGTGGAATCGATCGCCCGTGACCTGCTCCAACGGGCAGCCTACCGCGAAATTCGTACTCCCCTCTTTGAGCAAACCGACCTATTCGAGCGGGGCATTGGCGAGGCGACGGATGTGGTTGGCAAGGAAATGTATACCTTTAAGGATCGGGGCGATCGTTCCCTTACTCTGCGACCCGAAGGCACGGCGGGAGCAGTCCGAGCCTATATTGAACACAATCTCCAGGCTCAGGGCGGAGTGCAGCGGCTGTGGTATACCGGAGCCATGTTTCGCTACGAGCGTCCCCAGGCAGGACGACAGCGCCAGTTTCATCAGTTGGGGATTGAGGTGCTGGGGAGCGCTGATCCCCGTGCGGATGTTGAGGTGATGTCGATCGCCATCGATATTTTGCACAGTTTGGGGTTGACTAATCTGTACCTGGATTTGAATTCCGTGGGCAATGCCAGCGATCGACAGAGCTACCGTCAAGCCCTCGTGGACTACCTCACACCCTACCAAGCAGACCTTGACCCCGACTCCCAAACTCGGCTCACCCGCAATCCCCTCCGCATTCTCGACAGCAAAGATCCCCGCACTCAGGAGATCACGCAAAACGCCCCCAGCATTCTGCACCACCTCAGCCCTGCCTCTCAGCAGCACTTCGATCGGGTGCAGCAGTTGCTGAGCGACTTGAGCATTCCCTACCAGCTAAACTTTCGCCTAGTTCGAGGGCTGGATTACTACACCCACACTGCGTTTGAAATCCAGTCTGCTGATTTGGGCGCGCAGGCGACAGTGTGCGGCGGGGGGCGCTACGACGGGTTGGTGACCGAACTGGGCGGGCCCGATACTCCGGCAGTGGGGTGGGCGATCGGGCTGGAACGCTTGATTCTGCTCCTGCAAAAGTTACAACCCGTGCCGACTTCAGCCCCAGACATTTATCTGATTTCCCGGGGGGATGCGGCTGAAGCTCAAGCATTGCTTCTGGCACAAAGGCTCCGCCAAACTGGGTTAGCTGTGGAACTTGACCTCAGTGGAAGCGCTTTTGGCAAACAATTTAAGCGGGCCGATCGCAGTGGCGCGATCGTCTGCCTTGTGCTGGGGGATGCGGAGGCAGAGACCAACACAGTGCAGGTGAAATGGCTGGCAACTGCTGAGCAGGAGTCGATCGCCCAGGCTGACCTTTTGTCCCCCTCTGCTGCTTTCTACCAACGCCTGACCCAGATCAGCCAAGACCCCAACTACTAAACAAAGCTGTTGAGTGATCACTCCTCAATTTTGGTATATGTTGTGGGGGTGCGATTGTTCTACTATTGGCGCTCAACGAGAAGCCCGATAGATAGGGGGCGATCGTTAGAGCATTGGCGATCGGATTTCTTTGTTGAGTGCAATCGTTTTGCTAGTTGCGATCGGGATTATTTGTTGAGGTGCGATCGGATTTTTCATGTAGTTGAGGTGCGATCTTTATTACCATTGGCGATCGGGTTGCTTTGTTTTGGAGGTGCGATCGGATTTTTGTGGAGTGGAAGTGCGATCGTATTTTTCGTGGGGTAGGAGGGCGATCGGTTTTTAGGTGGAGTGGGAGTGCGATCGAGAGTTAAAGTGAAAATGCGTTATCACGCCACCATCTCATCCAACCTCAATCACTATGCAGATCTCAACGTTTGACAATATCCTAGATGAAATTGAGGCACTGCCTCCAGATGACCAGATTGCCCTGTTAAATATTCTGCAACGTAGACTGGGCGACCGTCGGCGCAGCGAAATTGCAACCAATATTTCCCAAGCCAAAAAAGATTGCCAGGCTGGTCATGTTTTCCGAGGCACTATTGATGAAGCGATCTTGGAGCTAAATCGTTGAAAATCATCACGTTTGCTTCATCATTCAAACGCTCATATAAAACTCTCATCCGTAAACGCCCAGAATTATAGTCCAAAGTTGAAGCCGTGTTGAAAAGTTTGGCAGAAAACTCCTTCGAGCCGTCGTTGCAAACACACAAACTCAAAGGTCAGTTAACTGGATCATGGGCTTGTAGTGTGGCATATGACTGCCGGATTGTATTTGACTTTGTTGAAAATCCAGAGTCAAGAGATGAAGAGATTTTGTTGATCGATATTGACAGTCATGACGAAGTTTACTGAACATCCGGAAAGCGGCGAGCACTTATCAGTCTTCGTTAGGGCGATCGGACTTTGGGTAGTATTAAGCACGATCGTTTCTCATATAAGAGTGCGATCGAATTTTTTGTGTGGTGGGAGGGGAATGCCATCGTTGTGCTATTGGCGATCGAGTTTCTTTCGCCCTAACCTGTACCCGCTAAATTCGATCGCCTCCAGCAACGCCTGTTGATGGGCGGCTAGCCTCACAGTTAACCCTCATCGTTAGTCTTCACCAGGATCTCTCATGTGTCGGCTCCAGCGATCGTGTCCTACAGGACTGGCAGTTTTAGTGTTCCCCAGCCCTAACGCTTCATACCAGTTCCGTGGAACGACTACATTCAGCGGCGGCGGCAGGTAAACCCAATCTCAATTCCTAGTCATCACAATCGTCTGCTGCAATCCGTTGGTTAGACCGCATTACAGACTTATCGTTTGACAGGGATTTGAATAACAAACTCCGTTCCTTCCCCCACTTTAGAGAAACAATCCAATTTACCGCCATGCCTCTCGACTACAATCTGATAACTGATCGACATGCCCATGCCTGTTCCTTTACCAATAGGCTTTGTAGTGAAGAACGGATTGAAAATCTGCTGTTGAACCTGTTCAGGCATACCCAATCCATTATCAGTAATTGCTATTTTCACCCATTGTTGATCAACTATAGATGTGCAAATAATAATACAACCAGCATTATAGGGATTTTTATATTGCGTCTGTTTGGTATAAAGTTCTTCAATTGCATCGATCGCGTTTGTCAGGATATTCATGAATACTTGGTTGAGTTGCCCAGGATAGCACTCGATCGGAGGCAAGCTGCCGAAATCTCGAATGACTTCAATTTCTAAACGTTCTGGTTTAGACTTCAAGCGATGCTGGAGAATCAGTAGCGTACTGTCAATGCCTTCATGAATATTGATGGTCTTGAATTCAGCTTCATCCATGCGGGAGAAGTTGCGGAGCGAAAGTACAATATCACGAATTCGGTCAGTACCCACTTTCATCGACTTAAGAAGTTTGGGCAAATCTTCCTGCAAAAAATCCAGGTCAATCGATTCCGCTTCTGAGACAATTTCAGATGCCGGATTAGGGTAATATTTTTGATATATTCGTGCAAGCCTCAATAGGTTTTCAGCATAGTTTTCTACATGCGTTAGATTGCCATGAATGAAGTTGACCGGGTTGTTGATTTCATGTGCAATTCCTGCCACCAACTGACCCAAGCTGGACATTTTTTCTGCTTGTAATAGGTGAGCCTGGGTTGTTTGTAATTCATCAAATAGTTTTTGCAACTGGGCTGCTTCACTCTGGAGACGAGCATTCGCTTCACCCAACTCCTGAGTCCGTTGAGCAACTTGTTGCTCCAATAATTCGTTGACTTCTTGCTGCCTGCGCTCTGACTGTCTCTGCTGCGTAACATCCCTCAATACCAAAACAGCACTTGCAGAGTCATCATCTGTATTAAGATTATTGCCAGTCTCCACAAATGCCCAGGCAATTTCCAGAATCAAAAGTTGACTCGATCGCTGAAACTCATAATCCTGCTTTCCATTCCTTTTTGTTTGCAGAGCTATCTCAACAGGATGGTCATTCACATCAACCAATTGCCTATCTAGTAACAAAGGCAACTTTTCAAATAACAATGTCCCCAAAATAAACAACCGAGGTTGACCCAGCAGTCGCTCAAAAGAGGCATTACACCACTTGATCTGTCCATGAGAGTTTGTCCAAACAATACATTCCTCAACCGTACTAAGAGCAATTTCCATTTTGCTTAGGGTTGCCCGAAGTTGGTTAATTTGGAGATCTGCGTTAGACACCTAAAACTCTCAAATTCCTATAAAATTACTCAATTCCCAAAGGACGCAATGTTGCAGCAAAAAGCCACTGACCCTCCTGCTTCTCAGCAATGATGAAATGCTCCGATTCAAGTTCTCGCCCATCTTTCGTAACAGCCTTAAGAAGTAGTGGATGATTGAGAATGGTGGAATTTCCAGTAGCAGTAAAACGGGCAAATCCCAAATTATGAGAATCCTGAAATATTGCAGGAAGGATCACTGTCAACGGCTGACCAAGAATTTCTTGGACACTCCATCCAAAAACATTTTCAAAATGCATATTCACATCAACCACATTTCCTTCTTGATTTGCCACAATCACAGGCACATCAAGTTCTTTCAATTGCTCAATTGTGAGAGTTGTCATTGTCATCCTTTCAACTAACTTAGGTAATTTTCGGGAAAATTCAACGTTTGGTAAGGGCAGGTTTTGATAGACTTTTTTCATCAAGCCGATCGCTTTGATGAAAATCTATTTCCACGAGTATTTCGTTGGTTAGTAATCTCTTTAAGTAGCTAAGTATAAATAAACTAAACATAGGAAATCGAGTAATTTGCCCATTACATACACTTTTCGCCCACAAAGGCATTAACTTTATTTTGGCACGGCTACTTATCACATTGATTATTCCAATTCCAGGTGTGGTCTAACGATCGCCCTACTCTGCACTAAGCGAGATTCGATCGCCTCCAGCAACGCCTGTTGATGGGCGGCTAGCCTTACAGTTAACCCTCATCCTTACAGTTAACCCTCATCGTTGGTCTTCACCGGGATCTCTCATGGGTCGGCTCCAGCGACCTTATTCCACGGAACTAGTAGTTTTAGTGTTCCCAAGCCTTAACACTTGATACCAGTTCCGTGGAATAGTGAGCTTCATCGGCGGTAGATAGCATTGAAATGAAGCCAACGATCGCCAATCTTTCCTGTAAACGCAACAGTTAGCTGGCGATCGTTAAAGTGATGGAATCATTCAGATGAGATGAGAGGTTGTTGGTTTCCTTCGTCAACCCAACCTACAAGATCAACGATCGCACTACCAATAACCCCTGCAATCTAACCAAGACCTCTCGCTAGTCCGCTCCAACCGGGTTGTTAGCCTGTGAGCCATATTGGTGTTTACAATTCATCAATCGTTACCAACCCACCCTCTGTAAACTGAATCATCAGTTCTTGGTCATCAAGTAGAGCAGTTCCAATCAAAGGTCGTCGCCCTGTAACAAACACACGAACATCCCGTTCCACTCCATCCCAAAAGATCGTCGCTTGATGAACAGGCAAAAAGACTGAACTGTTATCTGCCAAGTTCGCGGGCAGATTGTATAGAAACGGGAGTCTGAGTAGATTTACTGCTTCTGGCGGCAAGCAAAGGTGATCAGTAAACCCTGTGTCCACAACGAACTCGATCGGGAACGTCGAGCTATTGCCCAGGAGAAAGGTTAACGAGACGATCGCATGTCTATCAGTCACAATACAGGAAATCACTACTCACCCGCTCCATCACACCGCCGAAAGAAGCCGCCACATTATAGCCGATGCGGATTCCAAACAATCTTGCATAGGGGAACTTTGCCTGGAGATTTTTTGCTGCTTGTAGACCTGTTTCATCAACTTCATAGTCACCTGTCTCGACATTGATGATGACCATTTTGCCGATATTCTCCTCTGTCTCAACCTTCTGCCGGATTTTGCTCTCGTAGATTCGGTAGGCGCGTTTTGCAACTTCTTCACTACTCAATAGGATGGCTTGCATAGGTTGACTCCCGATCGCTACTCCTTGAACTTCTCCATAATATCCGGCAAATCAATAGGATAGGCAGTGAAGTGATGGAATCATTCAGGTGAGAAGTTGTTGGGTTTCTTTCGTCAACCCAACCTACAAGTTCAACGATCGCGCTGATATTTACAGAGTAAACCTCAGTCTGATATGGCAAGTAAAATATTGAGCTTTAGCGATTCACTGAAATTATCTTCATAGATTAACGACTCAATAACATCTGCTAGCAGTTCCTTACTAATTTTCCCTTCTGCCACCCAAACCGCAATATTCTCCATTTTTAACACAAATTTTTTTACTGTATAATCATAACCATTCAATTTCAAAAAATAGCTACCTAATGCAATACTAGAACGCTTATTGCCATCTATGAAAGCATGAAATTTAATTATAGAAAATACTAAGTGAGTTAATTTATCTACTATTTTCGGATAGTAGTTATCATTTTGAATATGTTCAAGGGGGCTTTCTAGCAATCCTAGATTGTTGATTCCAGCTAGACCACCTGAATTATCGATAATCCAGTCATGAACTTCAATTGCATGGCTAACATCAAAGTATAAAATTATTTCATCCATTACCTATCTATCTTTGAGGCGCTGGAAAACTGCCAATGCTTCGGGATCGGCTAGTTGCTCTTGTAATGATCTACTAGCTTCGCCTAAGAATTTCTCGAAATCAGATTCTGGAACGGTTTGAATATAGGATATTAATTTTTGATGTAGAGCATCTCTAAAACTAAGATCTCGACTTGCCATTTTGGTACGGGCATCTTCAATAATAGGTTTGAGATAAGGGTTATTCCCTGCAAGTTCAATCAAATGATCCAATTCTGAAGACTGGAGTTTACGTCCTAGTTGTGCTGATTTAACTTTCATTTCCTGCGCTAGACCATTTTCTACACTAGCAATTGCCCTGAGAACCTCAGCATAGAGAGTATCGCGTACTTTATCTTTTCTCTCCAGATTTAAAATTTGCCTGTATTCTTGAGCATTTTCCTGAAATACCAGTTGGTAAATCTTATTTGTAAAGATGCCATATTTAGCTTTTCCCATATCTAAATATGAATCTAAAGCGTTGGTAAAAACTTGACGATAACTAAATTCTTGATAGGCAGAAGGCAGATAATTGCAATCCCGTTGATTAATATATCTAGTGTGTCCTCCTGATCGCTCTGCTACTACTTCAATCACAATATCAAGGATACGAGAGCGGATCATACGGGCGCGATCACTCTCTGTGAGAAGCATAGCAATATTGAGAGATGCCCGAAAGGTAAATATACCTAAGACTGTTATTTTGCTACCCTCATTGATGAGGATACCACCCGTAGTGTCAAGGAAATTCTTAAGAGCCTCCCCCTTGAGCACCTTATAGCCATTATTTCTCAGTTCTTCACCGTGACTAGTTATGTATCTTTCAATGGTGACATCATTAACATTAAAAAGCGTTGCTAACTGCTGCTTAGTAAAAAACACAGTATCCTGAAAGCGAACACCCCCTAACCCCAAATGTTCCTCAATTTTTTCTAGAGCATAACGGTTATTGAGGATATTTTGGCGACCAAGCTGCGAGTTTGTAAGGTCATTAGCCACGACAATTATTTCTAAACACTCGTTTTACTCTAGCATTATCACTTATTAATTAAGGCAGACAGCTAACG
>JARCMD010000259.1 GCA_030248885.1 Leptolyngbyaceae cyanobacterium MP9P1.79 | reverse complement strand
CTTTCAGCCCACCCATTTCTGGGAAGGCGAGGGCGGCACCCAGCGCTAGAATCCCTTTCCTGTAAGGTCTCCAGGCGTGCTTTTGGCAAACCTGTCTCAAAAGTACTCTTTCGACTTTCTTGGACGCTCACTTAGGCAACTTTCAAATGAATGAAAGCTTTGCCAGTAGAAGGTTTTGAGGTTTTGGCAAAACCCCCAGGGATTTCGCCCTAGCTTCGGTTTGCCAAAAATGATGGAGGACTCCTCCTTGAGCGGAGGCGATTGCGTCACTGCCACTTCAGTCACATAGACCTCAACAAGTAGATGAAGAGGGTGCTCCTGTACCTTCACTGAGTGAAGGCTTGACTCACTTCTGCTGGGTGCGCACCTGCGTTACATTTGAAGAACGGCTTCAACAAAGGCAACTTCCCATCCCCATACGAGCTTCGACAAAACTTGCACCAGGATGACAGTCAGTGAGTGGACAGTGACCAGGGTCGGAAAGCACAGTCGCCTCACGACGACCAAACTGACCCTTATTTTTCACAGTTCAGCAGCTTAGAAAGCTTGAACTGCGGCGCTGTTGAATCAAATATTAACTTGTCTAGGTGCAAATGTACTGAAAACGAGCTTATCTTGTGGCGATCGCTCGTGCATGATAAGCAGCGATCGCCACATCTTTTGCTTGCGTTTGCGGGTCGCCTTGGAGCGGCTGAAAGCCTGACTCAATCGTAATACCCAGTTGTTGAGCGTTGCTACAAATAGCTGCCATGAGTCTGTTGTAGCTCCAGCGATGAATGCTGACGCGATAGTCCCTGGCATATCTGTCTTGAGCTTCCACTGATCCAGGACACCTTTGTTCTGCCTTGGCTGTGATCTCACTGTTTAGTAACTCTCGAAGGTGCGTCAGGTTGGGGATCACAATGCTCCCTGTTTGATAGGCTTGAGCGAGTTGAATAATTGCTTTTGCCAGCAGACGGTCAACGTATTGACCCAGTTCTGCTTCTGATGGTTGGTAGGCCACACCACGTTTCTGATTTTTGTGGCGCTTTAAGGCGTTTTGTTGCTGCCGGTGACGTTGGCGGTGGAGCAGGGGGTAGCGATCGCCTAGCAAGGTACGAGGCGTGCGAACGGTTAAGACTTCTCCCGTCCTGCCATTTACGACGGCTGCTGTGATCGGGTGAGCCAACCCAACACTCAGACCAACCAGAATTTCGGCATGCCCCTGGTAGGGCATCTTACTAGGACGTTCGGGTAAATGCTGCAAGCGCTTAAGCGTCGAGTGGTTGCGCGGATCGGGCTTAGCATGAGTCAGGTTTTTGAGGGCTTTCGCGACTTTCTCCTGCTGGACTGCTAGAGTGCCTTCTGCGGTCATCAAACGCGTCTCAAAGGAACAATGGAGGGCGAGATGATTCACGTTCCAGGGATCACCGTTGCCTTCGCCTTCTCTCCAAGCCAGCAGGGCTGAACTGAGCGTCAGTAAGCCTGCTGGATAGTCGTCTTTATTAGCTTGATACGCTTGCCAATCGGTTAAAAAGCGCTGGAAGAGGGGTAGTTGCCGTTGGTCGCAGTATAGCCGGAAGGGATACTCTTTCTGGGTTTTAAACCAGGCTTGAAGGTCAGGATCAGTCGCCTTGAGAAACTTGTCAAGGTCATTGAAATTAACGGCAATTCTACCTTTGGCGGTTTTGCTCCAGCGTAGCTCCGTCGCATCGGAAAGGATGGGATAGGGTAAGGACGCGGGTCGGGTTAACAGTTTGGCTTGCCATTCTCGTGACTGGGAAACGCTAGCCGGAAGCTGTTGCGTCGCGATCGCCAGTGTCTCCAAAAAATCTTCGCCAGTGAGATCTCGCCCTTTAGGTAAGCGAGCCTGAAGCTGTGCCTCAAGTTGCTCTCTTTCCTTCTGCTTACGATGGATGCGGTGGGCAAATTTCTCTGGGTCTTCTTCCGCTTCAGAAATTTTGCAGCCATTTTTAATGAGGTGAGCGATCGCGCATCGGGTTAAGAGGTCATCTGTCGTGTCATAGGCTGCAAATAAACGAGCCATCAAGCCACCCTTGGCGGGAACGTTAGCCTGCTGTGGGCTTTCTTACGCTTTTTGGCATTGGGAGTTGCTTGAGTTTCTGGTGCTGCCTCAAATTGATTAAGCAAAGCTTGCGCCTGATGTTGGATGGCTTCAAGGCTGGAACCACTGAGTTCAAGTAGCTCAACGTCACTTTTGACCACATTCAGCCGACGTTGTTTACCATCGAGACGGAGGCGACGGGTCTTTTGGACTGCCAGCCATGACTCATAAGTGTATGTGACCATCTGGATCGCAGAGGCATAGCACGTACAGGCTGACCTGGGTAAACCTCTTTGAGTGGTTCACAAAGCTCTTTTACAGTTTTCTCTGGGACAGTCCCTCGACGTTGCCAGAGTTCAAAGTCGGGATGCTGGTTGACGCACTTCAGCAAGTCGTTGATCAGGGGAGTATTACGCTCAGCCATGAGGTGCCACAGGTGGCGGCGAATAGGCTCAGAGGCAATGAGGCGACAGTGGATGGTAATGATGCTCATATGTTGGCGACGACCGAGTGAATCAAACGGCTAAAAAGTTGTTAGCTATCTGGCTGTCAGTTCAAATGTACTGTTATTCTTTGAGGTATCATACTTTGAAAATTGTCATTTTGACAAGCTAGCTGACATGGCTCTTGCTCCTCGAACCCCATCTCAGACACACTGGTGTGCGTTACGGTTTTATCTGCAATTGGCGCACAATGAATTGATGGAACTTGAGGAATTTCTGCGGCTTTGGGAGGTGTCACGGGAGGAACTAGCGTTCATCTGCGACTGTTCAGTGACCACGGTGAATCATTGGTTCTCGCAGGGAGAACATCGCCGCTTTCCCAGTGAAAAGCATCAGCAGAAGTTGGCTTTGACTAACCATCTCTGGACGACGATCGAGACGGAGCCGGAGTATCTGCGGGTGTTGCGGGCGATGTATGACAAGAAGCCACGCCGACGATAGCGTATCGAAGCTTGTCAGATGGCAAGCTTTCCTTGTCATGTGAGAGGTTGAAGCTTACGGTAAGGGCGGGCTCGGACGATCGCCTAGCAGTCGTCGTATCGTCGCTACCTGAAGTGGTAAGTTTCGCCTCTCTAGCGTTATGGCTCCCTATGAATCGAAAGCAATGCCATCGGTGTGGCTAACCTGGCTGGCAAAGCTGATGGCGGACGAGTTGCAATGTCAGCGGTCTGCCTGGTTTCGCAGTCACTACACCTATGAGAAGCTGCCCAGTAATTTTGACTCGGCGAAATGGAGCGCCAGACATCGGGAACTGCTTCATCAGCGTATGACCTGTCTAAAGGCCGAAGGGTGGGAGGTCTTTGTGGAGGGTGAAAACTGGTTTGAGGTGCCGGGGCGACAACACGCAGTCAAAGTGGCGGGTAAGCCGGATTTGGTGGCAATTCGCGAGGGTGCTGCCTAGGTGGAAGACTGCAAGACGGGGAAGCCCAAAAACGCGGACTCGTATCAGGCAATGTTCTACATGTTGTTGGTGGGGTTGAGTGTAGAAAAATATAGAATCCGGCTATTGGAGAGGTAGTTGGTCTATGCAAATAGCATTAGCTATTAAGCCTCTCAAGCAATCGAATTAAATCTTATAGAAGAAGTTAGACATACAATATAAACTGTAACAGTAAAGCGCTTAGGCTGTTTCAGGAAGGTTGGTTGAATCATGTCTACTGCTCGTCAGATCATAGCGCTTCTAAAAAGCCATGTAGAAGGCGAAGAGCAGCAGTTCTACTCTGCCGCCCTTCAAATGGCAGCGCATGAAGCAAGACAGGGTCATGGGAAACTTGCTCAAGAAATTCGAGAGTTAATTGATCAAGCCAAAGCGCGTGGCTCCGCGATAGAGCGTAGAACTGGACCAGTTCCCCTAGTTCAACCGAAAGGTGAACTAGCTAATCTGTTATCAGCACGCTATCCAGATACGAAATTGTTGGATATGGTGCTTTCACCTGAGCTTGAATCCAGACTAAAGCGCATTCTCACAGAACAAAAACAGCGAAACCGTCTCCAATCCTATAACCTGTCTCCTCGCCGCAAGATTTTGTTGGTAGGACCTCCTGGCTCTGGCAAAACGATGACTGCTGCGGCTTTGGCGGGTGAATTGCAACTTCCTCTTCTTACTGCCATGTACAGTAATCTCATTGGCAAATTTATGGGGGAAACTGCCAGCCGCCTCAAGTTGATTTTTGATGCAATGCCACTAACGCGAGGCGTTTACTTTTTTGATGAGTTTGATGCTATTGGAACGCAACGCAACAACGCAAACGATGTAGGGGAAATTCGTCGTGTTCTAAACTCCTTTTTGCAGTTTATAGAAAATGATGAAAGTGATAGTTTAATTATTGCTGCAACTAATCATCCTAATCTGCTAGATGAGGCTCTTTTCCGGAGGTTTGATGATGTCATTGAATATACATTCCCAACGGTCGAAATGATTCATCGTCTGTTGGAAACGCGGCTTTCAGTATTTAAGATTCAATGGAATGATTGGTCAGGAATTTTGAATGCTGCACAAGGTCTGAGTTTAGCTGAGATTGTTCGTGCTGCGGATGAGGCAGCAAAACAAGCGGTGCTATCTAATACTGAGGAAATTGGCGAGGAAACTCTGCTTTCGGCTATCTTGGAACGACGGGACGTTAATATCCAACAACTGAAGAAAGCTTAGTTGCAGCATGTCTGATCAGTCACGCAGATTTCCTCATATCTACTTGCCTGAAAATGGTGAAAGCGAGAAATACACACGATCATCGAGCGGCGGCGGCTCGTCCTCTCCTCCCCAGCGGGATAGAGCAGCTCATGCGAGAGCTTTAGAGCTTGCAATTGGTACAGCAATTCAAAAAGCTCGTCAACAATTAGACTCTCGTCAACCAGAGGTCGCTGCTGGAGTACCTGGGTTTTACCTTGAATTTCAAGTTCAAGCTGATGGAGAAGGCTTTTGAAAAGTTGGAAGACCGAACAAAAAAGATTGAACTGGTTGCAGTCCATCAGATTCCTGAACAGGAAGGTATAGTTGCAGCAACGGTGTTTGTTCCAGAGTCAGCTATCGACTACTTCTTGCAGAAAGTGGAGAAGTATCGCGATGAAGATACCGAGAAGGGCAAGCCTAAAAACGAGGCACTTGTATCACGGTTAGAAACTGTCCAAATAGGGACAGTAAACTCCTTATTTACAGATGATCCAGATTTATTCCCAAAAGATGGGCAAGAGGCTTGGTGGGAGGTATGGCTCCGGAAGGAACGGCGCAATGTGTTTGATCAGGTTACTCAAAGGCTAGATATTCGCACGAAACCGCATACCATTACTTTCCCTGAACGTGAGATTGTTTTGGTAATGTCTAATATCGAGTCAATGGCCCGGATTATCAAAAATTCCGATGCTGTAGCAGAACTACGCATTGCAAAAGATATTCCATCTATATTCCTTGAGATGGGAGCGCTAGAGCAAGCTAACTGGGCTGAAGATTTAGCCGAGCGACTGCTTGAACCGGGACAACACGCGGTAGCAATAAGCCTACTTGATAGTGGCGCAACAAGAATTCACCGACTACTTTCATTAGCACTTGATCCGGATGATATGTACACTGTTGAACCATCCTGGGGTGTTAACGATAGTATCTATTGGCATGGGCATGGTACGGCAATGGCTGGCGTAGCTTTGTATGCTGACTTACTTGACCCACTATTAGCATCTGGGCAGGTTAAACTTCTACACCGTCTTGAGTCAGTCAAAATACTTCCAACTAATGGTGAAAATGATCCTGAACTTTATGGTGTAATTACAGAGCAAGGAGTCTCCTTACCTGAAATTCAGGCACCCGATCGCCGTCGAGTGTTTTGCATGGCGGTGACGAGCGGCTACGGTTCTACAGATAAGGGAACACCATCATCCTGGTCATCAGCAGTAGACCAGCTTTGCTTCAACGATAACGAATTCCGACGATTGATGATTATTTCAGCAGGCAATATCTTGATAGATATTGCTTTAGATAACTACCTCAACGTCAATGATCTTGAAATGGTAGAAAACCCTGCACAAGCTTGGAACCCTCTCGTTGTGGGTGCCTACACCGAAAAAGTGAATGTTCTTGATTCTGATTACACTGGTTGGCAACCATTAGCACCTGGTGGTGACCTCTCTCCACGTAGCCGCACTTCAGTAACATGGGAGACTCAATGGCCAATTCGCCCGGACGTAGTTTTTGAAGGGGGAAATATGGCGCATGATGGGCACAATCCAGCCGTGTCCATTGACGATCTTTGTGTTCTCACAGCTCATTACCGACCAGAATTGAGGACATTTGACTACATGCGTGATACAAGCTGTGCTACTGCCCTCGCCAGTCATATGGCGGCACGAATTATGTCAGAGCAGCCTACTTATCGTCCAGAGACAATACGGGCACTGATCGTACACTCGGCTGAATGGACTCCAGCTATGCGAACTCACTTCGACGGCGCGTCTTCAAAGAAGCATAGACGTAACCTTGTACGACGTTATGGCTATGGTGTTCCTGATTTGGCCCGTGCTCTTCAAAGTGCCAGCAATGATCTAACGTTAATTGCTGAAGATGAACTTCAACCGTTCTTTTTAGAGAACAACAGGGTCAAAACTAAAGATATGAATCTCCATAAACTGCCTTGACCAAGGGACGTATTAGAACAGCTAGGAGAAGCCAATGTAGAGCTAAAGGTTACTCTGTCCTACTTCATTGAGCCAAATCCTGGAGAGCGAGGATGGGCATACAAGCATCGTTATGCTTCTCACGGCTTGCGATTCAAAGTCAAAAACTCTTTGGAAACTTACGATAACTTTAAGTGGCGAATTAATGAAGCTGTTCGGGAGGAGGAGGGAGACAGAGCGATTTCGGATACCTCTGAGGAAGAAAATTGGTTCCTCGGATCTAAGACAAGAGATTGTGGATCAATACATTGTGATATTTGGAAAGGCACTGCTGTTGAACTCTCGCAAAAAGATGCGATCGCAGTGTACCCGGTTGGTGGATGGTGGAAAGAGAAGAAGTATCTAGAACGCTACAACCAGCTTTCTTACTACACTTTAATCGTATCAATTCGAGTTCCAGATGCTGAGGTTGATATATACACGCCAGTTTCAAATTTAATTAGTACGTCTATTGCCATCAATACGTAAAACTTAATGTGTGTTGTCTTTCAACACTGATTCGCCGATCTAACTCTTGACGAAGCTCGTTCATATTATCCTTCTCTATTCTGACCCTAGCCTCCAAAGCCTCTTTCGACCGCATCTCCACCACGACCGTAAACGATCATTACTCTTTGTCAGTGATCGTTTACGGTTGGCAAGACCTGCAAGACAACAACGGCACCCTAAAAGACGGCAGCGACGAAACCATTCTGGAACGGCTCGTTGCCCTCAATGCCGATCGCGCCGAAGAAGAACGCAACGGCTTGATTCGCTGGCTCCGTACCGACTACCAGGCACCCAACGAAGTCCAAACTCAACAGGTGCTGACTGGAGTCATCGAAGCCGAAGCAACCGTGATCGCTCCCGTTGAGCAAACGCCCTTCCCCAAACAACCCAAAGCACAACTCGCCACCATCCGCGACCTCCTCCGCACCAGCGGCGGCGAATGGACAGTGGCACAAATCGCCGCTCAGTTCAAAGGGGGTGG
>JARCMD010000258.1 GCA_030248885.1 Leptolyngbyaceae cyanobacterium MP9P1.79 | reverse complement strand
TTGAAAAGCCTACTATCTCGTTTGGTTTAGATTAGGCATAACGCGAAGTAGAACGAAAGAATGAGGCTTTCGAGCTTTTTCGTTTTTCAATGAATCGCCACTGCCCCAACCAGAGGTCGAATTGATTGATTTCCTAGGGGGTTTACACAGCGACTTCCAACTTTCTTAGAAAAAGGGTCTGCGATCGTGGCCGTGTAATAATTTTAGAGACGCGGACAAGTATAGGCTTGGAGAGAAGAGTAATACAAACGATCTTTCAAGTGTCCTTTGAGAAACGCAAGAAAAGTTAGGAACAAAGGTAACTAGATTAGTCGGGAATCTTGACCTATAGTTGTAGTTGAATTTTTTGATATTTCTGAGAATAAATGCTTAATTCCATGAATCATCCTTCTAATTACCCTTCGATTTCAGTCATTATTCCTTCTTTTAATCAGGGTCAATTCATCGAAGAAACAATTCTTTCCATTATAGGACAACAATATCCCAGTCTTGAGATATTGGTGCTAGATGGAGGAAGTTCAGATCAGACTGTTGAAATTCTGGAAAAGTATTCACACCACTTCTCGTATTGGCATTCCAAGCCCGATCGAGGTCAGGCGGATGCGATTAACCAGGGGATGAAACTCAGTTCTGGAGAGATCGTTTGCTGGTTAAATTCAGATGATATGTATCTACCAGGAACCCTGTTAGATATTGGCAGAAGGCTTAAAGGACGCACCAATGACTATCATTTAATCTATGGAGCAACGGTGACTATTTGTCAGGATGAAGGAGATGACACGCTCCAAAATAATGTGCCAACCACTGCTCCCTTTGATGCATTCCAATTAACTTATTTTGATTTCGTGGCTCAGCCTAGTTCATTTTGGACTCGAAAGCTATGGGAAAGTGTTGGAGAATTAAACATTGACTATAACTATGTATTGGATTGGGATTGGTTTATTAGAGCCACAAAGCTAACAGAATTTGAATATGTTCGTAAGTTCTATTCTGTGTATCGATATCACCCCGCTCATAAGACTCGCAATGGGGGAGGTGTAAGGCGTAAGGAAATTTTAGAAGTTGTTAGCTCCTATTCTTCTGAGTATTGGATTAGGTTGTATACTGAAGTCGAAAAGTCCTGTGCTGAAATTCATCAACGATTGGCAACACTGAGTGCTTTAAGAGTTCCGAAGCGTCATCTTTTACTGCCACTCTTTTTCCCAAAGGTTTGGGCTGAATTAAAAGATAATCGAGACTTATTTACAGTGCTAACCATGTATGGGTCATGAGTAGGAAGAAGTAATGATTCATCAGTTTTTATCGAGTCTGTCTCAGCCAAATCAGCAGGAACTTGAGCGATTAAACGATCGCATGGGTCAGTTCTATGCCCAAGCCAGTGAAGCCAACTATTGGGAAACATCTGAATCGACCAATGAAGCCTGGCATCCTAACACCCACAAGTTTCATTGCTATTTGCGAGATCTAATTGCCCCCCATGCCAAGGTGGTTGACTTTGGTTGCGGGTCTGCCCATCCTGCCAGACATCTAGGAAATCCTGAGCGCTACACAGGCATTGACTGGGGTGAGAAACAAACTCAGATCAATCAATCAAACTATCCAGATGCTGATTTTATTTGTAGTGATATTTACACGACACCTCTGCTAGAAAATTCAGCCGATTGGGCAGTTTCCTTCTATGTTTTAGAACACTGTGTTTGGCCCCAAAAAATGTTGGACGAGATGTATCGCGTTGTCCGACCCGGTGGACATATTGCTATCATTTGTCCCAACTGCCGGCCGAATATGATGCCTTCGATGTGGTCAGGTTTGACGGCTTCTCCCAGTATTCGGACAAAGCTGCAACGCTTGAATCTTCCAGATGTGATTTCGCATATTTTAGACAAGAAGTTTCGCTTTCCAAATTTCTGTAAATCGTCCAATCTAACGGGAGGAGAGTTTCTGATTTATCCAGAGCCTGCCTGTCTCTATTCGGATTGGCGACCGGATACGGATGCAGTCTATTGGGCGGATCAATCTGAAGTGATTAACTACCTCACTCGTAAAGGCGGTTCCGTGGTCGGCGATCGTGATTCAGTGGATTCAAACGCTACAGAAACTCTCTTTTGTGTTGTACAAAAACATGCGTTGCCCAACTCTCAGTGAATTGCCGCCACCGCCGCCCCATCGAGTTGGGTTCCCCTGGACTGAGGAGACTCCTCAACAGGTGGAGAGCATAAGTTATGCTCAATTATCACCTAAGATTAGTATTGTCACTCCGTCCTATAATCAGGGAAAGTTCATTGAAGAAACGATTCGTTCAGTGTTGCTGCAAGGCTATCCCAATTTGGAATACATTATTGTTGATGGCGGTAGTACTGACAATACGATCGATGTGATTAAAAAGTATGAATCTTATTTAAAATACTGGGTTAGTGAACCCGATCGGGGTCAATCCCATGCGTTGAATAAGGGCATTGATCACGTTACAGGAGATGTCTTTACTTTCGTAAATTCTGATGATTTATTAGTTCCCAATGCCCTGCAACGAGTGTCCAATCATTTTTGCGATCCTGCTTTTAGCTGGGTCTTTTCGGGTGGATTGCTGCAAGTGGATGAGTGCGGGAAGCTATTACGAGAAATCACAGACTTACCGAGCATTAGCTGGGAAGAATTAGTGATGGCGAAAAGATACCAACCTCAATCTGGCACTTTCTGGAGGACTCAAGCCTTTGACGTAGTAGGTAGATTCAGAGAAGATTTACACTACTTTTTTGATCAAGAATTTTTCATCCGTTTGTTAATGCACTATCAATTAAAAACGGCTGAAGGCATATTCACACAAGTCAGATTTCACAGTGAAGCTAAGAGCTATCAAAGCAATTTAAGTTGCAGTAAAGAGAAGCATGATGTCCTCCTAGAGTTTTTGCCTAAAGTACAAACTGACTGGTCATCAAAGTTTCTGTCATATCGTTTGATTAGATTAAGCTACATCATTGACATGGTTGCAGCCACAAAAGAAATGAACCTAATGAAAAAATTATTTCTATTAGTGAGAACCCCGATTTCCTGGACTTCGCCGACTTCTATTAAGCGAGTACTTTTAAGCGATAACCGTCCCATTCCACTTGAGGGTTTAGATGCACCACGGTAATATTGTGCTTTTTTCGCCGGGGTTGGGATATATCAACCGAGGTATCGAAACCTTTACCCGCGAACTTTATGAAACCTTAAGTTCAAAAGATATCAAAATTGATTTGTTCCAAGGCACAGGAGATGTGTTGGATGGCGCAATACCGATTAGTGCCCCTAGGCGAAACTCTGCAATTTATGACTCTCCTCTATTCAGTAGATTCAAGCAGCGGAGTTATTGGATTGAAAATGTGGTATTTAGTGTGCCGCTAGCATGGCATTGTTATACGAAGCCCTGTGACATTGTGCATTTCAATGAGGGGATTCCAGCAAATGTTTTGTATCACCTCCGCCGCCGTTTAGGAGGAAGATTTAAGTTGCTTTTTTGTAATGGCGGGCCTTTGTTACCGGCTCAATACATGAGGTATGACTATGTTCAAGTTCAAACTCCAGAGCAACTTCGAGATGGATTGGAGGCAGGTTATCCAGAGCCTAATTTATTTCTCATTCCACCAGGTTTGAATTGTAAGCCTTTTACCCGGAAATTGGACGGGGAGGCAGTGCAAAATCAACGTAGAATTTGGAATTTACCAACCGATCGATCGCTCATTCTGTCTGTGGGTGCTGTGAATATGAGCCACAAACGCATGGACTGGTTGGTGCAAGAATTTTCCCGACTTGATCCCAGCCAGTTCTTTCTGTGGATAGTTGGGCAAATGGATACTGAAACTGAAGAGGTTAAACAGCTTGCTGCAACTTTACTGCAACCCAATTCCTATAAGTTTGATACCGTTCCCTATGCTCAAATGCCCCAGGTTTATACGATCGCCGACTATTTTGTGCTGTGTAGTTTGACAGAAGGATTACCTCGTGTTTATTTGGAAGCCATGAGTGCTGGGTTACCCATTATTGTGAATCAAAGTTCTCTCACAGAATGGGTCTTAGAGAGCGATAATCTAGGGCTAGTCAATATGCAGCAATCAGGCACCCTGTCAGACAAAATCCTATACTTTGAGTCGAATCCAACGGCACGAAATCAGCAGGCACAGTCCAATCAACTCACTGCAAAAGCTAGATTTGATTGGAGTTCTTTGTGCGATCAATATTTGGAAATGTATGATCAAATCCTGCACAGAAAGTAGCGTGAGTTATGGGTGATAACCTTTAAATGAATCATGAAAAACATGAATCATAAGTTGAATATTTTCATCTCTCACCCTTCAGATCTCCTGACCAACTCTCAGCCTCACGGAGATGGACTCACCGCCTTTGGATTTATCTCGCGTTTGGCTGCGCGGGGGCACACTGTCCATGTGGCAACTCCGGCAATGTCGATTCAAGGAGAGTTGCCTATCGGTGTAAAGATTCATCCTGTAAAGCTTTGGACTAAATTTTCCACTTTAAATCCGTTGGAGTACATAGTCAAAGTTCGGCAAATTTTTGACCAAGTTTGCCAGCAAGACATGATAGATATTGTGCATCAGTTAGGGCCCGTGGAGTTGGGACTCAGTTTTTTGTTGCTCAATACTAGAGTGCCCGTAGTTTTAGGCCCCTATATTCCCAGTTGGCTGGCTGATGCTGAGCCAATCGCCTACAAAACCTCCCTTTTGGGTGGCATTGCCTATACCTTTACCAAACCCCTCGTGGAGTGGTGCGATCAGCAACAGCAAAAACAAGCTGCCGCCCTGCTCCTTTGCACTCCAGCCGCACTCACTCGGCTCTATGAACCAGAGGTGCAGCCTAGCCGCATTCACTCCCTGCCCTACGCGATCGATGCCCATCACTTTCATCCTGCCGAGACTCCAATAACACAACCCACTATCCTCTATTTGGCTCATCTAAGTCGGCGCAAAGGAATTTTCACTTTGTTGGAAGCATTCCAAACGGTGGCAAATGCCCTCCCCAATTGCCAACTACTCATTGCTGGCTCTGGTTCAGAGCAAGCATCCGTGACCCAAATCATCGCTGATATGACGTGTCGATCGCAGGTGTCTCTCTTGGGCAGGGTCGATCGCGAACATGTCCCCGCCCTGATGCAGCAATGCACCCTTTACTGTATGCCCTCCTATGGTGAACCCTTTGGAATGAGCGCTCTTGAGGCAATGGCATCTGGAAAGCCTGTGGTAGGCACTAATGCGGGTGGATTGGCATACTTGGTGACCGAGCAAGGTGGGCGCAAAGTTCAACCGGGTGATGCAACAGGTTTAGCCCAGGCATTAATTGAAATCCTATCTTCTCAAGCATTGCAACTCAAAATGGGGCAGTATAATCGAGCCTTGGTTGAAGAGGTTTACAGTTGGGATCAAGTGATTACAAAACTGGAGTCAATCTATTACCAATTAATTGCTGATCCAGTAAGTAGCTAGGTGCAATTAAACTAAAGATTATTTTGGGGGTGGAGGGGGTGGAACCCCCTGCCTGGGGGCAACGCCGTTCGACTGAGTGCTCACGCCGAAGCCCCCACTCCCCCTTTTACAATTAATTACGTCTACCTATTTATGGGTGAAATGAAAATTCTTTTTTGTAGTCCCAATCCTTTGGTTAAAGAACTAGGTGCGCCTAAGGTTTTAATTGAACTGGCCGAGGCGTTGAGTAATCTGGGATGGACGTGTGATTTGATTGGGCCTCCTGAGCTTGTCGATCGCCCGTTTCTGCATCTCATTGGAGAACCATTTCGGGTGCGATATGTTGAGGGATTAAGGAATTACCTCCATCAATATGCATCGGACTATCAAGTTATTGATTATGACCATATTTATCTTCCCTTCCCTCGACAGGAATTCGACCCCAAACCGTTATTTGTGGCGCGATCGGTACTGCTAGCCCATTACTTAGAAACTATTCCACTTCCTAAAGAAAAGGATTGGAAAAGTCAACTAAGGCAATGGTTGAAAGGGTCGGCAGATGTGGCAGAAAACAACAGCATGGTGGCACGAGCGAAGCGAACTGTGCAAGAAGCTGATTTGGTAAATGTTAGTAACCACTATGACAAAGTGGAATTAGTTAGGCAGGGAATTTGCCCAGAAAAGGTGATGGTTCTGCCCTATGGCATGAGTGTGCAGCGCCGATCGCTCTTCGATGATATTTCAACGGAACTTCCATCAAATCCAGTTGTCGTCTTCATTGGCACGTTTGATCCGCGTAAAGGATCAACGGATTTTCCTCATATTTTGGTAGGCATTCATCAACAAATTCCTAATGTCAACTTTCTGCTTTTAGGGACTAACAAATCCGAGCAAAAAGTGTTATCAAAATTTCCTAGGTATCTAGCAAATCGGATTCAAGTTATTCCACAATATAGCTCCAGTCAATTATCAGATCTGCTGAAATCCTGCTCCGTGGGCATATTCCCTTCCTATTTTGAAGGATTTCCCTTTGGGGTGATTGAAATGCTGGCGGCGGCAATTCCAGTCATTGCCTACGACTCGCCTGGCGCGCCCATGATGCTATTACCTGACTATTTGGTGTCAACGGGTGATACCGAAGCAATGAGCCAGAAAGTAGTTGATTTGTTGAACGATCGCCAAAAATTGAGCGCTGCTCGGCAATGGGCTAAGCAACAAGCCAAGCAGTTTGACTGGCAACAGGTTGCAGAGCAAACGAGTCAAATTTACTTAAAGCATTGTGAAAACAGATAGGGTAGTCACCTGAGCAATAGTTCGGACATTTTTGCGATAGCTAGCCCTCATCCCCCAACCCCTTCTCCCAGAACGGGAGCAGGGGAGCCGGATTGAAGTCCCTCTCCTCTCTTGGGAGAGGGATTTAGGGTGAGGGTCTATATTGGCTGTACAACAGGGTTTCCAGCACCTCCACAAAAACTGTCCGAAGTATTGCTGAGGGAATTTCCAGAAAAGGTCAGGGCGAAGCATCCGAGCAATGACCTTCTGGTCGATGGTAGTCGCCTGAGATTATCTCAGCCCCTCACCCCCAACCCCTCTCCCAGAGGGCGAGGGGAGCCGATCTGGATTTTGTTCCCTCTCCTTCGGGAGAGGGCTAGGGTGAGGGGGTTCGGATGGGTACGAGATAATCTCACGTTTCTACCGGTCGATTCAAAGGCTTATTTGCCGGATGCTTCGCTCCAAGCTATGCCCAGAGAATCAGTCCTAAGTCGTGGGGGCTGCTGAGATGTTCGTGCTTGGGCAACACTCGCAGCGACAGCCCTTGCATCCCGCTACTGGTATAAGCCAAGTCGATCGTGTAGATACTACATTTTTGTTGATCTTGCCCTTGGTAATTCATCACCACTGGTACACCGTTGGCGATGTCTCCCGCCGGATTAACTGAACCCTGAAAGAGTTCTACCTGAACATCATCGGGGGTGAGTGCCCCCAAGTTCACGCGAGCTTTGATGGCGATCGACTGATTCACTTTAATGTCCAAGGGAGCAGATTTATCCAGGGTTGGGGCATCAGATTCAGCGGCAGTGCTGGAAACATCCACCTCTTCGATTTTGATTTTGTCCCAGTTTTCTGTGAGCTTGGCCTTCCAGCGGGCCATTTCCTTCGCTGGGGCGTAGTTATCGGATGTCATTACCCGATATCGATCGCTAGCTGGGAAATAGCCCCGCATGGCATACTCCCGCACCATCCGCGCCGTGTTGAAAAAAGGGCAATTGAGTTGGATGGCGTGTTTCATTTTAGCGATCCAGCCCCTCGGCAACCCATCCTGATCCCGATCGTAGAACAGGGGCACCACGTCTTTTTCCAGCAAGTCGTAGAGCGCATTCGCTTCGACTTCATCCTGGTATTCCAGGTCGTCGTAGTCTTCACCGTGGCCGATCGGCCAGCCTGTACGCACATAATCTGCCTCATCCCACCAGCCATCCAAAATGCTGAGGTTGGGCAGTCCATTCATCGAAGCTTTCATGCCGCTAGTGCCAGAGGCTTCGCGGGGGCGGCGGGGCGTGTTGAGCCAAACGTCGCAGCCAGCGACCATGATCCGGGATACGTGGATATCGTAGTCAGGGACGAAGACAACATGGCGACGCATTCCCTCTTCGCGAGTGAAATGGACGATATCGCGAATCAGTTCCTTGCCGGGGCTGTCCTTGGGATGGGCTTTGCCCGCGACCAAGAATTGCACCGATCGCTTGGAATCAGCGAACAGAATTTTCTTGATGCGAACTAGATCCCGCATGAACATGGTTGCTCGCTTGTAGGTGGCAAAGCGCCGGGCAAATCCAATGGTTAGCACTAGAGGATCAAGAACTTCCTGAGCTTCAGCAATTTCGGCCAGGGCAGCACTGCGATCGCGCAGCTTCCGTTGCAGCCACTCCCGGACAAACACCACCATTTCCGATCGGCAGCGCTCATGGTTGCGCCACAATTCCTCATCGGGGATGGAGTTGATGCGATCCCACAGGGGATGATCGGGGGGAGCATCAGACCAGCTTGGGCCCAAGTAGCGATCGTACAATTCCTGGGTAGACTTGGCGACACAACTGCGGGCATGAACGCCATTGGTGATGGAGGTAATGGGCACCTCTTCCAAGGGCACGTTTGGCCATAGAGTTCTGAACATACCTCGTGAAACGGCACCGTGTAATTTACTGACTCCATTCACAAAGGTCGCCATCTTGATCGCCAAGATTGCCATGCTGAAGGGTGCCGCCAAATCTCCCGTATTCTCCCGGCCCAGAGCTAGGAATTGCTCCCTGGAAAGCCCAAAGCTGTTGGCATAATGCCCCAGGTAGTGCATGATTTTATCCGGCGGGAACAGGTCGATCCCAGCGGGAACGGGGGTATGGGTGGTGAAGATTTGACTGGATTTAGCGACTTGCTCTGCTTCACTGAAGGAGAGTCCATCGGCTTCCATCATCATGCGGATGCGTTCCAGAGCCAGGAATGCGGAGTGCCCTTCGTTCATGTGATAGGTCGTTGGCCGCAGACCCAAGGCGTGGAGCATTTGCACACCCCCGATGCCTAGCATTAATTCCTGGTCAATCCGCATATCCAGGTCGCCCCCATAGAGGCGATCGGTGATGTCGTGATCGTAGGAATTATTCGGCTCAATATTGGTGTCTAGCAAGTAGAGCGGCACGATCCCCACTTGGATGCGCCACACTCGCGCATACACTTTGCGTCCTGGATAATCGACAGCAATGCGTAACTCCGATCCATCCGGGTTGTGTTCTGGATGGACAGGCATATTGTAGAAATCGTTAATGGGGTAACGTTCTTGCTGCCAGCCGTCGGCATTGAGGTATTGGGCAAAGTAGCCCTCTTGGTACAGCAATCCCACCCCCACTAGGGGCAAACCCAAGTCACTAGCGGACTTGAGGTGATCCCCAGCTAGAACGCCCAACCCACCAGAGTAGATGGGCAGGGAATCAGTCAACCCAAACTCAGCCGAGAAATAGGCGTAGCAGGATTGAGTAACGGGGGAGGGCAAATGGGAGATGGCTGAATCCAGGTTTTGCTCGGTGTTGCGCAAGTCCCGCTGCTGCTTGCGATACCAAGTACGCTCTTCCATATAGTCATTTAGTTGACGGGCTGCCCGCTCCATGTGGGCTAGGAAGCCTTCATCTTCGGCAACTTCCCGCAGCCGATCCTGGCTAATGCTACCTAGCATTAGCACGGGGTTGTGGCGTGTGGAGTCCCAAAGGTCGCGATCGAGACGACGAAAAAGGTCTCTTGTTTCAGTATTCCAATCCCAATGGATGTTGTAGGCCAGTTGGCGGAGGGGTTCGAGGCGTTGTGGTAGGGACGGTGAAACGTTGAAAGTCCGAATGGGACGCATAATCTACATGCTCCAAGTCTTCATGTTATTGTCCACCCTGTTTGACCAAAAGCTACCAGTCTTAACAAAGCCCAAAGATCTAATCTAAAGAGATGTTGAAGATAAAGTCCAATATCTTTGAATTTCTTTTAGCGCAGATGCTACCAAATAATATAGTTTGAGTAGAGGAGTAAAGGTGATGGACTTAATTTATTTGGACTATAACTGCTTTCAGCGAAGATTTGATGACTCCAGTCAGATCCGAATTCAAATTGAAGCCCTAGCCTGCCAGGAAATCTTTAATTGGGCAGAAGCTCAGACGGCTCAACTGATTTGGTCGTTTATGCACGAAGATGAAACTCTACTCTGTCCATTCCCGGAGCGGCAAAACCTCGCCTTGGAACTTTCTACCCTCTGCCAAATTAGAATTGCACCAGAAACAGCTATCTATATGCTTGCCCAAGAATTAATTCAGTAGGGTAAGTTCTCAGCAAAAGATATTTTGCATCTGGCTTGTGCTAGCTACGCCCAAGCCGACTTTTTCCTAACCTGTGATGATGCTCTGTTGCGGCAAGCCAGGAAGCTTGCGTTAGCCTGTGAAGTAATGAATCCAGTTGATTACATTCGGAGAGGAAACTTATGACAGACTCTACCCCAACCATGAATGATGCTCAACTTCGAGTCAAAGCACTCGCCACCCTCAAAAAAGAGCTGGGTATGGCAACTACTTTGCGTTTCCTAGCCCTGATAAACCAAAACTCAACCAACCATGTAGAAGTTTCTCGGCAGATCTATGAAGAGCAACAATTAGACGAAATCTTTTCCAGGGCTAAACAAAACTGGAAAGGGTAATGGCTCACCCATCCTCCAACTCTGAACTGCTGTACGATCGCTCCCCGGTAGAAGCGTGAGATTATCTTGTACCCATCCGAACCCCCTCACCCTAGCCCTCTCCCGAAGGAGAGGGAACAAAACCTGGATCGGCTCCCTCACCCTTTGGGAGCTTATCATTACCAACATCTATTAAAAAGCTTAGAGAGTGTCTGACAAATGCTTTAGATCTTGCACTTGCCCCCTTTTCATAGATGTCTGAAAGGCTTTAAGGCCCCAATTCTGGGGGACTTCGATCTCAGAACCCTCCAGAATTGGGGGGCAGGGGGGCGGTTCGGGCAACAATTTGGGACTTCTAAGAGGTTTAGAATTCACATTTTTGAGAAATCTTCGATTTCTCAAAAATGTTGGTAATGACAAGCTTTGGGAGAGGGGTTGGGGGTGAGGACTGAGATAATCTCAGGCGACCACCCGCTCCCCCAATTGCTATGAAGTATGATTGCCATTCTTCAAAGCTGTGTCAAGAATGATGGATCAAAAATACCATTCATAACCAGGTCAACTTGGCGGCTACCATCAGGATTATGGCGTAAGGATACCTGAAGATAATCCGTGGGTTTATCGGGGAGATGACTCGCCCACTCGATCGCCACAATTCCGGGGGGAACTTCCACACCCTCCCAATAGATCTCTGCCTGTAAGCTCCTTACCTCTGAGGGCTGCAATCGGTATAAATCAAAGTGATAGAGCGGCACTCGTCCATCCAGGTATTCATTAATTAGGGTGAAGGTGGGACTATCGATCGCAGTCAAGATTCCCAAGCCGACTCCAATGCCCTGCACCAAGGTGGTTTTGCCACTCCCCAACTCCCCTTCTAACAGGAGAATGCTCCCTGCGGTTAGCGTCTGTCCCAGAGTGATTCCCAGGTTGTGAGTTGCCACCGCATCAGGTAGAAAAATGGGGGTAGATGGGGTCATGCTAGCCAAGTCCTTGAATGCTATTTGGTATATACCTTTTTGCTAAACGTTCCAGGATTATCTGGATCAGTCCTATCCATTAGTTCCGAGTCTTCCCACGTTACGGACGACGACTCGGCAAGGGGACTTTTACCATCGACCCTGCCATATCGAGTACATCCCGCTTGTTGGCGCACTTTAAACCCACGGTATAGCGATAGCCCTGCTGCTCCCATAGGACAAGAGCATCAGTACAATTTGCCCCCGCAGTCCAGGGAATAAAGTAGGCTTTGATCCCATTGGCTAGGGTCACGTTGCCCATAACATCTTTAGAACGAGCGGGTAAATTAGGCGATTTTAGATAATCTCTAACGTCGGCAGCGAGTTGGGCGATCGACTGCATACCAGGTATAACTTTTCCTACCGTGATTGTGCCAAACCGACAGGCAAACCCACCGCCACAATCTGGAACATAGCCAAGGACAATGCCGTAACCTCCGTCTTCAGAAGGTTCTGAGTCCATGACTGGATAGAGTCTATCTGCCTTGAGTCCAGGAATGTAGGTGGGTAGCAGAACCACTGCTCGACTCTGCCTTAATCGCGGCAAAATGGGATCGAAAAATTTGCCGACATTAGCGGGTTTCGCTAGCACAGGGGCACTGAAGAGGAGCGAAAGTCCAACCCCCAGAGAAGGTATAAGAGAAAGCACAGAGTATTTCATGGTTTTTCCGCAGGAACTTCTGAGGGAAATGGTTTTAGCCCAAGAAGATGGAAGCCGATCGCATCTTCAGAGGATAGGGAGCATCTCAGTTTTATAGAGGATACGCCAAACCCCCTCATCCCCCAGCCCCTTCTCCCAGGTGGGGAGAAGGGGAGCAAGATCCAAGTCCCTCTCCCCACCTGGGAGAGGGATTTAGGCTTCGACGTGAGCGCTCAGCCGAACGGTGAGGGTTGCAAAAGTGAGATGCTCCCCAGGGAATAACCGTCGAATTATAGCGCCTGAGTGCGACTATACCAACGGAGTAAGACCCGTGCCAATCGTTGCGGATTGTGACGCAGCAAGCCCGTGCCATCGTCTTCTTCAATTACATTCGCTAGCACAATGCGGCGATCGAGTTCTGTCACCCGATCCCGATCGAGGGTTACGGGGTAAGAGCTTTCCTGGGCATAGCGAATGAGAGAGCGGGCTGAGGGCGATTGTTTTTGCACCAAGACTGCATTGAATAATGGCTCCTGGCAAACGGCATCGATCGCCTGAATATGGTCGGCGACGCTATAGCCCTGAGTTTCCCCTGGTTGCGTCATAATGTTGCACACGTAGATCCGGGGCACCTGTCGCTGGGCGATCGCCTCTCGAATCTCTGGCACCAATAAGTTGGGAATGACGCTGGTGTAGAGGGAACCGGGCCCAATGATGATGTAGTCGGCTTCGTGAATGGCTTGGAGCGCCTTGGGTAAGGCGGGGGGATTGGCGGGGGTACAACCGATTTCCACGATCGTCCCCTCGGCGGCAGTAATCCTCGACTCTCCTTCAATCCGTCGTCCATCTGCCAGCTTGGCCCACAGCCGCACATCGCTGAGGGTTGCCGGAAACACTTGCCCTCGCACAGCCAACACCTGGGAACTGGCGGCGATCGCTTGTTCCAAATCCCCTGTCACCTCACTCATCGCCGTCAGAAATAAATTGCCAAAACTGTGCCCCGTCAGCCCATCCCCCGCCTGAAAGCGGTACTGAAATAACTCTGTGACGAGCTTTTCTTCATCGGCTAGCGCTGCCAGGCAGTTGCGAATATCCCCCGGAGGTAGAACACCAATTTCCCGCCGCAACCGCCCCGATGAGCCGCCATCATCCGCCACAGTTACGATCGCTGTAATGTTGGCGCTATATTCTTTCAAGCCCCGGAGCAGGGTGGAGAGGCCCGTTCCGCCGCCGATCGCGACAATGCGGGGGCCCCGATGGAGGCGACGGTGGGCCAACAGCACATCCACCAGTTCACCATCCCCATCGGGCATCAGCACTTCTGTAATGGAACTTAGGGTACGGGTTTGCCCCCACAGCACCAGCAACACGCCTAACACAATCACCAACGGGCCACTAATGTGACTTGGTAAAATATCAGTAATTTTGTCTAAAAGAGTTCCAATCAGTTGCCCTAGGTAAAAAATTGGTGTCAATTTGACCCATATTGCTAACCCTAGAGCCGTTAATAGCACCCCCCCGGCACTCAACAATAACCAGCGTTTGACAAACAACCCCGGTGCCAGCCACTTGAACCACTGCACGCTCCGGCGATCTGCGCCCCGCACTCGCTGGGTTGTGCGAGGCGATTGTGACCTGGAAGCCCCTCGCATTCGGGTTGCCTGCTGCCGCGCCTCGTGGGTTAGAGCCTGGAAAGCTTGTTTGAAAGAGCCAATTGCCATTATTAAATAGAGTAAAAAACAGCGGCGATCGATACTAAATAGTTTTGACTGTACCAATACAAAAGAGGTACCTCGACCTAAAAACAGACTGAAGGCAAGGCAAGATAGTATTCAGCTTAGAGCCGATCCGAAAGGTTCTGAATCGAGTTGGCGGGGAAATCTGGCTTGAAAGCTAGCGCTTAGGGTCAAGTTTCTTCACATCCGACGTGGGCAATTAAATTTGAATATCTTAAGGTGAGATGATGAACTATCTGAACAGTCCTGCACCTAGACGGTAACAAGTTAATCCATTTATTAGTCCTTCATTCCAGCAATAAAAATTTCCTATGGCTGAGCCGTTAATTGAACTTAAGGGGGTTACGATCGCTTTTGGCTCCAACGTAGTTCTTGATCAAGTTGACCTCACCATTTATCGTGGCGAAGCCTTGGCAATTATCGGGCCATCTGGCACAGGTAAATCGACAATCTTGCGCCTGATTGCTGGCTTAATCGCCCCTGACGAGGGGGAGATTTATGTCGGCGGGCAGCGCCGACAAGGGCTAATTGAGGATGCAGCAGACCCCATCTTAATTGGTATGGTGTTTCAGCAAGCTGCTCTCTTCGACTCCTTGACCGTGCAAGAAAATGTGGGCTTTTTGCTTTACCAATATTCCAAGCTTTCCCATCCACAAATCCGGGATTTGGTGGAGCAAAAATTAGAAATGGTGGGGTTGGGTGGCATTAACGATCGCTACCCGGCTGAACTTTCAGGGGGAATGCGAAAACGGGTGAGTTTTGCCCGAGCCATCATGTCTAATCCAGACGACCCCAAAGCCACGCCAGAGATATTACTATACGATGAGCCAACTGCTGGGCTAGACCCGATCGCTTCCACGGTGATTGAAGATTTAATTCGTCAGATCCAGTGTGTAGATGTCGGTTGTGGCACCTACGTCATTGTGACTCACCAACAAAGCACCATTCGCCGCACCGCCGATCGGATTATATTTCTTTATAAAGGCAAAGTGCAGTGGCAAGGGCGCGTGTCCGATCTCGACACCACAGATGATCCCCTAATTCGCCAGTTTTTCACTGGTAGTGTTGATGGCCCCATTCAAATCGTTCATTGAGAAGAAAATATGCGTACACGGACAGTTCGGGAAGGGTCTGCTGGATTATTCGTTTTAGTAGGAATTGGCTTCTTTGTCCTCCTGGCTCTATGGGTGCGGGGCTACAGCTTGGGCAGACGCAGTTACCGTATCGTTGCTGAGTTTTCCGACGCAGCAGGTATCCAGGAAGGAGCTTCAGTCCGGTTCCGAGGGGTGGTAGTAGGTAAAATTACTAAAATCCGTCCTAGTGCCAATGGGGTAGATGTGGATATCGAAATTTCCCCCGCAGACCTGATTATTCCTCAGAATGTGGTGATTGAAACCAGCCAATCGGGATTAATTGGGGAAACGGTGATTGATATTATTCCCCAGCAAACCTTAGCCAGTACTTCTGTTCAGACAAAACCCTTGGATGCCAACTGCGATTCTTCAGTGATTGTGTGTAATGACGATCGCCTGATTGGGAAACCCGGAGTCAGCGTGACAGAGTTGGTTAGGTCTTCCATTCGCTTTACCGAGCGGTTCAGCGACCCCGCCTTTTTTGCCAATGTGCAATCCGCCACCAAAAATGCCTCGGAAGCAGCCGCAGGAGTCACACGCTTAACCAATGATGTGGGGAGCTTGACGCGAGCCGTGAAGCAAGAGGTGGGTACCCTCTCCACATCTGCTCGCCTCACGACCAACTCAGTTAGCCGCGCCGCTGACCAAATTGGCTTAACTGCTAGCCAAGTCAACGGTTTAATCGCCACCAATCGCACAACGCTGGTGTCTACACTAAACAATCTCGACCAGACCAGTCGGCAGTTGCAAACGACGGTTAGATCCCTGAGTCCGGTGCTTGACCAGGTGAAACAGGGACAATTACTGCGTAACCTGGAGACGCTTTCAGCAAACGCTGCCCAAGCCTCCGCTAATCTTCGGGATGTTTCCAATGGACTCAACAGCCCCACCAATGTTTTGGTGCTGCAACAAACTCTGGACTCTGCGCGCGCCACCTTTCAAAACACGCAGAAAATCACCTCTGATCTGGATGAGTTGACGGGTGATCCCGCCTTTCGGACTAATTTACGGAATTTAGTCAATGGCTTAAGTGGGCTGGTGTCTTCGACGCAGCAACTCCAGCAGGAAGCGCAAATTGCCCAAGTGCTGTCTGTCGTGCCCCGTAAGCCTAAACCGCCGATCGCCCCGCTCCTTACCCCGCCGATGGCACCAAAGCCCCTAGCCCGCCGCGCTCCTTCCCCCAAGGCAGTTCAGTCGTCTCCCTTACCAGAACTGATAGAGAAGCCGCGATCGATTCTCTCTGCTCCTTCAGGTTCCCCCGCTGCCCTAGGTGCAAAAAATGCCCCAGAATCCACCCCAGCTTTCCCTACGCCCTCGTCAGTTCCAACAGAGCCAAGGGTTACCGTTCCTGTTTTAGAGTCTGCTCCGTAGGTTGATTCCGTAGGTTAATCCTTTAGACAAGATGGGTGTGGTGCTAAGGATGGGTTACGCTATCGTTTTTCTGGTATGCCGGAACGGCTATACCCATCCTACGGTCTAGTAGTCTGTCAATCATTAATTGACGGGTAGCTGAAAGCTGGGAGGTTAGTGGG
>JARCMD010000257.1 GCA_030248885.1 Leptolyngbyaceae cyanobacterium MP9P1.79 | reverse complement strand
TAATTGCTCAACCTAGAAGAATCAGGGGTTACAGACCTTTTATCTACTACTTTTGATGACTTTTGACCAGAAAAAGCACGAATTTTCGTCTTTTAAGTTGTTTTATACGGTAGCAAAATAGCTGGAACCCTCATTTTTCCGAGGTTGAGCAATTACCTGAAATTTTCTGAAACCTTTGAAAGCCTGACTAAGCAAGCCTTTCAAAGATCTAATTCTAAGTTGCAGATAGTATGACGGGACTGGCGGGACTCGAACCCTCGACCTACCGCTTAGGAGGCGGTCGCTCTATCCATCTGAGCTACAGCCCCAGGTGTACCGTGATCATAAGCTAATGTCTATACAGATGTATTTTCTGCAACTCAGGATTTAATGAGGAGTGATTCTGATAAGATTTCCAGAAAAGTTTATGCCAGGAATCGGAAGGGTGGGGGTATCTTCTTTCCCAGAAATCACCTGAGTAACGCTATCCCTGTAATTCTTCACTCTCTAGATTCTGGGGGGGGTTGCGGTGGTGGAAGTCGAGCTTCGATCGCAACTCATCCTTAATGCGAGACAAAATTGATGCCTCATCCAACGAGGCTAGAATGCGGGTGACAACAGCCTTTGGCCCGTCTGGCCCCCAGGATGCGCCATTGGCGAGATAGACCTTGGTGACCTGTCCGATCGCATAGGACGATACCCCTGCCACCCCGGCTTGGGTGAGGGCAACGGATACGTAAGGCACAAGGGATGCGCCCCCTGTGACCGGAATTGCCACTCCCAGCAAGGCTTTGAGGGAACTGAGTCCCAGAGTAGCCAAGAGTTCGCTGGCTGTGATGCCCCCCATGGCAAAGGCAATTTTTTGCAGCAGTCCCACGGCACCTTGCTGAGTCATCGTGATGCCGTAGAGTCGAGAAAGGGTAAGGATGAGAGCAACATCAATGACCGCGCTGCTGAGAATATCCACCACCGTAATTGGGTTGAGGGCAACTGCCACGCCCTTCGTAATCACGGCCTTCCAGATCACCTGGTTGGCACTGCGGGCGCGAATTTCCATCTTGCGCTCCACCAGTTGCTCATTTACATCATCGGCGTAGAGCATCGTGTTGAGAGCCACCAGGGATTTGCCTTCGCGATCGAGGATCTCCAAAATCTTCAGCTTCAAATCCTCAACCTGGGGCAACCCCCGGCTAAGTTGAGCGGCAACTTTGCCATCCCCCCGGCGCACGGCCTTGGCAACCAAAGGAGAAGCGGCTGCCATCACAATTTCATCGGGCGACAGCAATTCCTTGACGCGCTCGTCGCGAATTTTGTGGTAGATGGCTAGGCGATCGGCATCGGGGTACTGATCTGTTTTATTGAACACCAACAGGATCGGTTTGCTAGCCTGGCGCAGTTCCGAGAGCGCCTGATACTCAACCTTAGTCATGTCTCCTGCGACAATAAATAGAATTAGATCGGCTTGCTTGGCGATTTGGCGGGCGAGGGCTTCGCGTTTTTCACCATCAACTTCATCAATGCCCGGCGTGTCAATCAGTTCAATGTGGGTGTTGTCTGCGCCAGGCAGCACCACCCGCAAAATTTGTTGATCGCTGCCTTCAACCCGCTCTTGGCGGATGGCCCAATCGGCACTTTCGATCGCCTGGGTCACTCCATGGGTGGGCCCAACAGCAAAGACTTCGCGCCCCAACAGGGCATTGAGTAAGGAGGACTTGCCCCGCCCCACCATGCCGAATACTGCAATGTGGACAACCGATCGCTCCAGTTTGTCCAACATCGACTCCAGCCCCCTAATCTCCGGCTCCAGTCCAGTTTTTTCCTGGGGTGTCAAATCCAGCTTACTCACCAATTCGCGCAGGGCATCCCTGGCCTGCTTGTAGTTCAGCTCAGACTGAATGTCCTCAAAGCTCAGCAAGGTGTCATCGAGATCTTCCCAAGATTGACCATGCTGCTCCGCGTTGGGAGACTGCTGATGCTGACGAGTAGCATCGTCCCCGGACTGGCTTAAATTACTCACCCTCGACCTCCCCTGGTTTAAAGAGATACACGCTCGATCGATTCAATCCTTCAGGGCAGAAATTCGTCATCAAAGGAGGCACGAATCAGGAACTTACAACCACTGGAACTGTAGGGCGCATGAACCGAGCCAGCTTTGGAACAAATGTAATCTCCTGCACCATAGGTGATGTCATCAATGATTAAATCTCCCTCCAGCATCAAGATTTCCTCTGCTCCAGCATGGCGGTGGGGTGGATACCGCATTCCTGGTTCAGCCCGTAGCAAACAAATTGCCTCCCGCTTGGCAAAATCCAGGTGTAGATTAACAATTTCTATTTTCTCAACTAAATAGGGTTCCCAGCGTAGTTCGATGGTTTGAATCAAGGTCAACCAGGGTAAGAAAAAGTCAGGTGGGAGACCCGATCGCCCACATGGGGAAGGCTCAGAGGCAATTCGTTGAAATAACCGATCTTTGAGATTAGGGTTGACGGGCAACGGAAGAACACCATAGGGCAACGCAGCCACAACTTCGGCAAACTTTACCAGTTCCACCTCGCACGCTGGATGTTCAGCCAAGCAGGTTTTCATGGAATCTTGCTCTCGCTCATCTAATAGATCCAGCGAGTACAGAGCAGCAAGTTCAAAGCAGTAGCGATCGATTTTCGACATCAGAGCGGACATTTCTACTTAATTCTTTCATCCTAACTTGCAAAGCTTAGGGGTTGCATCATCCGTGGGTCTAGTGCAGCTTATCAGAAGTTTCTACCCAGCTTGGATGGATAGTTTTGAGTTTTGAGTTTTGAGTCCTACCCACCTACTTCTACAGCCTGCCCTATTTACTAGTCATGGGTCATATTCCCCCACCCATCCAC